>JBHHUM010000061.1:0-12781 GCA_046861645.1 Fidelibacterota bacterium | reverse complement strand
TGCCACTTTTAAATAAAAGCTGCGCTTAATTAATAATTTAATTGCTGAAAAAATGCTGACCCAAGCTATTGAAAAATCTGGCATCAATTTCTTCCAGATGGATTAGGCTTATGTGGAGATCGATTCAATCTATTAAATATCCCCAAACTCTCCAGGAAGCATTTATGCTCCAAAGTGATGATACCATTTTATTTTCTGGTGGGAGTTACTTAGTTGCCGAACAATCTTCTGCAGTAAAAACACTTATAGATATCAATCACTTATTGGATAATTCTATCCACGTGGAAATGGATTTTATCAGGATCGGTGCAAAGGCTACTCTTCAGGAATTTATTGACAAAATCACTCCTCTCAATCCAGAAAGTAAATTGTTGAAGGGAATAAGATCATCCTGTCCTTCTAAAAATATTCGTAACCAGAGGACGTTTGGCGGGGAGTTAGGACAGAATCGGGCTAATTCTGAAGTTATGGTTTTCTTACATGCTATTGGGGCCAATATATCGATCACTACTAAGGAGGATTTGAAAATACCCCTCCGCGATTGGGATGGAAAAGGCATTGTGACTGAAATTATCTATTTCCCTGGACAAGTTGATGATGTAGAACTGTTACGATATTCAGTCATCCCCTCGGCTCCTGCAATTGTAATTGTGTGCGTAGTTCGTCGCAATAATAGACTTGAAATTGCCATTGGCGGTTTGTGTAATAAAACCCAGAATTTCTCCTTAAATGTGAATAATTGGAATCCTCAATCGGTAGCCCACATTGCTCAAAATGCGATCAAATATTTCCAAGACGATTATCTGGGTTCCATGGAATACAAGACATCATTAATTACCACAGCACTACTGAGGGGAGGTAATGTGGGATGATTTCCTTCATTTTAAATGGCAAATCAGTAAAAACGGAGAACCCCCCAGGCACCACGTTATTTGACTATCTTCGAATTCAAGGATATTTCAGTGTGAAATTCAGCTCAGAAAGAGGGGAAACGGGTACCGATGCTGTCTTAGTAAATGGAAAATTGATGAATTCATCTCTGTTGTTAATACATGCAGTAAAAGACAGCGTAGTAGAGACTATAGAGTCTTTTTCGTCAGGTTTAGAATTACACCCCTTACAGGAACTATTTATTCAGGAAGGAGCTATTCAGTGCGGTTATTGTACACCGGGAATGATCTTAGCTGTACAATCACTATTGCAACAGAATAAAACACCTTCAGAAGAAGATGTCAGAGACGCACTTGCTGGAGTATATTGTCGATGTACTGGATTTGTTAAACCAGTAAAGGCAGTTATGAGCACTATAAATAAGCTTGGAAAGGCTGATTGCTGAGATGAGAGTCGTTGGACAAAAGACACCACGTGTGGATGGCCTTGCTCTGGCTAAAGGAAAACCCGTTTTTGCCGATGATATTCCCAAGAGGGATTTCCTGTATATTAAAGTTCTACGAAGTCCGTTAGCTCACGCTAAAATTATAAACATTGACCCTTCCAAGGCATTAGAATTAAAAGGCGTGGTTGAGGTACTGACTCACAAAGATTTTAATCCAATCTATTACACTTCCGCAGGTCAGGGGGTACCTGAACCCTCCCCTCATGATACTTTGATCTTGGATTCTACAGTTCGTTTTGTAGGGGATCGAGTTGCTGTAGTTGCCGCTGATTCAATAGAGATAGCTGAAGAAGCTCTACAATTGATTACCGTAGAATATCAGGAACTACCCGCCATCTTTGATCCAAAACTGTCCATGGGAAACGAAACCTTGATTCATCCTGAAAAAGAGGGATTTGAATTTATCCATGATCCAAACAATAATATAGCTTCCAATATTAATAAGGAGTTGGGAGATGTGGAAAAAGGATTGGCAGAATCGAAGCATCTATTCACTGGTGCTTATGCTACGCCTTATGTTCAGCAGGCTCATCTGGAACCCCATGTTTCTTTGTCCTGGCTCGACGAACATGACAGGGTGGTTATTCGTACGGCGACTCAGGTTCCCAATCATGTGCGGCGTATCGTCGCTGAAGTTCTGGAAATCCCCGTTTCTAAAATAAGAGTGATTAAACCCCGAATAGGTGGAGGATTCGGATCCAAACAGGAAATTATCGGCGAGGAATTGTGTGCAGCCGTAACTCTTCGTACTGGTCGTCCAGCTCGTCTGGAATACAGTCGCGAGGAGGAATTTACTGCCGCTCGTTCTCGCCATCCACAGATTGTTACATTGAAAATAGGATTGAATGAGGATCATACCATAAACGCCATTGATATGGAGATATTACAGAATTCAGGAGCTTATGGACCCCATGCCCTGACAGTGATGTCAGTCACAGCCAGTAAGACTCTTTCCCTTTACAAATCTCCCAACATTAGAATCCGGGCTAATTCAGTTTATACGAATCTTCCTCCTGCTGGTGCATATCGAGGATATGGTGCACCACAAGGTTTCTTTGCTATGGAGTCCATGATAGACGAAATCGCTCATGAACTTGGTATTGATCCCATAGAATTGCGGATGAAAAACTACTACAGCGAAGGTGATGAAGTGCCTATAGCAAAGATTTTGGGTGAGGGGAAAGAGGGGTTTCCGGTGTTCCTGAATACTACTGGTGTAAAAGAATGCTTACAAAAGGGTACCGAATTGATCGACTGGAAAAAGCCACATCAATCGGATGAGAATAGTTCTTTGCGACGTGGTATAGGTGTGGCAACGGTAGCACAGGGTTCGGGTATAGCTGGCATTGATATGGGAGCAGCCTTCTTGAAAATGAATGAGGATGGGAGTTTCAATCTGAATATTGGTGCTACCGATCTGGGAACGGGATCAGATACTGTAATGGCTCAGATTGCGGCAGAAGTACTGGAGGTACCTGTTTCTAAAATCATTGTTTACTCATCGGACACAGATATGACTCCGTTTGACACTGGGGCTTATGCCTCCAGTACGACATATATCACAGGAGGCGCTGTGAAAAAGGCTGCTGAGGAAGTTCGTGAGCAGATTCTGGAACAGGGTAAAAAAATCCTGGGAGTTGACGAAGCAGAAATCAGGGATAATCAAGTTATTGGTGACAATGGAGAGAAAATGTCCTATAGTGAAATCTGTACCAGGTCATTTTACTCTGATCATCAGAAACAAATCCAGTCAGTCGCCTCTCACATGAGTTATGATAGTCCGCCTCCGTTTAATGCCACTTTTGCTGACGTTACTGTAGATATTGAGACTGGATTTGTAACTGTGAATAAAATCGTTTCAGTAACTGATGCCGGACGAATTATTAATCCTCAGATGGCGGAGGGTCAAGTGGAAGGGGCGATCCCTCAATCTCTCGGGATGACACTGTCAGAATTTATGATATTCGATGAAAAGGGGAGAGCTATAAACCGGGATTTTGGAAGTTACCACATCTACACAGCCATAGACATGCCGGAAATTGTAGCTGAATTCGTACATACTGATGAACCGTCCGGTCCGTTTGGAGCCAAGGCTATTGCTGAAATTCCAATCAACGGGCCTGCACCCGCTGTCGTTAATGCTATCTTCAACGCCTGTGGGGTACGCATCCGGGAACTCCCTATAACTCCCGAAAAGATCTTGAGGGGATTGGCAAGAAAAAAGCGGACCCTATAATGCCGATCATCCCCGGGCTCATAGCCAACCTATGGAAGGCAGTACCCAAGGCGCACCACAAGATTTACCCGCTTTCTATTTTAAGTTTACGCAGTCATTGACAACTTGTCAAAGGTAATTCAACCACTGAAGTTCCCCCGAAATATCAGGTCTATCTGCCTGTGAAGTGATACTCCCATGAATAGGAGTATCTTCGATTAAGCGTGCCTGCCCGACTGTGTGTTCAGGCAGGCGGCTTTAGCCGTCTTTTTTTGATTTAGCATGTTCATTTATGGACTCGCAACTTAAGGTTCTCTCAGCGAGCAACTAAAGCTGCCTATCCGGTGGTAACATCCTTTCTGACCCGCCCGAACACTCAAGGCGGACAGGTCTGAGGTGCTCTGTGGCCATTTGTAATCTTTAATATGGAAATCTAGAAGTGAATTTTATGCTGTTAAAGTCTAAATTTTTTCGTAAAATACATACGAGTAACATACGAGTAACGTTGGAGAGACCTTCATGATTCTATCCAGGAAGCAGAAACGGTTTTTGGATTTTATCCAGGAGTTTACCAGGAACAGTGGACAGCCGCCGACCTTTGAAGAAATTAAAGCGGGTTTGGGATTTCGTTCATTGGGCACGGTAAACTGGTACGTTCGCGAGTTGATTAATAATGGCTACTTGCGGCAAGAAAAGGGATTTAATGGTAAGCGGGCATTAACGGTCGTGGAAGAAGAGCCTGATCACCAACTGCCACTTGCAGGACGTATCGCCGCCGGTCGTCCCCTGGAAGCCATTGAAAACCAGGAAATGATTGACGTACCGTCATCATTCGTTCATCCATCCCATTATGCACTGCAGGTAAAAGGCAATTCAATGACGGGCGAAAGCATCGAGGATGGTGACTTTATTATTGTTAGAAAAACAGATATGGCAGTTCCAGGTGATATGGTAGTGGCGTACGTCAATGAAGAGGCAACATTAAAAAAATATTACCCTACCCAAGAGGGTATCGAACTCCATCCTCAAAATCCAGACTATGATATTATTCATGTAGCTCAGGACGATAGCTTCAGAATTGGAGGCGTTGTGCTGGGAGTCATCAGGAAATATTAGGTATGACCCAGTTATACAGGATAAATACTACCGGCAAACTGGATTTCTATTCTTCAGCAACGACACCCGATACCCAGATTCCTTTATACCTGTCCTCGGTTTCTGCCGGTTTTCCGTCGCCGGCTGATGACTATCTGGAGTTGTCTCTGGACTTAAACAAACATTTAATCAGGCATCCTGCGGCCACATTTTACGTGCGGGTAAAAGGAGATTCCATGATTGATGCTGGTATTCATGACGGAGATCTGTTGATCGTCGATAGGGCCTTGGAACCTAAAAGTAATGATGTGATCGTATGTGTGGTTAATGGCGAGTTTACCGTGAAGAAATTCAAAAAAGTAGAGGGAGAGATCTATCTGCTACCCGGGAACCCACACTATCAGGCTATCAAAATTACTAAAAGTATGGATTTCCAGGCTTGGGGAGTTGTTACTTACACCATTCATCAACCTAATTAGCAAGCGAGGCCATAAATGACCACGCTTAATGACAAAAGAACGATTATTAAAAAAGAGCCCGCTTTAGCGGGGTTGCCAGCATTTAGCGCAGACATTTATGTCTTCGCACTCTTTCAAAAGTTTGAATCAGGTTAGTATGTTTGCCCTCGTAGACTGCAATAACTTCTACGCTTCCTGTGAGCGCGTGTTTTCCCCCCAATTGCGTGATAAGCCGGTAATTGTTTTGTCGAATAACGATGGCTGTGTTATCGCCCGGTCTGACGAAGCCAAAATGCTGGGTATTAAGATGGGCGAGCCGGCATTCAAGATAAAGGAATTCTTGAGGAGCAATAAGGTTGCCGTTTTCTCCTCTAATTTTGCTCTTTACGGCGATATGTCACAACGGGTGATGAATACCTTGGAACCGCTTACTCCAGAGATGGAAATATATTCCATTGATGAAGCTTTTTTGGATCTGTCTGAATTAGGTCATATCGACCTGTATCAATATGGGCAGAAAATCAGACATACAGTGATGCGTTATACCGGCATTCCCATCTCTATGGGAATTGCTTCCACGAAAACACTGTCTAAGGTAGCTAATTATATCGCTAAAAGACATAAGAAAGGTGTTAGTGTATTTATACTGGATAATGACCAAATTGAGGAAACCTTAAAGAACTTTCCTGTTGCAAACATCTGGGGTATCGGTAGACGATATGCTTTGTTCTTAAAATCGTACAACATTAATACCGCTCTTGAATTCAGAAATGCAAACGAGGAGTGGGTAAAAAGACATCTGACCGTCGTAGGTGTGCGCATGATTCGGGAGCTTAAAGGTATATCCTGTTTACCTTTAGAAACAGTGCGACCGAACAAGAAAGCTATTTGCACCTCACGTTCTTTTGGTATTATGGTGGAGGACATTGCTCAACTTCGGGAATCTGTGGCCATGTACGCTACACGGTGCGCAGAAAAACTCCGCCAACAAAAATCTTGTGCGGGTATCCTGACAGTATTCATAAACTCAAACAGGTTTAAGCCAGAGCTTCCCCAGTACAACAATTACAAAGTGATGAAACTGTCTGTCCCCAGTAACAGCACCGCCGAGTTGATCAAACAGTCAATCAGAGGATTAGAAGCTATTTACAGGTCGGGCTATAAATACAAGAAGGCAGGAGTGATTGTGACAGGCATCGTACCGGAAAATCAGGTTCAGCAAGGTCTATTTGATATTATGGACCGGGAGAAAGATCAACGCATTGCAAAAGCCATGGACACCATCAACCGTTCCATGGGAAGAGACATTGTCAGGTATGCTGTCCAGGGATTCGACAGGAAATGGAAGCTTCGGCAGGAACAGCTATCTCCTTGTTATACCACGAGGTGGAATAGCCTGTTAACCATCAAGGCAGGATAGACAATGTGCGGTAGATTTTCAGTAATATCGGATTCTGACGAATTGGAAAAACGTTTTGGAGCGAAAGTAGTCAAAGGTCAGTACAAAAAGCGATATAATGCAGCACCTTCCCAATTGTTGCCAGTTATTACAAACTCGGATAAAAAAAACGTCCAGTACTTCAAGTGGGGACTAATACCATTCTGGGCTAAAGAAGAGAAAATAGGGAACAGACTGATAAATGCCCGTGCAGAAACAATAACCGAAAAGTCCTCATTCAAGTACGCCATTAATAAACGGAGGTGTCTGGTAATAGCTGATGGTTATTATGAATGGAAGACAACAGAAGAAGGTAAAATTCCCTTCAGAATTACATTAAAAGATGGTAGCCTTTTTGCCTTCGCTGGAATCTGGGAAACATGGCAAGCACAAGATGGAAGAGAAATAAAATCCTTTGCAATAATAACGGTACCCGCTAGTAATTCGATCAGAGAAATTCATGATCGTATGCCAGCCATACTTACCCCAGTTGATGAAAAATACTGGATAGGAGATCTTCCATTAACTAAAGTTATCGAGTTGTTAAAGTCTAATAAAACCGTCAATTTGAAAGCTAGCAGAGTATCAAAACTGATCAATTCTCCCTCAAATGATACTGAAGAGGTCCTATTTCCAGATAAGCATTAGATTTAATAATATCTTACCCGGTCGATACTTTCATGAGATTCTTTAAATACAGTGTGTTAATCCTTTTAAGTTGGGGACTATGTTCTTCTTGTAAAGAAGTTCCTCCATTAGATGTTGAATATTCACCTTTGAAATATCAATTTTCTGGGGATAGTGCTCTTGCTTTAGAAGCAGAATTTGTCAAATTATTTCCTTTACGCTCGAGTGGAACACCCAATAACCGGAAAGCGGTACGATGGTTACAGGAGATATTTTCAAACTTGGGTATGATTACTAAAATAGATGAATGGACAGTAATGAACTATAGTAAACCTCTTTTCCTGAATAACGTTATTGCCACTCTTCCTGGAAACTCGACTGAAGAAATTATCATAGTCGCTCACCATGATCAGTCACCAGATACTTATGAGGGTGCAGATAATGACGGTTCAGGTATCGCTATCCTCCTTCATCTCGCTCAAATATTCAGCAGGATAGAAGAAAGGAAATATACTATGGTCTTTCTTTCTTCCGATGGGGAAGAGTATGGTATGTTAGGTAGTCTCCACTACGTAGAAACACATCCGGACATTGAGAGAATTATCGCGGCTATATCCTTGGATAACTTGGGAAAAAAAATATATAATGGCCTAATGATGGATGCCCGCGGTCAGTTCAGAAACTATGGAGATCTCTGGTTACAATTGTTGACTCAAAAAGTAGCTTTAAATGCTGAAAATCTCTGGGTACCACAAATAAGCTCACCTTTAGAACAGGTTCTTTTTCAAGCAGTGCCGGTATCTTTTATGGATGAAGGTCCATTTGTAGCAAAAAGAATACCATCTTTCGGCCTAACAGGAATTGTACCCTTTCAGGAAATTGATACTCATTGGAACACTTATCATACTC
Organism: Fidelibacterota bacterium; assembly: GCA_046861645.1. Taxonomy (GTDB): domain Bacteria; phylum Fidelibacterota; class Marinisomatia; order Marinisomatales; family UBA2128; genus UBA2128. Next base: position 4,643 of record JBHHUM010000061.1, on the reverse strand, counting down.
TGCATGATACAATTGGATTACAGTCATCTATAACTCTACAACACGCTGGTCAAGTTGTAGAAGGACTCGCAAAAAAACTGCTTACTATGGATGACTTCCCAAAAGAAAAAGGACCATACATTTACTTCCCAAATAAACAATTGGTACTTAGGGAAATACCCTTATGGAGCATTTTTATACTATTTATTGTACTTTTCATGGCAGTTAGTCTGCTTGCATTTCAAAAGATTAATCGAAATAAAAAAGCTTGGAGACAAGCCTTACAACACTTCCTTTCCCTGTGGATTCCACTTATAGCTTCTATCTTGCTACTTTATCTTTTTGTAGAAATCGGACTAATGGATAAATATTATCTATATCCTGCTACCGCCAAGGATGAACCTCTTTTTGAACCAAAGTGGGGAGCGGTTCTACTTTGGTTATTTTCTTTGTTTGTACTCTTTTTTATCTCAAGAAAATATTTACGATCAATATTACCAAAAAATTTGTCAATAACATTTATGGCGAGGAAATGTATCGCTTTTCTAATGACTGGGTTAGCAATGATTTACATTTTACTTGTAAATCCCTTTTCACTATTATTTCTTTTACCCACTCCAGTATGGTTATTAATCCGGGGAAGAAGTGGGCAGCTTAATAAAATAAAGGATGTGCTTCTTTTCCTGATTGGTGGTGTTATTGTTTATTTGCTTTGTTACTTCTTTGGGTTTGTAGTACTCCGCAATGGTCTGGCAGTAATATGGTATCTGATGATGATGTTTTCGATTAAAATGATATCTTTTCCTACATCATTGGCCATCACTGCCGTTATTGCCGCAGGTCTATCAATGGTAGTAAATCAACCAGTTGCTACTTCTAAATCTAACTGAAAATTCAAGAGATTCCGTTTTATCTTCCTGATAGCTAAATTGTATCATGAAGCTTACAGTCTTAGGTAGCGGAACACTTATTCCATTCCCAAAGCGGGGCAACAGTGGCTATTTCCTGCAAAGTGGTACTACCAACATTCTAATTGATGGTGGTTCAGGGGCATTACGCAAAATATCAGATTTTGGTCTGAATTATCTCGAAATCAATGGTATCTGTTATTCTCATCTGCATCCTGATCACACCATGGACCTGATCCCTTTTTTATTCGCTTTAAAACACGATCCAAGAGTAGTTAATGGTAAACTGCTTCAAATTGTGGCACCTGTAGGTTTTATTAGCTATTTTGATCGTTTGATGGATATTTATGGTGAGTGGACATTGTCTGAAGACGTTAAACTCAATATAGAAGAGTTAACAAAAGGAACTGCTGAAATCGGTGATATAAGCTTTACATGTGATCATACAGAACACACACAACATAGTATCACATATCGCTTTATGGATAGTAATGGAAAAGAGATATTTTATTCCGGAGATACTGATTACTGTAAAATTCTTATTGATAGCGCCAAAGGAGTTGATGTCCTGATCTTGGAATGTTCGTTCCCTGATCAAGAGAAAAAGTCTGGACATTTAACCCCGGTTGAATGTGGTCAAATAGCGTACGAAACACAGTGTGGTCGGCTGGTACTTACACATTTATATCCCGATGTATTAAATGAAGATATCATTTCTTCGATTAGAAAGTCTTACGATGGCCGGGTGGATATCGCCTTTGACGGAATGGAGATTATTATTTAATGGCTTTTTCTCGTATAGCTCGAATCTTTCTAATTTTTATTGGTGTAGTAGTAATTGGTGCAAGCGGTTACAAATTATTAGGTGGGGAGGACTGGTCCATTTTAGACAGTCTCTATATGGCGGTAATTACTCTGTCAACTGTAGGTTTTGACGAAGTACGAGATCTAACACCTGAAGCCAAGGTCTGGACAGTAATAATCATATCTTTTGGAATTGGCATCGTTTTTTACGCATTCAGCCAGGCTACTGAAGTCATTCTAAATCTTAACCTTCTCAGGAGAAATCGAATGGTAAAAAGAGCATCCAAATTAAAAAAACACTTTATCGTATGCGGTTATGGGCGTATGGGCAAAGTAATTTGTGAAGAGCTACAGCGTCAAAAATTGACTTTTTTAGTCATAGAAAACAGTGAGGAGAAAGTCTCAACTCTAACTGAACTCGGTTATATTTATGTTAAAGGTGATGCTACTGCAGATGAAACTCTAGCAAAGGCCAGTATTGACAGGGCTCAAGGTTTAGTTGCAGTGCTTAGCAATGATTCTGATAACCTTTTTGTGACCATGTCGGCTAGAACCTTAAATTCAGATTTGTTCATCACGAGTAGATGCAGCCTTGATCAAAATGTTTCTAAAATGAAAAGAGCAGGTGCTAATAAGGTGATAAATCCCTATGTGGCTGGAGGTCATAAAATGGCTGAATTGTTAATATCTCCTTATGTTGAAGATACTGTAGAGATCACAGCACCTGATCATAATATTGATCTTGTCATTGAAGAAATCAACCTTAAAACAATAGATCAATTTCATGGAATCACTATTCGTGATTCCAATATCAGAGAAAACTATCAGTTACTTATTGTTGGAATTATTGATAGTCAAGGAAAAACCAAATTAAATCCTGATCCAGATTTTAAGATGTCACAGGACAATACATTACTTCTACTGGGAGAGAAAGAGAGCCTGATGAGGTTTAAGGATTTTGTTAATAACTGAATATAGGATGAGAATCAGATCTTTTATTGCTGATAATATATATTATGTCTCCTTTAGTAAGAATTATCTGTAATGCATTTTATACAACTATATTAACCAGTCTATTAGGTACAATAATAACTTTTTGAATTTCTTTACCATTAATCCATTTTTGTATTTCAGGTAAATCTTTAGCCATTTTCTCTAAAGATTCTTCATCTGATTCATTTTCTATTTGAAACTCTCCACGTAATTTTCCATTTACTTGTACAGCTATATTAACAAGATCTTCCATAGCCAATATTTCATCATAGCCAGGCCATGGTTCATAGGTAATACTTTTTTCATGACCGAGACGATGCCAGATTTCCTCAGCAATATGTGGTACAAACGGACTCAACAATAAAATAAATATTTCTGCTGTTTCCCTCGCTATGGAAAGCCTTGATTTCATTTTATTTCCTAAAGTCATCAAAGCTGATATGGCCGTGTTAAATCTAAGGTTTTCAATATCAACGGTCACTTTCATGATGGTTTGATGTAATAATTTATAGAGTTTATAATCTTCCTCAGGATCGATATCCTTTATCTGAATCCCACCATTTTCGCTATCGTACATTCTCCACAAACGTTTAAGGAAGCGGTGACTGCCCTGCAGCCCCGTAGTACTCCAGGGCTTAGCTTTTTCCAGAGGCCCCATAAACATTTCGAACAATCGAAGAGAATCAGCACCAGTGGTATTAACGATCTCATCAGGGTTTATCACATTACCACGAGATTTGCTCATTTTTGAGCCATCTTCACCTTGAATCATTCCTTGATTAAACAGACGTTGAAAAGGCTCTTTAGTGGAAACAAAACCTAAATCATAAAGAACATGATGCCAGAATCGAGCATAAAGAAGATGCAGAACAGCATGTTCTTGACCACCAATGTATAGATCAACTGGCATCCAGTATTGTTCCTTTTCCCTTGACCAGGGTACATCTTCATTATTAGGATCAACAAATCGAAGATAGTACCAGCAAGAACCAGCCCATTGCGGCATAGTATTTGTTTCTCGACGAAAGATCTTTCCATTCTTACTTACTTTTACCCAGGACTGTACATTAGCCAGAGGTGATTCGCCTGATCCTGAAGGTTGATAACTTTCCACTTCAGGAAGAATAACCGGTAATTCCTCCTCACTCACAGGGATAGTACCATTATCAGGATCATATAATATGGGAATAGGCTCCCCCCAATACCGTTGACGGGAAAATAACCAATCACGTAGCTTGTAATTTATCGCACTCTTACCCTTTTTATTCCTCTCCAACCAATCAATCATTTTCTGAATAGCCTCCGGAACCGAAAGTCCATTTAAAGAAAAATGACCATCAGGAGTGGTAGAATTAATCATTTTACCTTCAATACTATCTTCGAAAGCTTCCTTTTCGATATGACCACCTGCAACAACCTCGACAATGGGCAAACCAAAAGTATGGGCGAATTCCCAGTCACGCTGATCATGTCCTGGAACAGCCATAATTGCTCCTGTACCGTAACTCATCATAACATAGTCAGAGATCCAGATAGGGATTTCTCTTTCATTTACTGGATTAATGGCATAAGTACCTAAGAAGACACCACTTTTCTCTTTGGCTAATTCAATTCGATCCAGATCAGATTTCCGAGAGGCTTTTTCAATATAATCAGTAACTTGCTTAGATTTTTCAGGTGAGGTAAGTCTTGGAACCCAAGGATGTTCTGGAGCAAGGACCATATATGTAACTCCGAAAAGAGTATCAGGACGGGTAGTAAACACAGTAACTTCTTCATCAATCAAAGGTAATGGAAACTTGACATTAGCGCCTTCGGAACGTCCTATCCAGTTACGTTGCAATTCTTTGACGCTTTCTGGCCAATCAAGATCATCTAATCCTTCAAGTAAACTGTCAGCAAAATCAGTAATCTTGAGCATCCACTGTTGCATCGGAACACGATAAACGGGATACTCTC
>JBHHUM010000150.1:0-3063 GCA_046861645.1 Fidelibacterota bacterium | reverse complement strand
GCAAGTCAAAACTTGCAGTATTAAGTTAATCTACATAATGAATCTCAATGTTACACTTAAAACTACTCTATTGCCCCAAAATAATTTGTATTAAGAGGATAATATCAAAAACATCCACCAGCTGATCATGATTCATATCTGCTAAAGCGGCTTCCTCCACACTCATATTGTCAGGATCCAGGATAAAATCGACCATAAGAAGTACATCGGTAACATTCAGCATGTAGTCACCATTCAGATCACCCAGAACAGGTTCTGATTCATAGTTGATGGCATCCCATACATTGATTATGCCCCAACCGTAGTCGTTGTCTGGGCTGTCAGACTGGGAAGCGGTCATCATGAGAGCCTCCCTCACCTGCATGGGTGTCCAGTCAGGATGAGCGCTCAAGACAACTGCTGCTGCTCCGCCTACAAGCGGCGTGGAGAGAGACGTCCCACTGACGTAAGTGTACTCCTGAGTCCCGGATGGTGACGCACAGAATGTATAAACTCCTCTGGCACACACCTCTGGCTTCGTCCGGCCATCGTAGGTCGGTCCGTGGGAGCTGAAAGAAGCAATCATACCTTCACTGTCCACTGCACCAACAGCTATTACGGAATCGGCATCTGCTGGAGCGATGATGTAGTACCAATCATAGTAACCTTCATTCCCAGCAGCCGTTACACAGACTATCCCCAAGGAAATAGCAATATCTACCCCGATTGTAGTTACTGCGGTGTTACCATCCATGTCCTCGTAAGTGTACCAATCGAGATAACCGAGAGAGCTGGAAGCAATATCTGCACCCAGTGAATCACCCCACTCCAGGGCAGCTACAAAGTTATCCTCCTCCACCTGAATTTCCTGATCAACCATTTCCGTCTTGGCTAAAAGAAATCTGGCTTGATAGGCTGGTCCTATGAGTGAACCGGGAGCATAACCACCAAGGGTAGAAAGAGTAAATGTACCATGATCATGTTGTCCCCAGGGATCACTCTCTTCGTTTTGTGTTTCTTCATCATTATTAATAAAATCCCACTCGGCGACAATACTGTCCTGCTGAATTGATTCATGCTCCTTGAAGTAACCAGTATCCAACATCAACACCAATACTCCCAGACCGGTAAACCCAGCTTCGTGAGCCATAACACAGTTGATCTGCTCTAATTGACTCAGGCTGTTACCGTAATCCAGTGAATCGGCTACACTCCGGCTGGGGTGTCCAGCTTCTTGTTGAGAGTCAGAAAAGGTTTCTGGTATCTTACGCTGCACTTTCATTACTGGATCAATATTGGAAACGAATGGCAATTTACTAATAGTCTCTAAGTTGTCCATCCCGCAGGATACGGAAACAGCATTCAACCAGCGACTCCGCTGACGAATTTTAGCCCCCGCCGCAACTACTTCAGCTATATACTCACTTCTTACTGGTATATCCAGGAATGAAATATTATCACCTTTTCCTCGCTTTTTTCTGCGCTCTATTGAACGTTTTGTTAAGCGTGATTCTACTCTTTGCAAAGCAACTTGAAACTGTCTGGTATCCACTCCTTTATCTCGGAAATATACCCAGGCGTGAATAGTACCGTCCTCTCGTCTACCTTTTATTTCAGTATCAAGACGAACTAATGGTTGACGGCGAACTCTTACAGGAGGAAGATCTGCAGCACTAGAGAAATCAGTAATTGCTATCAACAAAATAAGTAGAAGATCGGCTAAATATTTCATACCTTTTTCAGTTCGCAAGGATAAGCTGTATCAGTAAAACGATATCCATAACATCAATCACTCCATCATTATTAAGATCGGCAAAGGGAAGTTCTTGATCTTCAATTGATGACGGCTCAAGGATCATCTCCACCAGACGAAGGATGTCCATGACATCTATGGTACAGTCACCATTTACATCCCCCGGTTCACTTTCCAGTTCAGGAAAGACCACTACTTTTATATCATCCACATAGAAACCATCACCTTCCACATATCCATCACTTAACAATACAAAGAGCAGATACACTTCCTGTTCCCCGATGAATTCGGTGAGTTCCATAGCTTCCTCAATCCATTGAAATTGAGTCCCATCGTATCCTGGTTCACCCTCATTCTGAACTCCATTGCCACTACCAAAAATAGTATACTCTCCTACTAAAGGTTGCCAATCCCCTGAAGTTCCGCTACGGGCAAGAACCTGAGCGAAATCCCAGTTAGACTCAATACTCCAACGAGCCTTAAAAGTAAGTTTTGGGTCTAATGCTGTTGTAAGATCAATCGGCTCCAAGAGTTGCATAGCATTGACTTCCCAGGGACCATAATTTCCTCCTGGACTATCAGTAAATGAAAATCCTCCTTCGACAGCCTCCTCAGAAAGACCCCAACCCCCAGCCCAGTTTGTCATACCCATCTCGGCATTATCCGTAAAGAAAGTATCTGGAGTACCTACCCTGAACTCTATAATCCTGGTATATTCTACCTCTCCAGATTGTAGGGTTATTTCTATTCCAGAGCTACATCCAATTCCTGCTGAACTGTTTACTCCCAGCTCTATCACCTCCGGATAAGGAACCGATTCGCGAGGTCCTAATACCGGGATCTCTATGGATAAGGGTGTGAAATCAATGACATTGTTAACGGAAGTGATAGTGACAGTTATAGGCCCTGGAGATTCTGACAAACCAATATTCTTAATATCGAATCCCATCGAAAATACATCACCCGGATTGAAATATTCTTGACTCAATTCCACGTTACTAATACTTAAAACGGTACCAGCCAGTCTGGCAAAAAAGAGGTTGGGCCAGAGATTCTCCTCACAGAGGGGTACAATGCGATCGGTTGCCGGCCAAAAACCGTCATCCCAAGTCCCTATTTCAGGAGTATAGGCGATCAATCCTTCTTCGGCATAGGACCAGTCCACGGCATCACCATTGACCATGTACCCGACTGTCTCCGGTCCTGTTCCAACCTGATAATGATTATATCGGGTCATCTCTGCACCGACCTCTCGAAGATAAGTCAGGTCTGGTTCCGGGGGATATTCACCTGAACCGCCCGAACGCGATCAAGTTGCTCGTTCGCGTGCT
>JBHHUM010000149.1:0-3084 GCA_046861645.1 Fidelibacterota bacterium | reverse complement strand
CCGTGAAGTCGATGGTGTCCGCGCCCAGGCGGCGGGCGGCAAGGGAAAACCCCGGCTAAACTGGAGAAATTTGCAACCTTGGATTCCCTTCTGGGAGAAGTAAATGGAGTAGATAAGGTATTGTCCATTTATTCCGCAAAGGAGGTAAAAGGTGGAGCGGGAACCTTAATGATAGATGATCTGATCATGGAAATTCCTACTACTTCCGAAGAAATTGATGGTCTTAGGAGGACTATTAGGGGGAATGATCTCGTTTACAAAAGTTTAGTTTCAGAGGATTTCAAGGCGATGGCCTTTTTCCTCATGTTAGGTGCAACCGCTCAGTTGGATGATAAAAGAATCACTAGTGAAATCATTGACTTGATCGAACCGTTTAAAGGTCCGGAGAAAGTCTATGCTGCTGGCTTACCCTTTACCAGGGCTGGGATTGTAAAAACGATGCAGTCTGACATGAAAACTTTTCTTCCCTACGGAATTCTGTTGATGATTGTCCTCCTGGCATTAAGTTTTCGCAGCTGGATGGGTGTTTTTCTACCCCTCGCTGTAGTTATCATGTCCATTATCTGGTCGTTGGGACTAATGGGAATTTTAGGTGTTAAGTTCACGATGATCTCTATACTTATTCCGGTTATGCTAATTGCTGTTGCTAATGACTATGGAATCCATATCATTGCGCACTATTTTGAGAATTTCAAGCGAAAGAGGTTCAAGGAAAAGGAAGCCAACATACGTGAGACGATTGAAAGTCTAAACAAACCCATTTTTCTGGCGGGAATAACAACTATCGTAGGATTGATGAGTCTTTTAGGACATTTCCTTCCACCGGCCAAGGAACTGGGTTTACTGGCTGGATTTGGTGTTTTTATTGCCTTCACTCTTAGTCTTACCTATATACCTGCCACTTTAAAAATTCTTCGTATTCCTCCCTGGATCAAGGCGGGAGGACAGGATTACCGCTTCAACCAGTTCCTCCAGGGGTGGGGCGGGTTTTTTGTTCGATTCAAGCGTATTGTAATGGTGGTAGCAATATTAGGTATTATCCTGGCATCATTAAAAATACCGACGCTCACCATAGATACTGATCCTATACATTACTATCGGGAAGGCTCTCTAATCCGAGAAAATAATGAACAGATCAGTGAAAACTTCGGAGGCTCCAGTCAACTTTCTGTTGTAGTAACGGGGGACATTAAAGAACCTTCAATCTTACGTCGTATCCAAGATATATCTCAATTCCTGGAGCAACAACCTGCCATCACTAGGACTATTTCCATTGTTGATCAGGTGAAACTGTTGAATGAAGCCTGGCATGAAGACGATCATCTGTTTTATTCTATTCCTGATGATAGAATTACCTTAGGAGACACCGTTATATCTGGACGAAGCCAGGTGGCCCAGCTTCTGCAGTTTTTGGATGAAGAAGACCTCGAACACCTGGTACAAATGAAGGAAGATACCTCGTCTTTTGAAACAGAATTCGTCAAAGCACAGATTATTGCCCGTATCAATCGTATCAGTTCAGCTGAGATATTGGAACTGAATAAACGTGTTGATGACTATATTGAAAAAAATTACTCTTTTGAGCAAGTTTCTCCCGTGACTGGATCAGCTTCAATATTAGGAACACTCACTGATCTCATCGCCAGAGGACAATTGCGGAGTCTGGCCATCTCTTTAGTCCTGGTTTTCTTAGTCACTGCTCTTGTATTTCGCTCTTTTCAAGCGGGACTCTATAGTGTTTTTCCTTTGGCAGGAGCAGTTATACTGGTTTTTGGTTTTATGGCAAATTTTGGTATTGAACTGAATGTAGCGACCAGCATGCTGACGAGTATTCTTATTGGTGTGGGGATTGATTATACCATCCATTTCCTTTGGCACTACCGGCGATATGTAAAGGAAGGTATGGACGGTCAAGAGGCGGTAATCCAGACTCTCACCACATCCGGGAAGGGGATTATCTTTAATGCGTTTTCTGTAATGGTTGGTTTTATCGTATTAACTATTTCCGGCTTTTTACCCATCTTTTTCTTTGGTTTTGTTATCATCTTTTCGATAGGGATGTGCTTGGTGGGTGCCCTGGCGTTGTTGCCGGCTTTGGTGATCTGGACTAAACCACATTTTATCTTCAACGAGGCTAAAAATGAACTTTGATCGAGCGAAGTCTGATCGCGACTATCTATTCTCACTCTTCCTCGGTTTAGGGGTAGTAATATTTGCTGGGTTTCTGCTCTATGAAGGCTTAACATGGTTGTGGCATTGGTTTGTCAATGTTAATGACGAAGGATCGATTGGTCTTGCTATTTGGAATCTCTGTAAATCCAATCTGAGTATACTTATTGTAATTTATGGAATTATCTCTTTACAGGTATCCGGTTTGGCTGAGTTGAAATTCGATAAGAATTTCCTGAAGGCATTCGGACTGGCGCTGATTCTGACGCCACCGGTGATGATGGCGGTGTATGGGCATAGGAAAACTGATGACCATGGGTAACAAAGCTAAAATACGAGAGAAGAAACACCGATTACCTTTAGAGGTATACCGTGGTCAGTTGATTGTGACATACACTGCAAACCTTAAATTTGGTGATTCCTTACTTACGGATGAGAAAATTTTTGAAAATTTGGTTATTGATTTGGAAAGGGGGATGGTAGAAAACTTATGTAAGTGTATTTTCACCTTTATGCCGGATCATACTCACATCATTGTATTAGGTGAATCAGAAGATTCTGATACTTACCATGCTATGTTGAAATTCAAGCAGTATTCAGGTTTTTGGTTCTCAGAAAATAGTCCTGACATGAAATGGCAGAAGGACTTTTATGATCATGTTCATGGTGATGACGAAGACATGTATAATCAGATTTTGTATCTGCTGAACAATCCTGTACGGAAAGGGTTGGTGCAAAAGTGGTGGGAATATCCATACAGTGGGTCTGTAGGTTTCGATTGGGATAAGATCGTAAAACGCTTTTCGTTACCATTGGACCCGTAGTCTCACCCTTTACAGGTGAGCCAGCGCAGGAGTAAAGCCTGCGGTTACGAGTTTGGAGCAGAACCCACGATCATGGGTGAGCCAGCGCAGG
>JBHHUM010000148.1:0-3100 GCA_046861645.1 Fidelibacterota bacterium | reverse complement strand
ATTATAATTCCGGAATGATGTTGAGGCAATTGTAGCTCTAGTACCGAAAATTATACCAAATAGCTGTCTGATAAACTAAAAACACACTAGCATATTTGGTATTGTTTCGGGTAAGATTAATATAGTTATTCGTTTTAATAAAGCAAACTAAATTACTTTTTAAGCTGCCAAGATGTCATACGGTGAAATTCGCGGTGCGTTAAAGGACCTAATAAAGTCAGAAAAAAATAGATATAAACAGATCCAGAATCTCATTAAAAATGAAAACCCCGGGATGAGCAACACACGCTATCTCAGGTTACTTGCATCAGCCTCGTATCACAGCAACCGCATTCACATGTTTGAGGATCATCTTAAGCGATACCGCAAACGGAATGTCGTAAAACGAGCATTCGTAAACACAACATCAAAGGTAAAACTGGTATCAACTAAGATTGGCGCTATCGTCTGGGTGGATGCGGGCAACTATGCGCAGCTTATCGGCAAGCAGATCGGTGATACAGTGTTGATGCACAACTCGACGTTTCGGGTTGCGGGGATTTACTGATCATCATCTACTTGGTCAACTTCATCCACAAGATCAATCACCTCATCTAAAGTCTCGCCAGATTCAAGCAACCTCGTAAGCCCCAAATCTTCAAGAAATCTGCCACCTCTTGTTGTTTCTCCACGTCTAGCATATTCACCTGACTGAATGTAGTTTCTAAGGAATTCCACATCCCTTTTAGAAAGTCCCCTATAGTCATCCATTGGTCTATCTGCAAAAACACGTCCCTTAAAACCACTTAGAGTAATAAGTCTGTCATACAACCTTGCGATCCCTTTCAAAGATTGATTAACATACCATGAAGTCGGATTAATAGCGTAGTCAAGCTCATCATTGCCTATAGGCCCATCAAGAAGATGGTTGTATTCAGGAATTGCTCCAAGTCCTCTATATAGTTCATGCAGTGAAATTCTCAATATCAGATCAACACTAATAAACCGCAACCTGGCTTCTGCAATTTTTTCGCCAAAATGATGCTTTGCCCATTGATATAAGTGTGAGTCGGGATATTTAGCAATTTCTCGGGCAATAGTACCATACCTCAAAACACTTTCTCCTACATTGACTGTCTTTTCAGAAAGTAGTGCAGCGAAAAGCTTTACCGGATCTAAACTTTTAATCTTCACTTCATCAACCTGAGTTCTTTCCTCCAGAGTTGGTTCTGCAGGTGGTTGATATCGAGTCACACTCTCGTCTAATTCATCATAAGCTATAACTGTCGGAGGATGTCGATGTTGTCGGGTAGTTTTTCTTATTGGTACGTCATCTTCATCCTCGTCCTCTAGCGCTTGATGCAAAGCATCTCTTGCAGGTCCAATCATTGTCCCAAACACGCCTTCTAATGAATGCCCTATTATTGCTCGAGTAAACTGATGGGGCAGAAGTAATGCAAAGTCGGTTTCAAGTTCACCGATCCTTTTATCTGAGTTTCTGTGATCCCGGAGCCATTTCACATATTCTAGACTGAGCTTATGAGTTCCAAGAAAAAGAAATTCCGCTAGAGCAGCTTTTGAAGATGCAGCTTCTTGGATCTCTGTGTATAAACCGAATGGTCCTCCTCTGTCCAAAGGGTAATCCTCTTGTTCACTTTTTAGAATAGCCTCTCTCAGTATTCTAAGATTATACGTCCAATTGAGGGGATCTCCAGGGAATGCATTACCATAGTCTTCTTGGAAGCTCTCCTCGTCAATATTTACTATGCAATTACCTCCTTCAGAAATCGCTCTATCCCTTATTACCAGCTGCATTCTGATATCTGTTACTCTTGACTGATATGAGTCTGGGTTAGGTGAATAGTTCCACCTAAACCGTACCGCAATGCCTGCACCACTGTAAGCACTCTCTGATTCCAGTTGGAGTCTAACAGTATGCATTCCTTCTTTCATTAATAAAGTTGAAGCTTTCTCCGTCGGTGGAGCTACTATACGTTGATATGAATATTCGACCTGGAGTCCTCCACTGGACCTAATAACTTCCGCTGGAATAAAAGGCCCCTCATTGTCACTAAATATGTCTTGTTCTCCTGCCACAGCTATACACTTAATATATAAGTATAATATCGATCGTGATTATACCATACTTGCTATTCTTGTTAAAACAGGCTATAATTACAGGTATAATTTACTTCATATATTAGAGGTCATGGAATATGCTGAAACAGCAATCGTTTTCAACGAACGACCTGATGGAAGAAGTCTTAATGGGAGGGAAACAATTCAGACCTCACCATTAACAGCTTTGGAACAATTGCTTACTCGGGGTCTAGGAGATGCCCCAACTGATCGTTTACCTCCAGCGATTCCTGCTACCACTCCGGATAGCAAATTACCGACTCCTGAAGAGTTTGACCAGCTAGTTACAGCATAATTGTACCCTTGAGGAGTTAATACAACTTAACTTAAAGGAGCGATTGGCTCTTTTCTTGTTATTAACCAAAGCAAATTTCTGGTAAAATCTACATAATTACTCAACCCATATGCTACTCTTCCCGGAAGATATAACAGCTTATCTGCATGATGAAATGGCTGAGACTGATCAACCAGTAACAGGCGCTCCTACTCAAGATAAAGAATATATACCAGACCACTGTCGCCTGCCACTAGCTTTTGAACCTATGGGTGGGCGGGGTATCTCATCAGCCAGTCACCGTCACTTTCCGGGCACTTTTAAGGCTTGCCGGCGCACAGGTATCATAGAAGTATTTGGATGGAATTAATGCTATACTAACCTTAACAAGTACATCTAGGAAATGTCAGAGACTATCTGGGGGAATACAAACACAGGTTCAGGGGAGCCACAGGAAATTCCTGCTATATTTATAAATCCACCCCCGTTAGTGATTGAAGCTGAGATTACAAGGCCAGCACAACCCTGGATGACAAGTTACAGGAAAAAGCCTATGCAGGATGCTCTTAATAGAATGGCAGGGGATACGCTTTCAGGGTTTTCCACAAGCGACATAATTACCGAATAAACAATTAATCCAACTATGGCAATAGCACCACTTTTCGAAATCAATCCAGACTTTATACCGGACCCTGTCGATTATGACGC
>JBHHUM010000147.1:0-3120 GCA_046861645.1 Fidelibacterota bacterium | reverse complement strand
TGACAGTGGTCGAGATATCCTCTATCGGTAAGACCTGCCGGAAGGCGATTTTAATGTCTAATAACCGTTTCACTGTATTTAGGATTGGAATATTACGGAAAACGAATTGTTTTCGGAAGTCGGTCAAACAATCATAAACCCAATATTTCTCTGTTCACTGTACTTCGTTTAAAGAGACATGTTTGCTAAAGTAGGCATGAACGAGACTACCTAATAGAATTAGTAATATACCGATCACTGACCCGCTCCGGGATTAGTGACCCTCCTACATTCTACTATGGATGGGCAGGCGTTTTTTCTTGCTGCCTTAGAATAAAGTAAGGGAATAAGTTACTGCGGAGCGAAGCCCGCCTGCCTGCCGGCCCTTCGGGAGCAGGTTGGCCACTCACTGAGTGGAGCGGGCAGGGAAAAGAATTATTCACTGTCCAAACCCCGACAATAGTGTCGGGGTGAGTTTGAATAATCCCCAGAGCAAAGCTGGGACGCCTTACTTTTCCTATAGCGACTGTTTCTTTTGATACTTTTCTTACGTTAAGAAAAGTACGATATATTTGCTTTTTCATTACCAACACTCGACCAAAACTGAAAACACATGATTTCTCTATTTCTTTATGTTCTTTTGTCTTGAAACAAAAGAACCAAAAATTCATCGGCTGGCACTTCCTTCACTAAAATTCTCCTGTCCGGGCTAAAAAGAAAAAACTCATCACCGATTTCCCCACAGGGTGTACGTGGACGTTGTACGCTTTGCATACGCAGTATCCTAGTACAATCGGCTCTTCAGACTCGCCAAAGACAAGGCGGGCAGGCAGTTTTCTTTTTTATACGCCCGTACTGTCGAATTTCTTAACGTGCGGAACTGCAATGCCGGGGAAAAACCTTCCAAATTAATTACTGTGTAATCAGTGGATTTTTCGGTTTTTCGTCGCCTTAGGAAAAGTGAGAATATCAGTTTCATCGGAGCGAAGCCCGCCTGCCTGCCGGCCCTTCGGGAGCAGGTTGGCCACTCACTGAGTGGAGCGGGCAGGGAAAAGAATTATTCACTGTCCAAACCCCGACAATAGTGTCGGGGTGAGTTTGAATAATCCCCAGAGCAAAGCTGGGACGCCTTACTTTTCCTATAGCGACTGTTTCTTTTGATACTTTTCTTACGCTAAGAAAAGTATAAAAGAAGATGCTTCAACCTGTAAGGAGCAATACTCCTTATGCCACTGATCACCCCTCCTACTCCAGAAGAATGAGGGTGGGCAGGCGACCTTTGCTGGGTTCAGTGACGGTTTTGATGGAAGATAATTTGAATAATAAAATTGTCTGAATCACAGATGAGTAGATCGTCACCGGTCTTGCCAATCAGGAACATCTTCATTTACACAGTAGAGGAAGACAAAAGCGCTGGTCCGGCCCAGATTGCGGAACTGTTTGGTGAGAATCTTCACCCGTTCGTAATAGTCCTCAGGCAGCGTCTCCAGATAAGCCTTAAACGAGCTGTGCTCCCGGAGGATGGTCTGCAGGGTCCGAGCGTTTTCCACGGTAGCGGCGATCTTCTGCCGGTTGCGAACAATGCCGGCGTCAGTCACTAAGCGTTCTAAGTCTTCCAGTCCGTAGCCCGCCACGGTGTCAATATCGAAGCCGTCGAAGGCTTTCAAGAAATTGTTCCACTTGCTGCGAATCACCCGCCAGCTGAATCCAGCCTGGAAGATAGCTTTGGTCATCTGCTCCAGGTACTCATTGTCTGAAGAGGGGGTCTGGCGCGGCGGTATTTCGTAGGCGATAGGCATGGCTTTATTCGGTGACAGAAATTACGGCAAGCGGCTCACATTCGGAAGTGAGTGACACTACTTTAGTACAGACTAATGTGTGAAGCTGTTTAGCGAATTATCGCAACAATACCATCTTCCGGGTCTTATGATACGTCTTCTCATTCTCCTGTGACCATGCTCTCAGAGCATAGATATAAATCCCAGCCGAAGCTATATTGCCTCTGTTATCCTTACCATCCCAAACCACACTCTTGAATCCTGCCTCCTCTCTGCTATCAAGGAGTGTGCGTATTTCTCTACCCAATATATCGTAGATCACCAGAGAGACATAGGACACTTCAGGCAGATCGTATCGGATGGTGGTAGTGGGATTGAAGGGGTTGGGAGAGTTTACTGAAAGATTGTAAACCTTTGGAATAGCTGAAGCTATCTCGGCTTCTTGCCTCCACTGAATACCACTCTGCCCTTTTGTTTTTTTAGAATTAGAAGGAGTTGACTCCTGGTCTGATATGTCCTCTGCCTTTACCCAATATTTGACAAAATCCCAAGGTGGTCTCCCACCTATGTCGAACCATTCATCGAGGTAAGTATTAGTGGAACACGGGATCATGAATGTATCAACGTCACAAGGAAAACAGTTGATACTCAGTTTCTTGTAGAGGTGGTACGCCGTATCCTGACGAGGATCTCTGTAACCTGTAAACGTTGAATAAATATTTCTGGAGTCCTCTTCAGAAAAGTTAAAACCACCTGGAGCCGCCACACTGATGTTGATTTCAGTTGGATTATAGGAAGAATAGTAAGATCGATCGTCATTATGATCAGTTGCAGCAATAGATAAAACGCTACTATAGCCATTTTGATAAGGACTAGATCCTTTAAAGGCAAAAAGTGCAGGATAGGCAACACCATCATCTTGGGCATTCCCAGCTGAATATATCTGCAAAATACCAGATTCATGTGCGTATCTTACTGCTATTTCGAGATTCGAAGGAATATTAGCTAATCTCTCGCCACCACTACACTGTATGACTTGTACGTTAGAATCCACAGCAGCTATAATTCCGTCTCCGATAGCATCTATTGTGCCAATTGGACCACCAAAAACCTTGATTACAAGAACTCTACTATTCCAGGTTATTCCAGCAATACCGGTTCCGTTGTTAGTTTCAGCGGCAATGATTCCAGTTACATGAGTTCCATGTCCACTTCTATCGTCTTTTACACTAGATCCTGGGTCAGCAGTGTTAGGCCCTAAAATGTATCTTTCTGGATTACTCAGGTCCGGATGAGACAAAGAGTCACTTTCATCGTTTGGATATATGCCTAAAGGAATTCCTGTATCTAATATACAACCATT
>JBHHUM010000146.1:0-3124 GCA_046861645.1 Fidelibacterota bacterium | reverse complement strand
GAGGCAGGGATTCGAACCCTGGGAGACCCTTAACGGACCTCAACTGCTTAGCAGGCAGCTGCCTTCAACCGCTCGGCCACCTCTCCGGGGAGATTATCCGTGCTTAGTCTACTTTTCACTTGCTGTATACCATCTTTACAGCAAAACTTTAATACAATGACATTTTATCTGAGATTGTATTGACTGTCAACGCTATTTCCCTGGCGGCAGCTTTGCAGAATGAAATTTTTTTGGGAGCCAGAAATTTCTTTTCGTAGCGCAAATTAAGGGAGTAAAAATTTCTGGATAGAAAAATCCTGCGGCTTGTGGTAAAGTTTAGATTGGAGGGGGGAACCTGGAACACCTTACACCTTCAGGAAGAATCAAGGAAGCGAATCTGGCAGGGAGTTGCTAACTCCCTCTGGAGTTGGTCTAGATCAATGAACTTGGTTCGAAGATCCTCCAGCAGTTTGCGGGCAATGTTGCGGATGCTGCCGAAAAATTCCTTGATTTGATCTTTCAAAAGACTACCCTTTTCCATCAGTTGGTTGATGGTGTGGGCAATCTGAAGGAGAAGATAAAAGTTTTTTGCAGCGACTTCGTCTTCGCTGTAGGCGTGTTCCAGGTTATACCCCCCATTTTTCTGTGTGTTAAAACCTTCGTTTTCAGTTTTCCATCTCAATCTTCCTCCCTTTGCTATTTGTTGGAAGTTATCCTGGTTGATCGCAAGATTAGTGAGCCAAACAAATCTCCTGCTTTCTTTACCCGATTGAGACTCATTACATTCTAAAACATTCAGGCGATGTTCTTGATAATCAATGCCCGTTACCCAATTAAAATTCTGTCTCCTTTCACCCTCTTTTAGCTCCCGGAAAGTTTCTTCATAGAGTGGTCTCAGATTCAGATATTCCGTATATACCTCTGGCATTGACCCCTGCTTGAAGGTGATCAGATATTGCCAGTGGTAATTTCGGCAGATAGTAAATACCGGCCCGGCAGCATAAAGACTATCTAATAACAAACAGATGTGCAACTGAGGAAAATCTTTCTTAAGCTGCTTAACCAGCCGGTAGAATGCTCTCAATTCACAGTCCTGCCTATCGGCTTCTTCACCCGTATTTTCGATGAATTCTGTCGCTATGGAAAGAGCTAAGCCATTGGCTGTGACCAGCTTAGCTTCCAAAACATTGTGGTAATAATATAAGACTTTGCCCCCCTTCTTCTGCACCAAACAATGCTCACAATGTCTCTCGTTAAATACTAGATGTCCGGTCCCATCAATAGCAATCAAATAATATTTCCCCAGCAAGCGAAACTTTTCCAGACATTTCATTCTGATCAGCCTATTAACCATCTTTACTCGCAAATGAGAAAGAGTCTCGGGCGGTAATTTTTCTAACAGATACTCCAGCGTATCCGGATGGGCTACCTTCTCCAGATTAACCTTGGTCAAAAGATTTAGATTGTGAATAAATTCCGCGGTATTGAAACGGAACTTGATTTGCCGACGGGCTTCTAACTTCAGCAGAAACAGTAGTATCCCCACCCATACCAGGTTAGGCAGCGGGTAGTCTATCTTGCTCTTTTCCCTCGGATCCTTCACCATTCTTAGCCATTGTAAAAATGAGGGGAAAAAGTGCCCCATCGTTTTCTGAAATACTTCTACCACTTTTTTATCTCCTTCCCTTTTTCAACCGCTTTTCTCTAACGTGCCTCCCGATGATCGCTTTCTGAATGCGGCAGATCTCCTGTATAATCCCCTTAACCTTCCCCCACTCCTGAGACCACTGGCGCACTTCTTTCTCCAGATCAACCGGAATATAGACAGCCCTTGTTACCTGCTTCACCTTATACATTAAATAAAAACTCTCATGCTTTTCTCCTCGGGCACAGCGACAATTCTTGTTTCCACACCGACGCTTAACTTTGACGATACTGCCATCAACAAAAGGTTCGCAGGCTGCCAGTTTCTTCAGTAAGCCATCCCGCTTTCTCTGGAGCCAGTTTATATTTGTTTTCAATCGGTAGTCTTCCATATATGAATAGTATATAACCTATTCATAATTTGTCAACAAAAAAATGGTTGAGAAGAAAATTTTCCCGGTGCTACTTCGCCCGCTTGTAGAAATTACCGTTGTTGGACGGAAATTGGGATGGGCTAAAGGTGAGAAAAAAATTCATTCGTCAGAGCTGGTTATACTTTAAACTAATCTTTCATATTCATCTTTGCGATGGCGTTATCTGCCAATTCTTTGGCATTATCAAAAAGGATTTTTGTTTCTGCATTATTCATACCTGCTCCCAGGCAAATCTTTTGTGCCTGTTCGAAGGAAGTAAGATTGTCAGGAGTATGTGTGTCTGAACCAAATGTCAGTTTTGCTCCTTCTTCTCTGCTGAGTTGAGCAACATGTCCATTAGTCAATGAGTGACCGCTGCGCCCGGATATTTCCAGAGCGATACCCCTGTCCCTTGCCAGGCAGACCTGAGAACGGGAAATCAGGCCTGGGTGAGCTAAAATATCAATAGGAGCTTCCAGTGCTTTCTGATTAGTTCCGGCTGCCACCGGCTCGACTATAGTTTCACCATGTACCAGTATCAGGCGGGCTCCCAGTTGACGTGCCTTTTCTGCCTGATCGCCGATTAAATCGGGTGGTACGTGAGTTAGTTCTATTCCCGGTATTGCTTTTACTTTGTTAAATCGATTTAGCATCCTGCAGGTTTCAACGATGCGTGGAATAATGAGATCGAGATTTGATGGATCACCGTGGTCAGTTATTGCAATATAATTATATCCTTTTGCCTCTGCTCTTCTGATTAACTCGGATGGCATCAAATCACCATCGGTAAATGTGGTGTGAGTATGCAAATCAATCATAAAAAAATAGTCTCCTGTTAAAATGATTTTCTACTGGTGCGCCCGGAGAGACTCGAACTCCCGGCACGAGGTTTAGGAAACCTCTGCTCTATCCTGACTGAGCTACGGGCGCAATGCTTGTGTATCAATGACTTAATAAAAATACCATATTTGTTTATATGTTTCAACGTATTTGTCGTTTCCTGATGCGTTTCTTTTTCTCAGGTAACTGACCTGCCCCAATTATTGTGCTGCTTTCCTCAATTCCAGCACTGGGGTAGGAAGATAGTA
>JBHHUM010000060.1:0-13091 GCA_046861645.1 Fidelibacterota bacterium | reverse complement strand
ATATTCTGGATCTAAGGCTATGGCTGTTTCATAATTTTGAATGGCTAAGGGGTAATTACCTTGCTTTATATATGCATTCCCCAGACTATTGTAAACTGATATTATCCAATCTACAACTGAGTCAGGTTTAGCAGGCTTCAATTCTTTGAGATATCCAAGTACTCTTTCCAGGTATAAAATGGCGTTTTGATAATCATCTAAGTCAAAGTATAATCCAGCTATTTCTCGCAAAATGATATGGTCTGTCTTGTAGCTTTCAAGCATAGCCATTAACAAACCCAACTTTTTCTTCAAATACGATGGTGAAGCTTGCATGATACCAACTTTTAAATCTCGTATGAGTTCTATAATCTCCTCACATTCAGGTATAAATCTAGTTATCAATTCAATTTTGCCTCCCGATTGCATATAATTAGTCTTATCATTATTTACTACATGAGGCAGACCGAAAAGATGACCAACCTCGTGTATTAGTACTTTCTTTTCCCACTGTCGGTTATCAGTGCAAATAATCGCTGAATAGTTTTCCTCCGATGCCTTACCTGCAAAATATTCAATTTTTTTCCCGAAAACATTATTGCCAGATCAGCTTCAGAACGTAGTTTTGATAAATTCTTAAAAGTCTTGTATCTAATATATACAGAATCTTCTATTTCAAATGATTGGATTGAAGAAACCTTAAACTGAATATCATATTTTAAGTACACCTCATTCAACTTACTGAAACTTTAATCTATGTGGATTTCCCAATCATCGTGGTTTTTATAGAGTTCATCAACTAATACAATCACAACATAATCCTTCGCAAAAGCCAACGAACTCAATGAAACAAACCCTATTAACATGCGAGACACTAATCTGAACACCCGTATACTATTCATTATTATCCTCCCTGTTTTAAAATCTGGAACTGAGTATTATTTTTAGAAAGTAATTATTTCTTCTACATGTTACACTGCTATTAAAAAATAAGCAGTTCTTACTGTATATCTTTTCTAAATACAAGTTAGAAACGTTCGCATTTTTTCATGCAAAATTCGGTAGTAAAAACTGGAGTTCATCAACAAAATAATAAGTTCACTTGCAAATAGTTAATATGTTAACTATATTTATTAAAACCGATAAAATAGAGCCTGACTGGTTATCAGCAATGCCCAATTATCGCAGAACTGAATACCTAAATGAAAGCCAACAAGATATGACAACTTTGGAAGAGAGTACTGGTTTTCTGGTCGTCCGTACTGCTCGGACGATGAAAAAGGCTCTTGACGCTAAGTTGTCCCAGTATGGTTTAACCACCTCACAGCACACTGTACTCAGCACCCTGGCCAAAGAAGATGGACTATCTCTTTCTGAAGTGGGTAAACGGGTGTTTCTGGATAAACCGGCCATAACTGGATTGGCCGACCGGCTGGAAAAAGATAATCTCGTCGAACGCAGGAGAACGACTACCGATAGAAGAGTAATTCGTTTATTCCTGACTGAAAAAGGGTCTAATCTACTCCAGAGTCTAGACGAAATCGCGACCACTGTGGATCAACAACTGGTAAAACCCCTTTCTCCGGAGGAACTGGAAACATTCCGCCATACTCTAAACCAGATTTGGAACGCGGCTAATGGACAAGAGTGAGATTCGCTTCAACAACTATACTGATGCAGTAGCCTTCGCACGGAAGTTGTTCGATGATCTTTCCTTTACCTATGCCAGCCAATGGAAGAAGGGTGACCCTTCTCGGAAGATTATCGGTTATCTGCCCATTTATATCCCCCGGGAGATTATCCATGCGGCTGGAATGCTGCCCGTAGGCATCTTTGGAGCTGGAGACAGGATACCCTCCGTACGGGGTGATGCCTATTTCCAATCTTACATCTGTCACCTTCCCAGAACTGTGGTAGAGCTTGCACTGAACAACCATTTAGATGATTTCGATGGTTTTATCTTTCCCGCCATCTGTGATGTTATCCGCAATCTGTCTGGAATCTTCAGAATCCGCTTTCCTAAAAAACTAATCCGTTACCTCGACTTCCCTCAGGATTTCAATCCAGAGGTGGGTGGTAAGTTCTACCTTGCTGAATTAGAGCGCCTCAGGAAGGACCTCAAGGCTTTGAACGCCAAGGTTCCAGATAAAGATGAGTTGAACCGTTCCATCGCCCTTTACAATCGTAACCGGTTCCTCCTAAAAAAACTTAATAAATTCCGGTCCGAGCAGCCCCAAAAGATAGCAGCTACTGATTATTATCTGATCCAGAGAGCCGGTACCATTATGTCTGTGGAAGATCACAACTACTTTATAGAAACTGTTCTCCAGCTGGCAGACAGGGTTGCTGCCGAAGAAGAAGACCGTATCCGGGTGGTAATCTCCGGTTCATTCTGTGAGCAACCTCCTCTGGGATTGATCAAGACTATTGAAAATGCTGGTTGTTACATTGTCGAGGATGATTGGCAATTGGGACTTAACTGGTTTGCTGAAAATATTCCGGAAGACACAGACGATCCTGTAGCTGCACTGGTGGACAGTTACCTGACCCTGAGTACTTTCTCCTCTGCTGTCTATGAGGGACAAAAAGCAAAAGGAGACCTCCTGGCTGCTCAGGTAAAGAATCGCCATGCTGACGGAGTGATCTTCTGTGCACCCAGCTTCTGTGACCCAGCCCTGCTGGATCGTCCCCTCCTGGAAAAGGCCATGGACCGACACAAAATCAAACATTCCAGCTTTCAATACCATGAGAATCTTGGACAGTTCCATGTCATCAAAGAGCAGACTGGAACTTTCGCCGATATGATCAAACTGTGGGAATAATCATGGAAATTCAAAAAGAGAACAGCATGATCAAGCAAAAGCAGATGTTAGCCGAGCATTTCATGGATCTCTCCCAGGTTCGAGAAACAGGTAAAAAAGTAGTTTATACCTTCGTCCCCGGCAACCTCACGGAACTCATCTATACCTTCGACATGCTCCCGGTCTACCCGGAAATCAATGCTCTCCAGTCCGGTATGCGCAAAAAATCGAGAGACTACATTCGCGAGGCAGAGGACCTGGGCTATTCTGAGGATGTCTGTTCCTACGTCAAGTGCGATATAGGCATGATGCTGCAGGGCAATATCGGTCCCACCGGCCAACAGCTCCCTGACCCCGACCTCCTCCTCCTGAGCTATACCGGCTGTTTTGTCTTTATGAAGTGGTTCGAGAACCTGAAGCACCTTTACCCCCATTCTGAAATTGCCATGTTACATATACCCTATCAGGAATCAGGTAAAATAGAACCCCATGCGGTTGATTATATCGTGAACCAGCTTATCCAGGAAGTGATCCCCAAAATGGAGAAGGTAAGTGGTAAAAAATTTCATCTCGAGAAACTTGCTGAAAAAATGGATCTATCAGCTCAGGCAGAAGACCTGTTAATTGAAATATTCGACTCCGCTCAAAACCAGCCTTCTCCCATCGATGCGTTTTTTGGTGGAGTTTATTATATTGGACCCATCTTCACCGCATTTCGGGGCAATGAGAGTTGTGTTGAATACTACCGAGAATTAGCAAAAGAGGTGACCTACCGAATCCACAACAATCTCGGCCCTATCACTCCCGATGGTTACTTGGAAAACGAGCGATTTCGCCTCGTTGTCGAGGGCCCACCTAACTGGACACATTTCAGGAATTTCTGGAAGATCTTTTATGACCAGGGAGCTGTTTTCGTAGGGTCAACTTACACCCGGGTTGGTGGTGTCTATGATGACGGTTTCAGACATTCTGCAGACAATCCACTCAGTAGCATGGCGGAATACTGTCTGGGTTGCTATACCAACCGTAATCTTCCTCAGCGTATCGATCTTCTGGAGCGATTCATAAAGCGCTACCACGCAGATGGTTTGCTGGTAAATTCCATTAAAAGTTGCAACTCCTTCTCCGCTGGACAGTTAGTGATAATGCGAGAGCTTGAAGATCGCCTGGGAATCCCCGTCGGTTTTATCGAAACTGATCTGGTAGATCCCCGGTACTACTCTTATTCCAATATTAAAAACAGGCTTGATTCCTTTTTCCAGATGCTCGAACAGCGACAATCCATCAAAGTAGATGACGAAATATTGTCAGATGAGGTTCTGGTGTGATAGCACTGTTGCAGTTCCAAGTCATTAAAAGCGGTAGATAATGAAAGTATATCTGGGCATCGATTTAGGTTCCACGACTTCTAAAGCTGTCATCACCAACCGTCAGGGAAAAATCATAGGCCGGGGCATTACCAATACCCGCTCAAATTATGAAGTGGCTGCTGATATAGCCCGCATTGAAGCAGAGTTCAATGCCCGCTTCTCTCTCCTCTATAATAAACTGAAGGAAGATGCTGCCAATGGGGTTAACTGGGACGAGATATTCCCTCACCTGGAAAATAGATTCCACTTCCTGGAATTTCAACAACGATTCCATAAACTGATGGCCACCATGGCTGCCAATAGCCAGTCTATTCCTGATATCGCACTCAGGGAAAAAATTGGCCCCATCGTTACTTCACTCACCGCTACTATCCTGGATAAAATCAGGGATAGATTTTTTAATAGTGAAGTATCCACCTCTTCCGAATTCTTCAGAGAGCTTTTCAGCAGCGTATATATGCACCAGATCCAAGAACAAGATATTACCCTGTACGAACATCTAATTGCTCTGTATGATCGCTCCATTACACCGGTGGAAAATGAAGCCTTACATCCAGACTTTGGACCGCTGGTAAAAGAAGCCATTACCCTTTTGCCTGAGGAAATGTCCGAGCAATGCAAAGTACTGGAAGAACCTTTGAATCAGGTTTCAGAGCTGTCTCTCGAACCAGCTGATTATGTGGGTACTGGCTATGGTCGGCAATTGCTCCCCTTTGAAGAACAACACATCAAGTCAGAGATACTGTGTCACGCTTTAGGTGCTCACGCCTGTTTTCCCCTGACAAGAACAGTACTGGATATTGGTGGGCAGGATACAAAGGCGATCCAGGTTGATAAACACGGTTTGGTAACCAGTTTCCAGATGAATGACCGTTGTGCTGCCGGTTGCGGTCGATACCTGGGCTACATTGCGGACGAAATGAATATCAGCGTTGGAGAACTGGGACCTATTGCCATGGAAGCAGATTACGAAGCCAACATTTGCAGCACTTGCACCGTATTCGCCGGAGCAGAACTCAGAGAATATCTAAATCTTGGTGAAAAGAAGGAAAATGTGTTGGCTGGACTCCATAAAGCCATTGTCCTGAGAGCCTTTGCTCTTCTTGCTCGCTCAGGAGGTGTCCGTAATGAATTCACTTTCACTGGTGGAGTTGCCCGTAATACTGCCGTAGTCAAGTATGTGAAGCAAATGGTCCATGAAAACTATGGTACACTGAAAATTAATAACCACCCGGACTCCATTTTCATGGGGGCTCTGGGTGCTGCCCTCTTCAGCGCCAGAAGAAAGAACTCCTGATGAGCTACACTCTGGGAATAGATGTGGGTAGCAGCTTTATTAAATATGCCCTTATAGACTATGGTAATAATTCAAGGATCATCGCTATTATTAATGAAAAAATAAGAAAACGAAATCCTACCATACTCATCCAGAAGACAATACAAATTTTACTGGAGCAGCATAATCTCTCCTATGAGGATCTGTTATATGTGGCTTCCACCGGTGAAGGAGAACTGGTACCTAAAAAGCGGGGACACTTTTACAGCATGACGACTCACGCCCGGGGTGCTTACCATTTTCATCCTGATGTTCGTACCGTAGTGGATATGGGGGCGTTATTCAGTCGGGTCATCTCTCTGGAGAAAGGGGCCCGGGTAAAGAATTACGCTATGACTGGACAGTGTGCTTCCGGTTCCGGACAGTTCCTGGAAAACATCACCCGATATCTCGGGGTCACGATTGGCGAAGTAGGACCACTCTCGCTGAAATCAAAAGATCCAGCAAAAACCAGCGGCATCTGTGCCGTGCTGGCCGAGACAGATGTAATAAATATGGTTTCACAGGGCATTCCGACTCCAGATATTGTTAAAGGTATTCACCTTTCCATTGCCAGGAGGATCATAAAGCTCCTCAGGAAACTTAAAGTGGAATCACCTGTAGCTCTAACTGGAGGTATGGCTCAAGACAGGGGCTTAATAGCTGCCATTAACGAATTGAAAGTGGAACGGAATATGGCCCTGGAAATCTTCGCGTCAGAAAAATGTTACGCGGCGGGCGCTATCGGGGCTGCTCTTTGGGGTGGCCACAGGCACTTTAAACTACTGGAAGCTCAAGCATGACTCGTCATATCCTTCACAGCAATCAGCCCCTGCCAGATTTCCCCCGTAACCTGGCAGAAATGCTGAATACCAACTCAAGGAAATTTTCCCTTAAACCAATTTTTCAGGAATCTCAGGACGGCAAATATATTCCCTTGCTCTGGCAGGATTTTACTCAGAGCGTTATTGCTCTCCAAAGTTCACTGACTGACCTGCACTTGAGAAAAGGGGAGCGGGTAGCCATTTTATCCAGGAACTGTCAGGATATGCTAGTGTTGGACATGGCAGTAATGTCCATGGGTGCCATTTCTGTTCCAATCTTTGCTGGCTATCCTGCCAACCAAGCTAACAGGTTAACCAATTTTTGTGAACCTCGTCTGGTCGTCGTTGCTGATCAGGAGCAATTTAATAAATTGGAAAATCCACGTAAATATGAGTGGATCATCCACTTCTCCCCCATCAGTTCAGACAAGTTTACTAACCTGATACCATTCAGTGAGCTGCTATCATCTACTGGGATGGGAACCGCTATATCAGGTGAAGAATTAGATCCCGGGACCATTGCTCTGATGATGTACACTTCCGGGACAATGGGTCGACCCAAATGTGTGCAATTGACACATGCTAACATTCTATCCCAACAGGCAGCCATGAAAGTATTATGGAAGCTTAGTAACACTGATCGAATACTTTCTTACCTGCCGTGGCACCACAGCTTCGGTGGCATTTTCGAAAAATTTGCCGCTATCACCAACGGTGCCGTCCTTTCCTTGGAACATGGTTTCGGAAAAAACATCGAAATCCTGTTGGATAACTGGCAGCAAGTTCTGCCCACTGTATTTTTCAGCGTACCCCGCATCTATCAACAGATAGCCACCCGTGTGCTTCAATCAACTGAAATAGAAAAGATGATCTTTCACAATGAATTGCGCTTTATCTTTACAGCTGCAGCACCCCTGCCACAGAATATCGCCAAGATTTTCATCGAACGGAATATTCCTGTGATTGAAGGATGGGGTCTCACCGAAACATCGCCCTGTTGCACAGTAACCAATCCCAACCTGCCCCGATCTCCCGGGGTTGTAGGTAAACCCATACCGGGTATTTCCCTTAAACTGGCAGATGATGGCGAAATCATGGTCAAAGGACCCAATATTATGACCGGTTATTACAAGAACACTAAAGAGACTGATAGGGTATTGACTAAAGACGGTTGGTTTTATACTGGAGATGTAGGTGAGTTAACCAAACATGGATTGCGCCTCATTGGCCGGAAAGACCGGATTTTTAAACTTAGCAATGCCGAAAAGGTGGTTCCGACTGAAATTGAGAATATCATCGGTAAGGACTGTGCCTATATTTCGTATGCTTATGTCTCCGGCAGTGGAAAGGATTATCCTGTCACCCTCCTGTTTCCTAACAAGGAGATGTTCAAACAAATTCCTGATGAATCCCAGCTTAAGAGCAGGTGCAAGTGTCCACAAAATCTGGGAGATTTCTCCGTCTGTTTAAACGATTGCCTCCGAGAGCTGAACAAATCTATTGATATCAAGTATGCTCGGCCCCAAAGAGCCATGTTGATCGATTACGAGCTCAGTATCGAAAATGAAGAACTGACTCCTTCCATGAAGCTGGCACCGAATACAATTGCGAAGGTTTTCAAAGCAAATATCGAGCACCTTTACAATTCTGAAATGGTGCTATCTGATAAAGTATACGTCATCAACCTGGAGTAGAGATGCCCCGTTTGAAATCACAATCAGCCTTAAAAGTTATTTTGAAAGAGTACTTCACGGGTATGAAATCTCCAATTGCCTGGTGTACCAGCGCCGGTCCTGCAGAGATTCTCAGAGCGCTTGGTTTCGAAGTATATTTTCCCGAAAACCATGGTGCTCTTCTGGGGGCATCAAGAACAGCTCAAAAGTACATCCCTAAAGCCCACCAGGCCGGTTATAACAGTGAAATATGCTCTTATCTGACCGCAGATATTGGCGCCTGGCTCCTGCACGAGACTCCCCTGACCAGTGCCTATGGGCTACCCGCCATCCCACAACCAGACCTCATCGTTTTCAACACTAACCAGTGCCGGGAAGTAGCAGAATGGTTCAACTTTTTTGGACGAGAATATAATTGTCCTGTGGTAGGTATTTTCCCCCCCCGTTACCTGGAGGAGATCACCAAAGCAGATATCAATCATGTTACGACTCAGTTGCAAAGGCTCATTACCTCTGGAGAGGAGATCACCGGCAATAAAATGGATCCAGCGCGGTTGGTAGAAACAGTCCGCTTAAGCTATAAGGCATCACAACTGTGGAAACAAGTGTTAAGCACGGCTCAAAATTCCCCGGCTCCCCTGACATTTTTCGACGGATGTATTCTGATGGCTCCAATCGTAGTTCTGCGAGGAACTCCGGTTTGCATCGATTTCTATGAGCAACTGCTTCTCGAGTTGCAAGAAGCTGTAAGTAACAATGTAGGCGCTGTTCCTGATGAAAGGACACGCCTCTATTGGGAGGGGATGCCCATCTGGGGTCGTCTCCGTTGGTTTGC
This sequence comes from Fidelibacterota bacterium, assembly GCA_046861645.1. Taxonomy (GTDB): domain Bacteria; phylum Fidelibacterota; class Marinisomatia; order Marinisomatales; family UBA2128; genus UBA2128. The sequence continues at coordinate 4,294 of JBHHUM010000060.1, read as the reverse complement.
TGACCTGTTGGTTGAGTATAACACTTCAGTAGTAGCATCCACGTATTGCAACAGCTGGGTATTCGATGATTTCGATCCTGATAAACCTTTGGAATCCATGGCCTACGCTTATACTCAGATTTTCATCAACCGGGGCGAAAATACAAAGCTGACCATGTTGAAAAGGATGCTGGAGGAATTCAAAGTTGACGGGGTGATTTTTCACGATTCAAAGACCTGTTTCAATAATGCCAACAGCCGGTTTGGACTTCCCAAACGAGTCCAGAAAGAGACAGGTATTGATACCTTGAGTATCGATGGCGATTTAAATGATTTGCGTTTCTTTTCAGAAGGACAGACACGAACAAAATTAGAAACATTCATTGAACTTCTGACTGCTAAAGCCAGGGAGACTTAGAATGAGTAAACCATTTTCTAACCCATTACGCATAGCTGTGATAGGCTTAGGTCCAGTAGGATCAACCCTGGCTGCCCATTTTGTAGAAGCAGGAGCTCATGTTATTGTCTGTGATATCGACCGGGATAAAATCAACCTGATCAAAAAATCCGGTATCCACTTGAGGCAAACTATCGAAAAGGATATTCAGGTTTCAGATATCTGTTACGGGGCCCGGGAACTCGCCAATTACGACCTGGATCTGATCTCTATCAGCGTGAAAACACCCTACCTGAAGTTGGTAATAGACGACTTGGCAGAGATAAAAGGTGAGCATACTTTTGTAATGAGTGCTCAAAACGGGCTTGACAACGAAATGGAGGTGGCTGATACTTTCGGGGAGAAGGTGACCTTGCGTATGGTCATCAATTACGCTGGAAACATGATAGATAAAAATACGGTTCGCGTCACTTTCTTCAATCCACCCAATTATGTCGCACCGTTACATTCTCACGGTAAAGAGATAGCCACCAAGATTACTACTCTGCTCGATTCCGTGAACCTACCTACAGTAATCCCAGACGATATCAGAGTGTACACTTGGGAAAAAGCGATTCTGAACGCTTCCCTCTCCCCTGTTTGTGCCCTTTCCCGACGAACCATGGAGGGTGTGATGGCTACGGGTTGGGGGGTAAATCTGGTAGAAGAAATATTGAAAGAGTCCATTAATATTGCCAGGGCAGAAGGAATTGATCTGGGAGAAGATTTCTTATCCTATTGCATCCAGTACCTGAATAAAGGTGGACGACATAAACCCTCCATGTTGATCGATATCGAAAACAACCTGCCTACTGAAATTGACTACCTAAACGGAAGGATCGTAGCTTACGGCGAGAAACATTCACTGCCTACACCTGTTAATCAAACCATTACGACTTTGATCAATCTTTTAGAACATAAAGGAGAATAGGGAGCGAGCTTACGTGTCAGCAGCGGTATACTATCTGGGAATTGATCTCGGTTCTTCCTACACAAAGTTTGTAGTTATCAATCAGGATGGTAATCCAGTTTTCAGGAAAGTAATTCCTACACTCAGTCGGCATCGTGAAGCTTTCAATGATGTCATCGATTACCTCCAAAGTAGATATATGATCAAGAAAACCTGCACAACTGGCTACGGCCGCAACAGCTATCAGGGTAACATTAAAAAGACTGAACTTGTCTGTGCTTCTGCAGGAGTTTCTGTGTTGCATCCTATCCACAAATCAATTCTCGATATAGGCGGAGAAGACATCAAGATTATTGAGAGTGGACCCCGTGGTGAAGTAAGAAATTTCTACATGAACGATAAGTGTTCTGCCGGCACAGGAGCCTTCATCACCGAAATTGCTGAAAAGGCTGAATTGGATATCACGGAGATGAATGATTTTGCTCAACGAACCACAACGGACAAAACGATTAACAGCTTTTGCACTGTTTTTGCCAAGACAGAAATCATGGGATGGAAATTCAAAGGAGTACCCCTCGAAGAAATCGCCAGGGGAATTTATCTTTCCATTGTTAATCGAATTTGTAAGCTACCCGTAAATAGTAGTCTACCTCTATTCCTCTGTGGGGGGGTCATCGCTTACCATCCTTTTCTGGGCGAACTCTTAGGAGCAGAACTCGGTATAAAGATCACCGTCAGCGCTGATCCTCAATTCGTCATCGCTCAGGGTGCAGCTGCTCTGGCCCGGAATAATGGCAGCTTAGAACCAGAAATAAACATCCTTTCCAAACATGAACACTAAACATCAATTCGGGCAACTATACGCCGATATTTATCTCCTGGAAGGAGCGCGGACTCCCTTTGGTAAATTTTGTGGTACACTGGGGAGAATCTCACCTACCGACTTGGGGATCATCGCCAGTAAGGCTGCTATAGAACGATCGGGTTTAGAACCTAAGGATATTCAACATGTCGTCTTTGCTAACATTATTCAAGCCAGTTTCGATGCTATCTACTTACCGCGACACATCGGCCTCTACACCGGAATCCCACAAAGCGTCCCGGCCCAGCTCGTACAGAGAATTTGTGGTTCCGGTTTCGAAACAATTATTACTGCCGCAGAACAGATCACCCTAAGTAAAGCCCAGGTCATTTTAGCTGGTGGAGCGGAGAATATGACCCTGGCTCCAACGGCCTCCTTTGGCAACCGCACCGGATACCGGTTGGGTGGGCTCCATTTTGGCGACATGCTGTGGGAAGGTCTGTACGATCCTGCTGTGAGCTGTTCCATGGGACAAACTGCAGAAAACCTGGCCCGGAAGTACAACATTACCCGAGATGAAGCAGATGAATATGCCTATCGATCACATGCCCTCGCGGCCGAAAAAACTACAGACGGCACATTGATGGAGGAAATGGTGTCTGTAGCATCGGGAAGCCATGAGATGAATCCTCTAAAAACACGTAAATATAAAACAACACCAAGTAAAGCAATGCTGGATGCGGACGAAAATATTCGTCCCACTGACAGGCAGAAACTGGCCGCCCTCCGTCCCACCTTTGCGAAAGATGGCGTACAGACCGCAGGTAACTCCAGTGGGATCGTGGATGGTGCGGCGGCAGTCGTTATATCCTCTGGAGACTTGGTAAAAACCAAAGGAATTAAACCATTGGCACGGATAATTTCCTCGGCTTCTACCGGGGTCGAGCCCGAAATCATGGGTATCGGTCCTGTTTCAGCCATTCTTAACACTTTGACAATAGCCGGTTTAACTATGGAGGATATTGACCTTTTTGAAGTCAACGAAGCCTTCGGAGCACAAATTCTTGCCGTGGAGAGAGAATTGCATCTGGATCGAAGTAAACTGAATGTTAATGGCGGGGCGATTGCTATCGGACACCCTCTGGCAGCGACAGGAGTGAGACTGACTCATACCCTGGCGCTGGAACTCCGCCGTCGAAACGCTCGCTATGGGATAGCCTCGGCCTGTATCGGTGGTGGACAGGGTACCGCAATATTGATCGAAAATCCGACGGCATAAAGCAGGTAGAATAATGGATACCATTTCAGCCTGGCAAATGGTGAATAAGGGTCAATCTTTCAAGTTGACCAAACGACCACTACCCTCCTTAGAGGAGGGAGATGCCCTAATCAAAGTTTCTGGTTGTGGCGTTTGCCACACTGACCTCAGTTTCTGGTTTTATGATGTCCCGACACGTCACGACTTACCCTTGACGCTGGGACATGAAATCAGTGGAATTGTACTGGAGGGTCCGTCAGATCTGTCAGGAAAACCCGTCATCATTCCGGCCGTACTTCCCTGCGGCGATTGCGACCTGTGCCGTCAAAATCGAAGCAATATCTGCCAGCACCAGAAGATGCCTGGTAATGACTTCCATGGTGGCTTCGCCAGTCATGTGATTGTTCCTGCCCGTTTCCTGATTGAGGTTCCTGAGGAACCCCTTCAGAACCATACCCTGGCTGAGTTAGCAGTTATTGCCGATGCCGTAGCGACACCCTATCAGGCGATGATAAAAAGTGGAATTCGAGCCGGGGATTTTGCAGTAGTGATAGGTGTGGGAGGTGTAGGCATCTACGCTGTACAACTGGCGAAGGTATCCGGCGCGTACGTGCTTGCGCTGGACATAGCTCAGGAGAAATTAGATCAACTGGAGCAGGTGGGTATATCCCAAACTCTGAACACCACAGGGATGAATATCCGTGATATTAAGAAGCACGTCAAGGAAATCTGTGGCAAGATGGGAGCACCTGCGAATCAATGGAAGATCTTTGAGATGTCCGGTACGAAAGCTGGTCAGGAATTAGCCTATGCTCTTTTAGGTACTGCCGGTACTCTATCTATAGTTGGTTTTACAATGGAGAAATTGGAAATCCGCCTGAGTAACCTCATGGCATTCGATGCCAATGT
>JBHHUM010000059.1:0-13115 GCA_046861645.1 Fidelibacterota bacterium | reverse complement strand
TGAGGATAAAGTAGAGGGGAAAAACATTCGATAAAAAACAACGTATTATGCATCAATTAATATTTTCACTTATCAAGTGAATACGTTGCTCAATCTAATTGTTGGAATTACAATCTGTTGTGATTTTTGCAAGATTCCAATATCGGAATTAGGGATTTACTGTCCTTCCCACTGTTCGTGATTTGCCCTTGGGAACCTTGTCATTGGAATCCTTATTAGTGTAACTTCCACCAGATGGAGAGCTACGGGGCTGGTCTGGTATTGCTACTTTTTCATAGACGCCCTGAAATATCATTTGCTTACATCATGATGCAATACAGATTTAATTTCAGTGAAGTGTTTAAGGATACGCAAATAATATCGAACCATTAAACGAGATTGGCGTTGGATACATGATTTATGCTAATCAAAATTCCACCTGAGAACTTACCTGACAAGGAGAACGGTTCAGTCCTTTTTGTTGGTGATTGCGCTGTAGCATTATTTAATATTAATGGTGAGTTACACGCTTTGGATAATACCTGTCCACACCGGGGGGGTTCACTGGGAGAAGGAGTAGTAACTGCCGGTGTTGTAACCTGTCCCTGGCATGGCTGGGAGTTCAACTGCCGTACAGGAGTAGCTGTGGAGAACCAGAAAGTAGCAGTGCCAAAGTATAGGGTAGTTAACCAGGATGATGGATACTATTTGGAGTGGATTAATGAGTAATAATTTACAAGAGTCACTAACAGAATTCTCAGATCGTGTCCCTATTTTCCCGCTTCCGGATGTGGTATTTTTCCCTCACACTTTCCTGCCGCTGCATATTTTCGAGGAACGCTACCGGACCATGGTCGCAGATGTATCCTCAGGGGATAAACTGATCTGTATGACCCTCCTTAAACCCGGTTACAAGAAAGACTATAAGGGCTCACCCCCCATATACTCTATTGGTACGTTGGGGTATATGCCGTTGAAGAAGAGTCGTCCGGATGGAACTTATGATATTTTACTAGTGGGTATGGATAAAGTGAAGATTAAGGAAATTCCCAGCGATACACCTTACCGTATGGCCCTGGTGGAAACCTTGAAGGATGAAGTTGGTGAATCAGATCCAACAATCCTTCAAGAAAAGATATTTCAGCAGTTTGATATTGAAGGTAGTGATAATCTTATTGCTGCTGCCACCCGCTTTTTTCGAGAAGGATTGGATTTTGAAATGGCAGTAAATCTTATCATAACTCACTTAGCTATCAAACTTCAAGAAAAGCAGAAATTACTGGAACTGAACAACCTTTCGCTTCGGGCTAAAGTACTGCTGCAGTACCTGGAGAGTGGTCTGCGAGTGGATAAAGCTGCTGATTTCGGAATTGGGTCTGCTGGCGACCTGAGAATGAACTGATCTCAATATCCCATGTAACTGAGACAAGTGAAAATAAAATTCAGGGAAAATGTTTCTGTGGAAAATACCGCTATACCATTACCGGAAAACCCTTTCGGTTGGTTCATTGTCATTGCCGGAACTGCCGGCGATCTGTGGGTGCGGCTTACGTTACTTGGGTAGTGATAGAGAAAGACCTTTGTGACTTCAGAATACTATTATTCTACACCTTACGGAGTTGTTTTCTAATCGTTTTGCTTTTCTGTCTCCCCACACAGGACGTTTCAGCGTTCTTTTTTCGATTTTAGCGTGTTCATTTTACACAGCATCCCGCGGAATGAACTCGCTACTTACAACCTTTAGCTTTACACTTTTAGCTCCCCTTCCAGTCCCAGCTCTTTTGCTTTTTCCTTTAAGGCGTCAATGATGAACTGGATATGTTCCGTCCGCTCTACGCCCAGCTCCTGCATCCCTTCCGCCACTTCGTCACGATTGACGCTGGCTGCAAAGGCTTTCTGCTTCAGTTTCTTCGTAACTGACTTGACCTTCACCTCATGGATGGACTTTGACGGCCGAACATAAGTCACAGCAAAGATGAACCCGGTGAGTTCATCACATGAATAGAGTGCCCGTGCCATGAGTGTATCCCTGGGAATACCGGTATAATTGGCATGGCTCATGATAGCTCTGCGGACCGTTTCAGGATAGCCCCGCTCCTTCAGGATTTTGCTGCCTTCGAAGGGGTGTTCTTCAGCAGTAGGGTAGCGTTCATAGTCGAAGTCATGCAGCAGTCCTGTAATGCCCCAGATGTTTGGGTCTTCACCATACTTTTCTGCCAGCTTCCGCATGATGTGTTCCACGGCCAGGGCATGCCGGCGGAGGGAATCGGATTGGGTGTATTCGCAGAGGAGCTGCCACGCTTCCTCCCGACTGGGGACATCTTTAAGTTCTTCCTTCATGCTGTCTACTGTCAGATAATATCACTCATTTGTAGGGCATAATGCCAAGTATAAATTCTCTTCTTGCGTTGGATGTGTCAGCTTCGTTGACATTTATGAAATCGTAAAGTAAGATACATTAGGTTAAGGTTCCTTTCAATTAGGTTTTCCAGTGAATATAAGATGCAAATATTGTTTTAGTAGTGATATAGTCCGGAGAGGAATACGTCATACTAAGTATGAAGATAAACAGATATTCTTTTGCAAATCCTATGTGAGGAAGTTTACTACTGGTGATGTACAGAATAAGACCTGTTCTCCTCGTATTTTGGACGATAGTTTACACTACTTGATTCTCTACTTCTCAACCACCATCTTCTTCGCCTTGCTGTATCCACTTTCGGTCTGAATTCTATATAAATAAACACCAGAACTGTATTTTGAAGCATCAAATAAAGCTTTGTGCTGTCCTTGATCCAGCACACCATTAACAAGTGTTTCTAATTTTCTTCCTTTAATATCATAAATATCCAGTGAGACCTTTTCTCTTTTTGGAAGATTATATGTTATTGTTGTTTTTGGATTAAATGGATTGGGATAATTCTGCTCTAAAACATATTGTGATGGTATTTCAGGGTTTTCCTGTGCAACAGAGATTTCAGGTCTTTCTAAGATTAGGTCTGGGTTTTGATAATATAAGCTGGGGTTTCCTTCATCATCTAATGAAAAATATATAATGGGAACAACAGTGGGCCCTCCAACAGTATTAAATCCATCTAAAGCCCTTATCCCTACAATAGTATTATATGGAATATTCCATCCCCCTGGCTGAACATTTGTAGTATCATTTTGAGGTTCTACAAAACACCAGTGATTAAAATTAAGTGGATCATCTCCAGTTAGTTTTGTATTCATTCCATGCCCCCACCCACTATTTATATCTGAAACAATAACAAAATAAACTGGTACTTTACCCTAATGAATACAGAGCAAGACCACCGTTATACAGCTTCTGGTAAACAAAATCTGCAAAGACGCCGGGCCAGCCGGGATAAATATATGAATAAGATCGGCTCTGCAGGAAGAAAGATCTCTCCAGTACGACGCCGGGGATGATGGGCAGGTACGCTTCCTCTACATCATTTTCCAGAAAAATCAAATTTGAGGGGAAACTGATAATTTGTATCGGCTCGCCATATTCACTGGTAAGAGTGAGTTGAAGGTCAAAATAAGAATTATCCGTGGCTTTGATCTGTACCTTAGCGATTAATCCCTGATCGGCAGTAGAATCGGGTGTGTAATAAAAATCAAGAGTTTGATTTGAATCATCCCAGACATACGAAAACATGTTTTCCCCTGATGTGTCATAATCTCCTCCGCCAAAATTGAACTGATCCGCTTCCATATCTTTAATCCCCCAGAGATGTTCGTATCGAGACCCAGCAGAAATGTTATGTCCAGTAGTCTTATCTTTGAGACAGGCAATGTAACCGTTGGTTTTCCGAAAAGCTACTTCGTAATACATGGCATTACCCAATTTCATGATTCCCGGGTCTGAGTCATCGAAGTAAACGGATTGGGCCATCACAACATCAAATAACACAACCGACCATGTGAACATAAATTCAACAGCGATGCAATTAAATTTGGTTAGCAGATTAACAGATTTCATCCATATTCCCCAATCTACCGAAGTAAAATCAATTTTTTAATCCTCATCGAATTTTTGCTTTTTAGCTGATAGAAATATATGCCGCTGCCGGAAGCGTTTCCGGGATCGTTTTTTCCGTTCCACGTCACCGTATATCTGCCTGCAGTCTTGTATTCGTTGACCAGTGTTTTAACAGCCCTGCCCGACACGTTAAAAATTTGCAGGGTGATCCATCCCGATTGAAGGATTTGATAATCAATAACAGTAATGACATTAAAAGGATTCGGATAATTTGGGGACAATCGAATATCTCCTGGGATAAAAGGCTCTTCCTCCTGTGTTTCTACTGTACCGGTATCGATGGTTATCCAGGCATACCCCACGTCATAATAATAATCCGGCCATATCTGCGTTGCCGTGTCGATTCCGGTGTAAAACATTCGTAGTGTATCCTCAATGGAAACCACAGCTACGTCGGCTGCCTGGAAACGGTCCCATTCGCCTGCCGAACCCACTGGCAAAATAGGGTTATGAATGTCTCTTACCCAGTTTATGCCATTCACGGAACGAGCCAATCCTGTCTGGAAATGAGTCTGAGGGTTCTCCCATTCCGCTTTTGCGTCCGTACCGGTATAATACATAACATATTGATCTTCCAGCTTGATTATTTCCGGGTCTTCCACGCCTCCGGAATCCCAAACGGCAAAAGTATCTCTGATAAATACAGGATTACTCAAGATATCGAAAGACCAGTTGATTCCATCAGGTGAAGTAGCAAAGGCAATAGCGATCATCTCACTGTTAGGATTCCAGGACTTATCAAACATTGCCGCACCGAACCACATATTATACACTCCGTTTTCTTTAATGACGGATGGACTTTCCAGGGCATAGTATATCCAATCACCCCAGGGTTCGATTCCTTCGGTTAAAACGGGATTGTCGGGATATTTTGTCCAGGTGATGCCGTCCAGCGACCAGGCATATCCGATACTACCGAGATAATCGAAAAAATCAGAATTCGAATGGTAGCCCATATACCACATCTTCAGTGTATCGCCATCCTTTATTACGCAAGGTGTCTCGATGCTCATACCGTCCCACTCCCCTGCTTCCCCCACGTCCATAACCGGATTATCGGTATATTGTGTCCAATTTACCCCACCATCAACGGACCATGCATACCCGAAGCGTACGCGGGCGACCGTATCCGCACCAAGGTATCCCGCTCCGGAATACCACATCTTTAATGTATCGTTATCATTGATAACGGTCGGGTCCGCAACGGCGAAGCAATTCCACTCCGGATACTCTCCTCGCTGAAGAACCGGATTCCCAGCATATTTCGTCCAATTGTCCTGAGCCGGTGATATGGAAGCAAATGACCAGCATAATAGGGTCGAGACTGTTAGTTTTGCTTTCATACTGTTGCTCTGTCTGATTTATCTGATCAATATTAGTTTTTTAGTCATCATTAGATTATCAACTTTGAGTTGAGAAAAATATATTCCACTTGTTACATCTTTTCCCAACCTATCTTTTCCATCCCAAGCCACAAAATAACTTCCTGCTGATTCGTACTCATTCACTAATGTCTGCACATTCTCTCCCAACAGATTTTTAATAGTCAATCTAATCCGGCCGTCAGTCGACAGTCTGTATGTAATGGTTGTGACAGAATTGAATGGATTCGGATAGTTCTGTGAAAGTTCAAAAGTAGATGGGATTCCGCTCCCGCCGGCATCTTTCACCGTCATGATTAAGGTTGAATCCAGATAAGAATAGCCAATTGTGGGCATGATAGATGGCGTAAAAGTCAAACCGCTGTAATAAACCCTGAATGTGTCGTGAAATATAATAGAGGAAGCTGCATTCATGCCATAATCCGTCCAACTGGCGGCGACTCTTTGGATTAAAGGATTATTGGCGCTTTTGGTGAAATTAATGCCATCTTGAGGGATGGCCAACCCCATATCACAATTCCAGACATCAAGAGTTGTATCAGCTCCTCCGGCATAAAACATCCAGTATTCATTGTCTAGTTTTGTTACGTCCGGACTATAAACAACCCTGCTATCAAAGGCGTCTGAATCCCCAATATCCACAATGACTTGGAACGGTCCCCAGTTAATGCCATCAGCCGATTCAGCATACAGTACCCTGTACCTCAAATCTTCTTGCGGCAAACAGAATGGGGTAGAACAGCCTAAACCGATATGGTACATTTTGTATGTACCGCTTTTGTACAGCACACAGGGCTCCGCCACCGCAAAGGCTTTCTCATTCACCACATCCGGTGTGCAATCTGTCCATGAGGAGATAGTTAGTACCGGGTCGCTTTCCGCAAAGAGGGGCAGAGAATCGTTTGCCGGGTTGTTGTATTTGGTCCAGCTCAGTCCGTCATCAGAATACGCCAGGTCAATCTGGTCTAAAGGAAAGCCGAGACAAACGGTGTCGAATAAGCTGCTGTCAGGGGTTGCACCCGAATACCACATCATATATTTCATGGAATCGGGATTGGTAGGGATAAAAATAACATAAGGCGTTTCCACTTCGGTGTCATCCCAGCTTCCCGGACTCCCAAGAGGAAGTACTGGAGCGTCTCTTTTCAACCCAGTTGTTGCCATCGGCCGAAACAGCGGTTCCGATTTGGGTGGATACTCCGTAATTATTCGTACCGTAATACATACTTAAGCTGTCTGCACTCCAATGGATGACACAGGGGTCGGATTTCCACCGGGTCCAAAACTCGCTCTGATCTGTTGTGCTGAGAGTATCGATAACAGGATTATCGGCGTATTCGATGAATGTTTGTGCTTCAACATTCATACAAATGCAGATGAGGTATGCTGCGATGAATATAAATCTCCAGTTCATCCTATTCTCTCCATTTATCTCAGCAAGACCATTTTACGAGTTGCGACAAACGATTTTCCGACTTTCAGTTTGTAAAAATAAACGCCGCTTGACACCAGCATCCCAGCGTCGTTACTACCGTCCCAACTTACGAGGTAATTCCCGGCTATCTGCTTTTCATTTACCAGCGCACGAACTTCCTCGCCCAAGAGATTGTAAATCCGAAGCGTCACCCGGTCGGCTTCCGGAAGCTGGTAGCGGATAGTGGTTTCCGGATTGAACGGATTCGGATAGTTCTGCTGCAGACGCCAGCCCAACGGTACAAATGCGGTCTCCTCGTCTGCCGAGAGGGTAGGATTCACGGACCAGATTCCATTGCCATTGGTCCCGGCATAAAGCGTACCGTCTTTGCCAAAAGTAATGGACGTGATATTCAGATTTTTCAAACCATCATTCATATAATCCCAAGTACTTCCATTGTCAAAACTTTCATATATTCCCAAACGATTGGCTCCATCATATGCCCTGTCAAATAAAGCATAAACAATGTGATTGGAATCAGCAGGGTCCACAGCCACAGCTCTTCCTGCGTGCTCGACACTGTTGGAAGGATACAAGTTATTAAACTCCTGCCAGGTATCACCCCAATCAGTGCTGTAATGCTGGCTGGGATTTCCAAATTTGTCATAGCCCGTTGCATAAAGCTTACCGTTTGCAACGAGTACCTGGTAACTAAGAGAATCGTCCTGTTGAGTAATGAGTGTTTGCCATGAATCACCCCCATCTTTTGAACGCCATATACCTCCATATTCACTGGATACAAATACCCATCCGTAGTCGTTCACTGCCATACTGCAGTAATATCTGCTATAAATGTTCCCGGGTTGACTTGTAGTTGCCGTCCAACTGCCATTATTTCCATTGCTTGTCGATTTATAAATGCTATCACTGTCAAAAGCCGCATAAACAGTAGATGGTTGTGAAGGGTCAACGGCAATTGCCCTGGGTGATTTTCTTTGAATAGGTAGTGCCAAATCAGTATCTCTTGGCACGGCAAAAACGGTTTCCCAATTAATGCCGTTGGTACTTCGGAATATCCTGCTTTTACTTTCGTTCCAGGGCGTAGCGCCTGCATAATGATATTTCACTCCCTGATCAATTCCAATGGCAAAATCCCAATAGTGCCCTGCCAATGAGTCAAGTTCTGATAACGTATTCGCAGAAGAAGGTAAAATTGCTTCCCAGGTATTGCCTTTATCAAAGGATCGTAAAAGCCCTGCATCCATGTGCGTTGCCCAAAGCGTGTCGGGATCACCATCGGGATGATTGGTATCCGTAAAAATCTTATCAACACCTGTATTTTGTGCCCCTTTCACTTTTTCCTGCCAAGTCATACCGCCATCAGTACTGCGAAAAACACTCCAGAGGTCAACGAAGAACAAGCGATCTGAATCAAACGGATCCATGGCAATATGCCATGCATAATGAGCGCCAAAAGGAAATATTTTAGTATGCCAGGTCTCAGTTGGACAATTGACAGTGTCATTAATTACACTACCGAAAGACCAATTATTTCCCCCGTCAACAGTTTTCCAGATGACTGGGCTATCAGGTGACGCCAGTGTGAAAAATACAGTATCCGTATTAGTCGGGTGGGCAGCCACCGCACTGATCCAATCGTGGGTTGAAGTAGGTAAAGTACTGGTAATATGTTGCCAGGTATTACCTCCATCTATACTTTTATAAACGCCATTTTCAGCCAAAGCGGCATGGAGCACATTACCGTCACTGCTGATCGAAAGGTGTTTAACCCAGACCGTATCGGGCAGCCCGGTATTGATGGTATTCCAGGTGATCCCCGCATCTAAACTTTTCAGTATGCCATAACCGTCTAATCCGGCATACGCCACATTAGAATCCGTTGGGTGAAAAAGAATTACTGTAACAGGCGCTCGGAAAGGGCTGACATCATCAGAATTAGTTTGTATGTATTCAGCCTGTATTGGCGGTACGACCGGGGCAACGAACACCTGTGTCCAACTATTTCCACTATCCGTTGACCGCCAGATACCTTTAAACCAACTGCCGCTGATTATAACGCCTGGTCTGTACGGGTCAGGTGCAATAGATTGGACAGTTCTGTTTTGCTTAAAAATAATAGTATCCGCAACCGTGCTGGCAAGTTGTTGCCATGTGTGTCCAGCATCGTGGCTCACATAAATACCATTTCTATCACTAAGACCGGAATATGTGCCAACGCCTGCATATAATGTATTGGAATCAAAAGGATCAATAGCGAATGAAGCTACTTGATAGTTACCCAATCCACTACAGCGAACTTCCCATGTCTCTCCATAGTCCGTACTGCGGAATACGCCTGTTACGTCACTGGTAATATACACGACACCGGCTTGTGTGGGGTCAAAATAGACACCAGTAAAATTACCGCTGGCTCCGTATCCCGCTGGCTCCCATTGTCGCTGCGCACTAACTATTCCATGAAAAACTAATGTTAATAATAGCCAGAAGAATAAATGATTTTTATTCATAACTCTCCTTAGTCCTTTTCGGTGTTAGGTCTGCGTGTTAGCGATAAGACAAACATTACATGGTGGGCGGTGAAACAAAATTATGGCAGGCGCCCCGATAAAGCCTCGAAAATGTTCGACGCACTGAATGCAATAAAGGTCCTGCCACTGTAATTACCACCTCCGGTTTATTCCATTTTCCCAGTTTATCTCAATAATACCATATTTTCAGTTTCAGTAAAAGATTCACCGGTTTTCAGCGTGAAGAGATATATGCCACTGGTAACGGATTCACCACCGTCGTTCTTACCGTCCCAAACGATTAAATAGCTTCCTGAGGCTTGATTTTCAGTCACCAAAGTCCGAACTTCCTGCCCCAGAAGATTGTAAATGCTCAACCTCAAAATACTGTTATTTGCAAGTTGATACTGAATCACGGTTCGCGGATGGAACGGGTTGGGATAGTTTTAAACAAGAATGAAATCATTTACTAAACCATTATCATTTAAGTTTATTCCCGTCGTAGGACATAATGTGCCTTGCCAGACCGAATCTAAAAAAGTGAGCATTTTTTAAAAAACGATATCTGAAGGTACAAGATTCTCTAATAAGAAATTGTGATCTTCCCCGCTAAACAGTTTTACTCTGGAACAGTGGTTATGGGCATTTAAGGAATCGTTGAATGCAAAATCCTGCTGATAACCAAGGTCATCCTGATCGCCGGCTGACATTAGCAGTTTCGTATCGAAATCATTTGTCGTATGAATGATGGGCTGAGCAATTTCCCAGTATAAAGCACTGTCGCCAAGCATATTATTAATAGCCTTCCTGTCCTCCGGGAGCCAGCCTGTCCGACTTTTTTGTGGCGGGAATGATGAAGTCGGGCTGGCGAATTATCTAGGTTAGTAGCTTCACACATCCTTCTATCTGATGATTTGGCACTGTTGAAGTGCATCATGCCAGGCATTGATCTTCTCTTCCTGCTCTGATGTAGACATTTGAGGATAGTATTTCTCCTCGACAGTGATAATTCTTTTTCCAACTTGTTCCGGCCACACCTGCTCTGCCACCAAACGCGCCACGCCCAGGGCCGTCATATCCCTATTGGCTGAAGTGTGTATTGGATGCTGCAGGAGGTCTGCTATGAACTGAACCAGAGGAGGTCGTCCTGAGCCGCCGGATATGGTAATGTGGCGGAAGTTAATATCTCCTTCCGCCTGTATAATTTCACAGATATCATTTACGAGGAAACCGATGGACTCCATCCCAGCACGGACGATTTCATCAGGATTTGCATTATCCAGACCGGTCAGTAACGGTTCAAATTCGCCTGTCCAGTATGGCGCTGCAATGCCGTTCATTCCCGGTACCAGGACGCCCGGTGTGGTTCTGTAGCAGCGACTGTCCCACTTCATATCCTCATGGGAAATACCGAGGTATCCCTCCAGCCAGCGAAAGAGTGAGCCCACACTGTTGACAGTTCCTTCCAGCAGAAAGTTTCGCTGAGTTTCTGTTGACCAGAGGACATTGGTGAGCAGTGACGGGACTATGACGAGGTCTGAATTAGAATTCACCTGAACCGATCCCGAGGTCCCGAAGTTCATGGCTACATCCCCGCTTTTCTGGTGACCATGTCCTATAAGTGATGCTTGCTGATCTCCCAGGACGCACAGCAAGGGGAGGCCGCAATGGCGTACATCACCAAAACTGCTGCAAGTTGGTGCTAACGGCGGAAGGGTGTTTTTGCTAATTCCAAAGATATCCAGCAGTTCGCTGTCCCAACTGCTGGACTCCAGATTGAAGAAGAGTGACCGTCCGGCAATGGATTCGTCTACACATGCCGTTCCGGTCAGAGTGTGAGTAAGGTAAGCGCTGAGAGGTCCGAAGAATGCAGCCCCATCTTCGACTTGCGATTTCAGTTCTGAATCGTGCTCAATACTGAAGGCAAACTTGGGTCCCCCGAAATGGGAACTAAGCGGCATGCCTGTTTTCGATTCGATAAGGGAATGGTGCTTCCGGAAGCGGTCCAGTATTTCCGATGCTCGTGTATCCTGCCAGCTCATGGCAGGTGTCAGAGGTTCGACTGTCTCTTTGTTCCAGAACAGGAAAGTGGAGCGCTGGGCTGCCATCCCGATAGCCGCTGCCCGGAGTGATTGCTCGCTGCAGTATGTCATCAGTTCATTAATCAGGCGTTTACAGGTGAGCGCTATTTCCTGTGGATCGGATTCTGCCCAGCCCGGTTTCGGCCGGTGGATGGCATGACGGATTTTATGGCTGTGGATGACATTCAGATCTACATCGTAAATGAATGCCTTAGTAGCAGACGTGCCCTGATCTATAACCAGAATTACTTGCTTCATATGACGATAATTTAAGGTGGTCTTTTAATTGCCGCCTTATCAAAAGATATCAGCAGGTATTTATTTGAAGGGCTCTATACTTCCTGAAAAGAAGCCTTTGCCTGCCTTCCATCCCCGGGAGTAGAAAGAGATAAAACAAAGAATTATTAGCGAGTCCATTCCGAGGGATGCTGTGCAAAATGGACAAGCTAAAATCGAAAAAAGACGGCTAAAGCCGCCTGTCTCGTTAAACCTGACTGTATAACGAAGATTCCACCGTGTGAAGGTAAGGAAAATCTGTTAACACTGTTTAGGGGAGCAATGTGATTGGAGTAAAACCCGGCATGGGCCGGATCACCTCTCAAGAAATGGTGATGTCGTAAAGTTCTTCGAATTCTTGAGTGGGCAGTATACGGATGGCGTCCCAGGTAAGCTTATCGCAGACCCGGGCGCAGATTTGGCAACCGATGCATTCGTTCCACCGCACTTGCACCGGGGGGATGGGGATCCCATATTTTTCAGCGGGAACGGTCTCTATACAGTCCACCGGGCAGAATGGGACACACACTTGACAACCGGTACAGTTGTCCTCATCAACTACTGCCATGAGTTTCGGTCGTTTTTTCTTCCGGCCAGGGTTCTCTGCCAGTTCCGGAACCCCTTTGTAGTGTTGATATGGCTTTACTGATTTAACTGTCATGGTTGTCTTGTTCCTGGTCGGCAAAATTAGCTGTCGGCTCAGCGAGATTCAAGGGAAAGTTGCCGGTTGAACAGTTAGTTCTCGGACAAAATACTTCTCTCCCGGAGGATGCGGTAAAACCTTGTCCGGTAGATAAGATCGAATTGTTCTTCGGAATCGGGGAACAGCTGCAACACAGATTTCCTGGCTGCTTCTACAAGGTCGTGCGCTGACTCTAAATCAAGCGGCTGCTGATATAGTATTGCGCTCGTCAAATCGACAATCCTGCGGAGCTTCCTCATTTTGAGGTTCTCTCTTTTGATGCGCTCCTTTTTAGATCCTCTCAAAGCTGTCTACCTGCTAATGGAACTTAAACAGGTAGGATTGAATGTCCACCGTAAGAATCAACTCTCACTGTGGTTGAAAGAACCTTCGAGGTTCGGAAAACCTCGAAGGTTGCTGAGCCCATGAACCCGACAGGTGGACTTGTTTGTGACTGCTGTATACCACCTGTCTGTCGTATCCGCCAGCTGGTGGAGTAGACAGGTAATGAAATGTAGGCATGGCTCCGTACCGCAGGTCGGGGACAGGTTATAGAATCTTGCCTTATTAACCGTCACTGATCCCTGCAAGGGTCGCCTGCCCGCCTCCCGGTGGTCGGGGCTGGCGGGGTGTTCGGTGGAAGTAAACACCGACGTCAATGACCCGTTCCGGGATCATGCACAGCCTGCCCCTGATCTGTCAGGCGGGCATCCTGCGGAAGG
>JBHHUM010000012.1:0-43115 GCA_046861645.1 Fidelibacterota bacterium | reverse complement strand
ACCATCACTCCTAGTATTCAAACGATAGCCATTGTCTCCAGAGTAAGGTAACCTATCAACTATTGAAGCATTTTTTATTTCATTAGGCTTTATCCATACAGAAATAGTTAACTCATCTACAACATTGAAATCAGCAGAATTGCCACAATCCACATAATCATCACTTCCATCAAAACTTAGGGAGTAGTTCTGTGCCACACCTATTTGGCTCATGGCGGTGAGTAGCAGAAAAACCTTCAAGGTTTTGGAAACCTTGAAGGTTCTATTAATTAGCGATTTTTTCATAATTAGCCTTCTTAATTAGTAGTTGTTAATATTGTCTGAACCTTGATTCGCTTGATTTACCTGATTTTCTTCCCGCCAAGAAAAGACAGCGGGCAGGGATTTTTTTAATCATGCTAATCGTTTAATCCTATTAATCAGGGTTCTAATTTTTCTCATCATCATAATCCTTAGCATCTGGGTCCAAACTATTATTATGTACCCTCTTAAATTCCAGGCTTTTTGCCCCGAAGTTAATGAGCAATCCTACTTCCAAATTGAATGCTTCTAAGTAATTCATAGCTTGAGCTAAGTGTACGTCTTCTAATTTGATAATGGCTTTTAATTCAGTTGGGATACATTCTTTAACAAAAAAATCAACTCTTCTGGTTCCAATTTGCTGATCTCTGCAGTTAATAGGCATTTCCATTTCACGAATAAAGGATAGATCAAAATAAGGCATTTCAAGTGCCATAGCCCGCTGGTAAATGACTTCTTGGAAACCATTGCCTAAAGTACTATGCACTTTCATGGCGGCACCGATGATGCGTTTAGTAATATCTTCGTATTTCAATTTTTATCGTCTTATCCTTTATATTGTCTGAACCTTGATTCGCTTGATTTACCTGATTTTCTTCCCGCCAAGAAAAGACTGCGGGCAGGGATTTTTTTAATCATGCTAATCGTTTAATCCTATTAATCAAGGTTCAGACTTTTTCTCTACGGCACCGGCGGAAAATCCGGCGGCGTACCAATAGTTGGCACCGGTTCTTCACCTGCACCAAGAGCCAGGTAGGCTCCCGCTCCGGCAGCCGCCAGTCCGAGACCAATCCAGAGTAGCGCTTTGCTTTTCTTCTTTTCCGGCGCCGGTGCAGCAGCAGGGGCAGCTGCTACTGGTAATGTCTCATCCAAAAATCTACCGGCAGGTGGCGTCATGTCCACAATATCCCACGCCAGCCGTTCTATCTCTGTAATAAGACCGTCTACTTCACCCCGGTAAGTACGATTCACCGTCTTCAGGATGGCTCCCGTCTCGACCTTGAACATGCGGACGTCAAGGGTATAGCTGGAACCGATCTTCCCTATAGAGCCGGTTACCATGTTCTCCACACCCAACAGTTTACCAACTTCCACAGCACACTCATCGGAAGTACAGCCCGTCTGCTGAAAGCCCTGCTCCTCTAAAATCTCCTGCATCTGGCTCCGCTCCACGATAGTTACAGCCCCAGTGTTGACTAGCTCGGAACGCATGCGATCGGTGAGTGTCTGGGCTTCCAGTTCGGAGATACCGCGACCTTCCAGGTCTAGAATCGCTATTGCCAGTTCCCCTCCCCCATGCAGGGTTTCAGTAACTCCCCCGTTCTGTGCCAAAGCATTGGCCGGCAGCCATAATGCCATTGAAATCAACAGCAAAAACGATATCGGTTTAATCCACGGTTTTTCCATAGTTAGCTCCTTAATTTATCTGTTTATATGAATATAATGTGTGCGCCAAGATACATACTTCAGTCTGCAGCAGCAGCTTGCCCCGTGAAATGCGAAGCGTATTTCACCAGGATAGCAGTGGCAGTCCAAAACCAGCTCACTTAATATCACCGCCGTAAGACAACAGTTCTTCCGAGACTTTGTAACCTTTCGGGAGGAAACGCTCTGGATTGTCTGCCATACTGCCTAACATCTTCCCGACTTCTTCATACTTTTCCGTTACCGATTTGTTGATGTTCGTTGAGACGTAACCGCAATCTCTGGCGAAATCCAACCATACGAGAGTTTCACTCGCTTCTCCATCAGCATCGGTCATTTTAGATGTAAAATGTTTCGGATATCTCCTCTTCCTATACCCCTCAGCAATGTTTGAACAGACGGATCTTGACGAGTTTCTAATTTGACTGGTTAAGGAATACTTTTCCTGTTCAGGAAAGAATTTGGAAAGATGAAAAATTTCCATGGCTAACTCATATGCCATCTTGTCCTTTTAGCTCTTGGAACTACCATTCACCTATGACCTCTTGCTACTGTCACTGCCACTACTACTGTTCCTCCATACTTTCAGCCAGCAACTGGTCAATCAGGACGGACAGCTCTCCTTCAAAATCCTCTCCCTCATGAAACCCGGCTTTATGAAGGCGAATTTTACGCCTCTTATCTACAACAAACAAACGCGGCAGTGTAGTGGCACCATAGTTCTTCTTGGCCATTCCGTACACATCTATTAAGGTAGGAATAGTAATGCCTTTCTTGGCCAGAAAAGGCCCGGCTTTTGGAGAATCTTCATAACCCTCCACACTACGGGTTGCTTCAGTGATATCGATGAGAAAGAATTTGACATCCTGATCCTGGTACTTTTCGTATAAATTTTGTAAATGAGGTAATTCTTTCATGCACGGTTGACACCACGTGGCAAAGAAGCTCACTATAACCACATGACGAATGGGCTGCGAAGCCGGACGAGACAGTTTTTCACCACACCATTTGCTCAGCAATTCGTAATCTCCGGTGGTAGTACGTAGGGCAAACTTGGGAGCCTCATCTCCAGGTTGAAGACCAATATCTTCAACACCGTTTTCTACTGTTTCTGGAACACCCACGGTCTCAACCTGATCCTGTGCTAAGACCAGTCCAGGTAGTATTATCAGTAGCGTAATCAGCCGTCTCATTCCACCTCCTGTCTAATTATCAATATGTATCTCACACTTTAAGGTAACCACATAGAGTCTCAGCTGGATAAGCTTTTGTTTTAATGACCCCTATTATTTCTACCCTTTCCATAGAATCAAGTGGTTAACTTTGGAAACAATTAGTTGAAATCAATCCAGAATAATCATCACCTTGCAGTTGGAAAGAATTTTCCCCACTGTTTCAGCCCGTTGTATGCCAACTGCATCACTGTTAGCCACAACGATATCCGTACCGTTTGTCCCCTGTACACCAACACCCCTGACAATTAAGGGATTGCCCACCACTCTTGGATCACTCTTCGCTGCCTCTATGTCCCGGGAATAACCAGCTACACCATATTTAATGGCATAATCTCTGGTAAAACTGCTGGGTCCGTACACGACACCCCCATTCTGGTCGAGAATTTTAGGTGACATCGCCGGACGAGCGCCAATACCGCGGGCGTCAACAATCAAACCGGTGGTCGATCCGGAGGCTGGGGTAGATACTTCTGCAGATGGCGGTGCACCCTCAGCAGTTACTGAAGCTTCCGCATAACCCGTTGGCGGAAGCACAATTTCGGAGATCCCCGACATGTGTACTTCCATCTCAATTTCAATGGAGGTGTCGCTCAGATACCTAAAGTCATTGGTGTCATGCCGCCCATCTCCGTTTATATCTCTAATCCGGGCTCCCTTCACCATCCCCTCTACTTTAGTCTTGATGACATCATTCTCTACTGCTGCTCCCCGAACTGCTGTTTCCGATGTAACCGTCACAGCCAAGACCGTCTCCAAAAGATTACGCATGGCGTCTACCTTAGCTGCACGAACAGCCATGCCCCTTGCCATCCCGGGATTTTGAGCAAGAGGACTTATCCCTCCAATTCCCGTGGCTGTGACCCAACCATTAGTGTAATTCATTGCACCGTTATCCACTTCCTCAACGGCATCGTTGGCTCCCCAGCCCCATTGAGCAGAGAGGAAAGAGTGAAGAACCATAATTAAAGCAAGCAAGAATCTCATAGTGATATCCTCCTAAAATTATTGCACTACTTCTGCAGAAATGCGATTGCCGGAAAGTCCTGTAATCTTGATCTGCACCAGATCAGACTGCATCTGCATAAGCTGCATGGCCAAATTCTGTGATTTCCCCTCGTAAAGAATCTGAAACTCTGCCACGCCCTCGTTAAGTCCCTTGTCAAAGGCATTTCGTATACCGGGGATCTTCTGTGACTTCAGGTAAGCTCCATAATTCATATACGACATAAAATCAACGTTCTTCAATACCAGAAAAATATTAATGGCATTGGCTTGTTGTGTGCTCCATTTCCTGATGAGCTGTCCGATAATATCATTCCCCAATTTCTCTGCCGCCTCACTGACAGCATTGATCCCCGCCGTAGAAGGTGAAATATGAGGCTTCTTGCCCCGAGCCTGAGGAACGATGGCCAGAATTTCTCCGGTATCACCCCGAACAATTTTGGCATTAATGTCAGCTTGCCCTGAGGTCATGTTGTAAATTTTCCCGCCAGATGAGATTTTTGCTGTACCAATCACTACTAAATCTGCACCTAACTGGTTAGCAATCTGTGCAGCCGCAGCGACGTTTCCCTGTAAAGCATCCTCATACTCAGGGTCACCCTTCAGAGCAGCTACTAATTGTCTGTCCACAACATCAAAACCCTTTTCATAAAACATGCTCAATAGTTTCGTCTCAGCAAAATCGGTAGGGGTGTTGTCAATCAGGTTGTCCTCTCGGATAAGAAAGACAAGCTTAGGACGGTTCATGGCATCTAAAAGAGTCTGTACCGCCACCTCATCCTGCAGAATTTGATCGAGAATCTCGGTCACCTCCGCATCTATCGTTACTACCCACAAACCGTCAGAATCCTGATATTTATCCTTAACAGTAAACGTTTTTACAAATCCTGTTGCTTTGGCAAAGATATTATCAGAAAAGACAACTGAATTTTTCACAATGGTTTCCGATGACATAACCGTACCGATACCCATTTCCACTGCATTGCGCTTGGCATTTTCAATAGCGGCATCTGCAGACATTCCCATACCCTCCACGGTAATGGTGCTGCTCTGCGCTGACAGGCAAATTGTAGATAATACCAGTGATAGAAAAAACCTCGCCATTGTCATCACTTAATCCCCCAGATTAATCAAGGTAGTATAAATCATTGTCAATATATCTCCATCGTCGGTGAAATTCAACAGGAATCCCAATTTTGTGACGACAATCATTTTTTTGCTTCAAAGGTATTTTTTTTCACCCTTTAAGCCTTTATATTCCTGTACACGTCAAATAAAAGGATTACAAGATGAAAAAATATCTACCTGTCACAGGGATCATTTTTCTAGCTCTTTTATTTATCAATTGCGGGCCTAAAGTTAAATCCCAATCACATGTGGATACTCCCGAATCTCATTACCGGGCAGGGATGCGTTATCTCGAGGACCAGAACTACAATTCGTCTCTCACAGAGTTCGAGCGTAGCGTTGCCTTAGACAAAAAGTTCGCCCTCGGCTGGGCAGGACTGGGTCTCGCCACCGGGCTCAATGGAGAATTGAAACTGGGTCAGAAATATATGGACAAAGCCCTCAATTTAGGCAAGAAAAATGCAGATGTTCATATCTTGGCCGGTCGTCTCTGGATCGCTCGTCGCGAAGAAAATAGAAAGTGGTTTAAAAAAGCGGTGAAGGAATTAGAACGGGCTCTGGATATTGACAAACGTAACGAAGGAGCCCAGTATTACCTGGGTGAAGCCCATTTTTATAACTACGACTTTACCCGTGCGGAAGCGCAGTTTCGCCACGTTATCGATCTCAAAAGTGATTATTCTCTTAAAGCAGACCAGATGTGGGCCCTGGCTGACAAGATCAACCGTGCTAAACCGGGAACCGCAGCTGGGAATAAAGTTGCCCTCGTCCTGGAAATCACTCGTGCCGATCTGGCGGCGCTCTTTATTGAGGAACTGAAATTGACAGAAATTTTCAACCGCTCGGCTTCTTCAGGTGGAACTCAATTTGTCTCCCCAGTGGCTGCCGCTTCACAGAAAAATCAACCTCTCCCTCCTGATGTTCAAGGTCATTGGGCAGAGGGTTGGATCAGTGATGCCCTCAACCTGGGAGTTATGGAACCGCGCAGTGATGGTAACTTCCATCCCGAAGAAACCGTGAAGCGGCTCGACTTTGCCATGGCGGTAGCCCGGTTGCTGGGCGTATTATCAAGTGATCCTGGACTGGAAACACGATATTTTGGTGAACCACAGTCCCGTTTCAGCGATGTCTCCAGTACTCATCCAGCCTATAGTGCCATGGCTCTCTGCTCTGAACGTGGTATTATGACTGCGGATATCACCGGCAAATTCCGTCATACTGAAACCGTGACCGGAGCAGATGCTCTGCTCATTATCCGGAAGATTCAAAATGCCATTCGAATGACATTTTAACCTTTAAGTAAACTTCTATAGATTAGCAGTACAAAGGTTAACTAACATGCCAAAGTTATTGGTGCCTCCCTGCCAAGGGGAAAACAAGTGTGGTGTCCTCTTGGTGGTCAAAAAATGGAAACCATCCACCCATTATCGCCCCACCTGAAGTGATATTCAATGACTGGCTTGGTTTTTTATATCCTCTCCACCTTACAAAGCATTATATTCTGTTATAGATCATGGTCAATATCAGAAAGGTCAATACTAAAAGCGAACTGAAAGCTTTTGTAAAATTTCCCTGGAAAATCTACAAGGGTAACTCTAACTGGGTACCTCCTTTGATTATTGATCGTATGGAATTCCTCAATCGAGAAAAGAATCCCTTTTTCCTGCATTCGGATGCTAGCTTATTTACAGCCGAAAGAGCTGGCAACATTGTCGGACGCATCGCCGCTATTAAATACTCACGTCATCTGGAAACTTACCATGATGGGGTAGGTTTCTTCGGCTTCTTTGAATGTATTAACGAAAAAGACGTGGCTCATGCTCTTTTCCAACGAGCGGAGGAATGGTTGGTTGAGCAGGGATTGAAAGCGGTACGGGGTCCCATGAATTTTACCATTAATGATGAATGCGGTCTACTTATTAACGCCTTTGACCTCCCACCAGTCATTATGATGACCTACAATCCTCCCTATTACCAAGAACTTGTAGAATCTTATGGTTTTAAGAAGGCTCAGGACCTGTATGCCTATCGTATCTCCCGCCCGGAATCCATGCCAGAACGTTTACAGAGAGCAATGGAATTGCTGGAAAAGCGCCACGGCATCCACATCCGTAAAGTTAATATGAAAGACTTTGAACGTGAGGTTGATCTCGTGCATATTATTCACAATCAGGCCTGGTCAGAAAATTGGGGAGCCGTACCACTTACCCGGGACGAATTTCATCGTATCGGTAAGGAACTTAAAATGATTCTTGACCCAGACCTGGTACTGATGGCTGAAGTCAATGACAAACCAGTAGGAGTCACCGTCTGCATCCCCGATATAAACGTTGCTCTTAAACACGCAAACGGACGTCTGTTTCCCTTGGGACTCCTCAAGATCCTGTGGTATAAACGAAGAATAAAATCGCTCCGGTTTGTAATCATGGGTGTACTGAAGGAATACCGTTACCAGGCGCTGGATGCTGCCATGTATTATAAGATCGCTGAGGCAGGTATGGCCAAAGGATACCAATGGGCAGAGATGTCGTGGATCCTGGAATCTAACACTCCCATGCGCCGTGTGCTGGAGCGGCTGGGTTGCGAGCTTTATAAGACCTATCGTATTTACGAAAAACCCCTCTGATTTATCCTGATGAAAGCTCTCGTCACCGGTGCGTCGGGTTTCATCGGCAGTCATCTCGTGGATGCTCTCGTCGCTGCAAATTATGACGTTTCGGCACTGGTTCGACCCACCAGTAAACTCCGATGGCTGGACGGTTCACCTGCTCAGCTCTTAACCGGGGATATACAGGATAAGGACTCGCTGGCTACTGTTGTTGCCGATCAGGATATCATCTTCCATGTGGCTGGAGCAGTCATTGCTCGGAATGCCCAGGGATTTGATGATACTAATTATCATGGTAGCGAAAATTTGATGGAAGCTATCATCTATAACAATCCTGACGTAAAGAAAGTGATCTACGTTTCATCTCTCGCTGCCGGTGGACCTACAGTACCGGATCATCCTTTGACAGAGAATGACCCCAGTCAACCGATTTCTGCCTACGGCATCTCAAAGTATCGTGGAGAAAAATCTATCCTCAATTATAGCGCCCAGATTCATACAGTAGCTATTAGACCTCCTATCGTTTACGGCCCCCGGGACAAAGGGCTACTAACCTTTTTCAGAATAGTGCAGAGACACCTGAAGATCAATCTTGGATGGAGTGATCGTTACGTTACGCTCATTCATGTCCACGACCTCATCAGAGCTATGATATTAATGGCAGAGGGCACAACCATTAGTGGTAGTTTCTATTATGTGGATGATGGTGTCCCTGTCCGTACATGGTTGGCCATTCAAAAAGAAGTGGCTAAAGTTTTGGATATCTGGGCCATTCCTCTAAAACTTCCCTTGGCGTTGGCATTTGTCGGCGTTGCCTCCCTGCACTTGATTCAGAAACTGACAGGTAAACGCTCATTCCTAAACCTGCACAAATATAGCGAATTAGCTCAACAAGCCTGGATCTGCGATGGTAAGAAAATTCGGGAAGAATTAGGTTTCTCTCCAGAAGTGAACATCGAAAATGGCTTTCGAGAAACAGCAGAGTGGTACCGGGAGTTGGAATGGCTGTAACTAGATGGAACAGGCTGCGACCAGTAGACGTAGCTGTCCTCGTTTATAATCTTACCATCACCGTGCATATCCTTATTTCAGCTGGGAAACTACCTGATTGGTCATTTCTACTGATAATCCATGCTGCCATCTTTGCAGGAATTGCCTGGCTAATAACTAATAATAACTCCCCTTCACTGAAAACCTGGCTTAAGACACTGTATCCCATTGTGTTACTGGTGTGGTACTACCCAGAGGTGGGACTTCTCCGTCATACTGTCATCCCTCAGGACTTGGACCCATTGCTGCAAAGGTGGGAACTATCCATTTTCCCGGGTGAACTTTACACTTCCCTCCCTAAATCTCTGAACCTGTGGAGCTTGGAAATCCTGCATGCATCTTACTTCAGCTATTACCTGTTGGTATTTGTTCCACTTCTTATCGCCTGGAAAATGAAATGCAAAAAAATAGGAGAGTACCTCTTCGTAGGTTGCACCAGCATGTTTATTCACTACTGGATTTGTATTCTTTTTCCGGCAACAGGTCCCATAAACTTAAGGAGTGAAACTATACCCTCTGGAGTACTGTTTATCCCCATTATGAATTATATCTATTCCACGGCGGTAAATCAGGGCGGTGCCGCCTTCCCCAGCACTCACGCCGCAGCTGCTGTCATCGCTGGCTGGTACTCTGCCTTTTGGTTCCCAAAACTGAAATGGTTCTTTGCTATGGTAGTGATACTGATTCTGATTGCCACCTTTGCCTGTACTTTCCATTATACAATTGATACTATCACAGGTACATTAACCGGAATCCTGGCTCTGTTTGGATTAAAAAATCTCTATGCCTACCTTACCCGTTAAACTTACCTTTTTAATATTCCTGATACAGGTTCTGGCCAGTGCAGATGAACGACCTAAATTTTCTGATGCTCAAATCATTGCTATGACACCTCACTATTTCAATCAGGAACGAGAAGCTCCTAAGTTTCTGGCTGCCAACTTTTATCTTCATCCCCAGGAAGGTAAAACATTTCAAGTGGAAGTACGATCCAGCAGGAATTTGGAAAATGCAGCACTGATTTACTGCTTCCAAGCCATGATTACCCTAACCAGTTATGGTCAGCGACAGCCAAAACGGTTAGTGGTTGTATTACACGGCTCTGGTCGAGGGATACCTCCTGTCATCTGTAAGAGTAACACCAAATGCTCAGTGGATTACTTTGTGCATGGCAAAATGAGTCAGAAAGAATGGATTAATAGTTGTCTTCTTTTCCAGAGACCCTAACCCTTTCGATTGCCACTCACTCCGCATCCCTTTAAATTCCCTCCTATGAACTCCTCAAATAAAGATACAGACTTTCTCTATGATAAGATTCGTCACCGGTTTATTGGCCTCGACACTGAATACACGCTAGCCAATAACGAGACCCAACGGCGGATCTATCTCGATTCTACCGCTACTACACTGATGATGGAAACAGCTTATGAAGTGCTGGAACGTTTTTACCACCACTACGGCAACACACACAGCTTGCTCCACTTCGACGCCAAGATCGCTACGCGAGAGTACCACTGGGCCCATCACAGGATCCTCGATTTCATACGCGCAGACGCAGATATTTATACCTCCTTTTTTACCGGTAGTGGAACTACAGCAGGTATTAATCGGCTGGCACGTGTATTTCGTGATATTCGTCCTGATAAAAATATCGCCATCATTTCCATCATGGAACATCACTCCAATGACCTACCGCACCGCAAACATATGGCAGAAGTTTTACACACTCCTGTCACCGAGATCAACGGCAACATGGGTTGCATCTCTCTAGAATCATTGGAGCAGCTATTGCAAGAAAATGAGGGGCAAGTGAATTATGTTGCCCTAACGGGTGTCAGTAATGTCACCGGGATCATCAATCCTATCAACGAAGCAGCTGAGTTAGCCCATAAATACGGAGCCCTCATGTTGGTGGATGGCGCGCAAATGCTGGCCCACATGCCGGTTCAAATGATGGTACCAGAAAATCCAGCACAGAATATCGATGCCCTTGTTTTCTCCGGTCACAAAACCTATGTCCCCGGTTCCCCGGGTGTAGTCATTACCCGGAAGGACCTCTTGAGCCAGATCGAGCCGGAAGAAGTGGGCGGCGGGATGGTTCAGGATGTTTACATGGACCGCTATGAGCCTAAAGATTTCTTCCCCGACCGGGAAGAGGCGGGCACCCCCAATATTCCGGGAGCTATCGCTCTGGCAGCAGCCATAGATGTCCTGGACCGCATCGGTATACAATTCCTACAGGAGGAAGAAGAACGGCTAATCCAGTTAGCGTTAGAGGGAATGATAAATAATCCTGATATTCACATCTACGGTGAAACTGATCCAGATATCTGTCGGCGGCTGGCTTCCATCTCCTTCAACATTAAAGGAATGGATCACGGGTTAGTGGCTGCTATTTTGAACGATTATTTCGGGATTGCCGTCCGAAATGAATGTTTCTGTGCTCACCCCTATGTCAAGGAAATGATTATGGATGATCTCCTGGAAGCTACCGAAGATATCCCTCTGGAGAAATTCGAAGAAGTCTACCATCTTAAGCGCGGGATGGTGCGGGCTAGTTTTGCCCTCTATACGACTGAAGAAGACATCGAAAAACTCATCCAAGCCCTACAGCATATCATTGCCAATAAGGAATTCTACCGCTCCCAATATGCTATCGTGGAGGGGAATTATGTCCATAAGACTTTTCGCCTTAATAACAATCAGCGTTTTACTGTTCTTAACACTTTAGAGGAGCTTCTTTCCTGAACAGCATTGGATGTATTCGTTTTTCCGTAGTGATTCATTTGCTTTTCCTTATGAATCTGTCAGCACAAGAGACAGATTCTTTACTCTCAAGTACTTTTCCACCATCTCCGGCCTTGTTCCATCACCTGAAGTTACCTGTATTTCAAGGCAGACCTTACTACCTTGAGCTATTTGTAGATATTCCAATAGATCAAATCAATTCCGCTGCCATCTTTTTCCGCACAGAAAAGATGTCTCGATACCGTGAAGCACCTCTCGAATGGTACCGGGGACGTTACCGCTTCAAATATGACCCTGAAGCCTATCCCGGTAAAATGTTCAAATATTTCTTTGTAGTCACCGAGGTAAACTACAGTATCCACGCTATACCTCTTGACAGCGCTGGTCGTGTCGCACCCCAAATCCTGCAACCTGTTAATCCATTGGAATATTTCAAGGGCCTGTGACCATGTCAGAATTAACGGTTCAGCAACAGTGGAAGCATTTATGCCAAGAAATCGAACGGCATAATTATCGCTATTATGTATTGGATGATCCAGAGATTTCAGATGCAGAATACGATGACCTCTTTCACCATCTGCTAATACTGGAGAAAGCACATCCCGAACTGAAGACTCCCACTTCCCCCAGCCAACGTATAGGAGCACCACCATTAGATAAGTTTAACTCTATCCCCCATCGCACTCCAATGCTAAGTCTGTACAATGCCATGAATCAGGATGAACTGATAGCTTTTGATACAAGAATAAAGCGGTTATTGGGAACCCAGGATGCTATCGACTACGTCGCCGAGCCAAAGCTGGATGGATTAGCAGTTTCCCTCGTTTATGAAAACGGAGTCTTTTCCTCTGGAGCAACACGGGGCGATGGTAGAACAGGGGAAGATATTACTCAAAATCTACGTACAGTCCGTTCTATCCCCCTTGTCCTTCAAGACAGTAGCTTTCCTCCTATTGTTGAAATCAGAGGGGAAGTATTTATGGAAAAGGAGCCATTCCAACGCCTTAATCGAAAGCGCGCTTCAGCAGGAGAACCTCTCTTCGCTAACCCACGCAACGCTGCCGCTGGAAGTCTGCGTCAACTTAACTCAACAGTAACTGCCCAAAGGCCTCTTAATTTTTTTGCTTACGAATTGACCTTCTCAGAAGGATCTCTATTCAACTCACACTGGAAAAGTCTCCATCAGCTAAAGCAGTGGCATGTACCTGTAAATCCTAATATTTCATTATGTGCGGGGATCGAGGAGGCGATCTCCTACTACGAAAAATGGATGACAAAGCGAAACGAACTCCCTTACGACATTGACGGTATCGTCATTAAAGTGAACAAGACGTTAGAGCGCGAAATCCTGGGCATCCGCAGCCGCTCTCCCCGGTGGGCTATCGCCGGTAAATTCAAGGCTCAACAGGCAACTACTATCGTTGAAAATATCATTCCCTCAGTAGGGCGAACCGGTGCCATTACGCCCGTGGCTCATCTACAGCCGGTAAAAGTCGGGGGAGTAAAGGTCAGCCGGGCTACTCTGCACAACCAGGACGAAATCGACCGGAAGGATATTCGTATAAGGGATACTGTATTAATCCAAAGGGCAGGAGACGTGATTCCTGAAGTGGTAAAGGTTATTCTTGAGAAACGTCCTGAAGAGACTATAAGGTATCTCCTTCCTGAAAACTGTCCCGCTTGTGGTACAAAAGTAATGCGCCCTGAAGGGGAATCTGTGGCACGTTGCCAGAACATCTCGTGTCCCGCCCAACTAAAAGGTAGAGTTAAACACTTTGCTTCAAAGGGAGCTATGGACATAGATGGACTCGGCAACAAACTGGTAGATCAATTGATTGAAAGAGACCTGGTACATAACTATGCTGATCTGTTTTCTCTGCAGAAGGAACAACTTATAAGCTTAGAGCGCATGGCTGATCTATCCGCTCAGAATATTATAGATGCCATCGAAGCCAGCAAAGCGACCTCTCTCTCCCGTTTCATCTACGCCCTGGGCATTCGCAATGTTGGCGAACACCTGGCAGATGTCTTAGCCAGGAAATTCCGTTCCCTTAAAACTTTAATGATGGCAACTATTGAAGAGCTGGAAGCTATTGACGAAGTTGGTCCCATCGTAGCACAATCCATAATCAGTTTCTTTAATAATACTGAAAATCGTACCATTATCTACGCTTGCTTATCTAAAGGAGTGACTCCTGTTGCTCCAGAAGAAATAGAGGAATTTCACCCGGCTGTAACGGAAAAACTGTTCGTCTTTACCGGTACGCTGGAGAAATACTCCCGTCAGGAAGCTGAAGAGATAGTACAAAATTTAGGGGGGAAAAC
Organism: Fidelibacterota bacterium; assembly: GCA_046861645.1. Taxonomy (GTDB): domain Bacteria; phylum Fidelibacterota; class Marinisomatia; order Marinisomatales; family UBA2128; genus UBA2128. The sequence continues at coordinate 29,294 of JBHHUM010000012.1, read as the reverse complement.
AGCCAAATCAGTAAGTCGCAAGACAGACTATCTGGTAGCAGGGTCAGGGGCGGGCTCTAAACTAAAAAAAGCTGACGAACTCTCTGTTACAATTCTTACTGAGGAGGAATTCCTGGAATTATTACCTTAGCAGTAAACTTATTCATACTCTATTCAATTAATCAAATCTGAAAAGTTGGAACTTTAAATGTTACTATTCTCAGGAGAGAATTATGGCTGGTTTTGCTCTCTATTCTCCTTCTGCACCAGTTGCTCGATATTCCTCCGGGTAAGGATGAGCTATTTTCTGATAACTCTCTTTAAAAACGAATTCTCCTTTCCCTGTCGCCTCTGAATTATGACACTGCCGGCACACCTCCTCCGTGGGAACTTGCATTCCCAATTCCTCTCCATCCAGCTCTCCCCGGAATATAGCTTCCATCTTCTTCTTCGACTTGTACTGGCTGCCCGGACCGTGACACGATTCACACCCTACCCCCTGCAAACCCCTCATCCGCTTAACACCCTTTGTGGGCTTACCCCGACTGTCTAACTCCTCCCAGAAAGAGGCTCCCCTGATTTCATAGCCCCCCTTACCAAAACCCGTTGTGTGACATCGTACACATTCCGCCGCTTCCCAGGGATTCCCCTCCACTCCCTGTCCCTTCGCTATCTTTATGGCTTTATCGGTCCTCAGCGTCTCATAGGCGTGAGCATGATTGGTCTCTTCCCATACAGAATATTGAGCTCCACTGGAGGCTTTCCGGTGGCATATCTTACACTTGTGACTCCCTACATACTCCTGACCATAAAGCACGACCGAAAGAGCTAAAAGAGCCAATAATTTGTTCATCACAAACCCTCTCTATTGTTGCATAGTTGCCCTTTAAAAGTTTAGAATACTTATTGTTTTCAGATATAAATTTACGAGAAATATCTTTTCTTTCCTTTTAATCAAGTGCAATAATATCCAAAGTCTTAGCAGAAACAATAGCCCCAGATAAGTTTCATAAGGAATTTTGATGACAAAAGAATAATCATTACTTTTAAATAACCAGAAAGGATAAAATGTCGTTCTCAGATAACAATAGGATGATGAAGATTGAGGATATTATCAACGATGTAGTATTGATCGTTGTGGAAGATGCGAAAGGACTAAACACAGCCGGTATCGACCAGGAAAAATTTTATGCAAAGGTCATCGGTTATGACGAATTCGGACTCTGGGTAGAACATCCCAGTTTTGAAGTGGTCATATCAGAAGATTCAGAAGGCAAACCCCTACCTCCGGAAAAAGTTACTCGGGAGAAATTCTGTGCTTCCGTACAGGTCCAGTGGCGAAATATCTCTACATTAGTTCACTTCCCTAACCGGGAAGGATTTGATTTTCCTTCACCATTTGACCTCCAAATCGGTTTTAATCCTGAAGAAGGATGACTATCTAATAATTCTTATTCTATTTCCCCAAACATACGCTTACGCATCAGAGCCGAAAAAATATGATCCGGTAGAATTGCACGTAGTATCAATCTAAAACGTGACTGACCTCCAATTACATAGCGCAGTCGGGGTCTTGTAGTGTTAACCACTTTTTGAATTAAAGCTGCAACGTCTTCAGGATCACCCATTCCACTTTTAGATTTTATCATTCTTCGGAGTCTTTCACGAAAAGCATTAGTATATTGAAAATAGGGACTGCTGGGCTTATCTGACTGTTGCGCCTTGTGGGCATTTTCTGTGAAAATCTTGGTTCTGAATGAACCAGGCTCAATCAGGACTACATGAATACCAAAAGATAATAACTCATGATAAAGACTTTCACTGAACCCCTCCAAAGCAAACTTGGAAGCTCCGTAAGCTCCCAACCCTGGAAAGGCCGACCGTCCCGAAACACTGGAAATATTCAAAATCTTGGTACCCACCTCACTCTGAGCAGCAGTTTTACGCATCAAGGGTAAAGCAGCGCGGGTCACTTTTTGTACACCGAAAAAATTAGTTTCCATCTGATTGCGGATTTCTTCTTCGGTTAAATCTTCGAAAAATCCTCCGATGGCATAGCCTGCGTTATTGATAAGTACATCCAACTGTCCTTGCTCCAGCTCTATCTGTTTTATCCCAAGGGTAATGGTAATATCATCGGTAACATCTATCTCTAAAAGATCTACTGCTCCACCCCGTCGAGCAGTCTCAGCCAGGAGATCACCTTTCTTTTCGAGATTTCTCATGGATGCATAGACCTTATGACCTTCTGCAGCCAACCTGGCAGCCGCCAGCATACCAAACCCACTGGAGCATCCTGTAATTAGTACTACACTCATAAGCTCAAATATAGAAAACTCGACTCGGTCTTGACAAACCTTTGATGCTGATGTATTTTCTTACCATGAAAGCAGAATTAGTAAGTTTCGGTGTACTGGAGATTGATAATAAACAATATCGGTTCGATGTGGTCATTGATAATGGAGCTATCGGACAAAGAGATAAAACTGCCAGTCGCAAGCGTCAACGAGAGTTTGGACACACTCCACTGACACCTGAGGAGAATATCCCCTGGAACTGTACAACTCTTCTCATCGGTAGTGGTGCTTACGGGCGGTTGCCGATCACGGACGACTTCCATAGCGAAGCCAAGAAGAGAGGTGTCACCCTCATCATTGATCTCACAAAGGAAATCTGCAAGAAACTGGCAGCAGATCCTCCCCACACAAACGCCATTCTCCACTGCACTTGCTGAGTCTTATAGAACAAACGCCCTGATTTTCCCCCGCAGAGGATATAAATTCCTTCAGTTACTATAAAAATCATTGCAAAAATGAAGAAACACCACAACTCTACCTACGGATTACATTTCCCTACCATAAATAAATTCATGGCCATTCAATATAATGTCCAGAGCATTTTCAGTGGCAAAAAGACAAACCACTTTATTGAGCCGGATAATCTATACACCAAAACCGACATAACAATTTGACTTGAGCCCATAAGTGGTACCAGATTTAATAAAGTCATCATCCTCCCAAAGTGGCATCTCTCCAAGATGGTGGCAGATCTCACATGCTGTATCTCTGATCTTGGCTACTTTCCTGGAATTAGGAATGAAACTCCACTGGCTCGTAGTGTTAACCGGTGGAATCTCATTCGTTATTCTAATTGTATCAGGATACACTAAGGGTGAATGGGGAAGAAAATTCGGGATACCTAACAGCGTGACTTTGTTTCGGCTGCTTGGTGTCTTAGGATTGGGTGTATTAGGCACCTATCTTCTGTGGTACATCGTGATTTTGTTTTGCATCTTCCTACTGATTACTGATGGAGTGGATGGTTGGATAGCGAAACGTCTTCACCAAACTACTCTCTTCGGAGATCATTTTGACAGGGAAACTGATTCCTTTTTTACACTGATCCTTTCCCTGTTACTCATTCACAGTAATTTAGTAGGAACCTGGATAGTAATTGCGGGTCTTCTCCGGTATATTACTGTTATTGTTAACCATCTGGTTCCCCACACACCAAGCGAATACAGATGGGGAGCTGCACGCGTCATCTATGTTATTGCCATAGGATTGATGTTGATTCCTTTCTTCCCCATCCCCGGTATGGCAACACCGGCTGCCGTAGCGGCCGTCATTCTGTTACTAACCTCATTCTCCAGAGATTACCAATGGATGTTCAGTCACCGTTAAGCCGCGATAAAGCAGCCAAAGTCAGCCACTATCTGGCCTTCTTCTACGCCTTGATTGGGTTTTATGTTCTTCTCTTTGGTGGATTCAGATTCGCTATCGATAACTTTCTGATCTCTGCCACTCAACTACAAAATCCCTTAGCCTTAACCATCGCATTTTCACTATTAGGTAAGTGGCTTTCGCCAGCAACATCATTTAAGGTAACCCCTTTGGGAAATACATTTCAAGCCGCCATGAGATTCCTTCGGCATATACGTAATAATCGAAAAAAAATCAGTCAATTTTGGATAGCAGTACTGTTTCTGAACTTTTTACTCTTTTTTCCACCCTACCTCTCTCACTTTAGAACCAGCACTTTTTTCCCCTTCCCTCCCTTAGATGGACTGCGAGGTTGGTACGACACAATACTATACTTTATCAGAAGAGAAAATCAGGATATTTTCAGATTGAGTGGTGATTTTTTGTTGATTATCTCAATATGGGCATTAGCACCTAAATCTTCATTCACATGGGTGGGACGAGGGTGTAAAGCTCTTTATCTCGGGCTTCTCTCCTACCAGTTGTACGAAGCCATATCGATTATCCTTTTTGGACAAACTTCTCTGATCTTTGATGATTTACTCCTCCTGGGTGACATCGGATACCTGATTATGGATATCATGTCGTGGAAATTACTTAATTCGATTCTGCAAATCGGAGCGTGGGTGGTCATTTTCCTAACTTTACTATTCTATGCCTTTTCAGTATTGGAATACCATTTAGCCCATTTTCGCCTCCGCCGCAGCATGCTTCTTTCCGGAATGGGAGGTTGGATGATAGTGGCATCATTCACCTTTTGGTTTGATAAAACTGACTTACGTCCCACCATTCAGTGGATAGCTCCCCGAACAGTTGTCAATATCAAAGAATCAGTTGAATTGTATGGTCTTCTCCAGATTTCAAGAACCGGATCTCCTCACGAATACGATTATACTTCCATTAAACTTAAGGATCCTCCGGATATCTTCGTTTTCGTGATCGAAGCCTACGGCAAGATTCTTGCTGAGCATCCCCAATTAAAGGATCAGTACACTCAAGAATTGTTGCGTTGGCAGGATAAGTTTGCGACAATGGGTTGGGCTATGACATCCAACTACAGTGAAGCACCCGTCAGTGGTGGTAAATCCTGGCTAAGTGTGGCGACTTTAATGTGCGGAGTAAAAGTCAGCAATCAAACCGTCTACAGTCTGTTGCTCAAACATTTTTCAGATTACCCACATCTGGTTCATTTCTTACAGACGCAGTCTTTCCATTCAATAATTCTCCAACCGACTGTTCAGCGCCAACGAAGGAGTTTCGATTTCTCATCTTACGAAGACTTTTATGGCTACCATAGATGGATTTACTATGACGATTTAGGCTATACAGGCATGCGTTTTGGATGGGGAATTGTTCCTGATCAATACAGTCTGAATGCCGCTTACGAAAGGTTTATTGTCGATGCCCCTCACCCTTTGTTTTTCCTTTTCACTACCGTTACTTCTCATGCTCCCTGGTTGGATCTTCCTCTCTACCTTGACAACTGGAGAAATCTAAACGATCTGAAAGAAGATACCTGGAGTGGCTCCAAGCGAGTATACAATCAGAGAATTAAATATCGGATAGGTTTACGGAAAATTGTCAATCTCGATAACTACCTGCAGCATATTAATTATCAGTTTCAAGTAATTAATGATTACATCACAAATAAGATCACAGATAATAGTATCGTGGTTATTGTTGGGGATCACCAGCCGTCTATTATCACCGACAAATCACACGGGTTTCAAACGCCAATACATATACTTAGTCGGGATAGTACTCTAGTTTCTCTTTTTCATGAATACGGTTTCATCCCTGGTCTCTTTAAGGATCCCAACGAAACAAATACAATCCGACATGAGGGATTTTATTCCCTATTGGTGCGCATTTTAACAAAAAGATACAGTTCCATACCGGAAAGCGCACTCCCCGAGTATTACCCTAACGGTATTGCCCTCTCCACATCAAGGAGTGCCCTGTAATTTTACTGATGTCAAGAACACTACATACTATACAAATACATAATCTTAGGGATATCAAGGCTCATTTTGACGCTTGCTCTAACCATTACCAGGAGCAACATGGAAACGCAAAACAACTTCTTGATTACAGGATCAGCCTTATTAAAAGAGGGGCAAGATTGCAGAAAACCGACGTGGTCCTTGATATCGGTTGTGGTCCTGGGGAGCACTTGCGAGCTCTGGCCCCTCTAATTAAACATGGGATCGGTGTGGATTTATCCTCAGGAATGATTCAAGAAGCAAAGCGAAGAGTCAAAGGCCAATTAGAACACGAAAGACTTTCGTTTATAATTGACAACGGGGAGACACTTTCCAGAATTCAAGATGAATCCGTGGATGTTGCCCTGACAGTCGGTACACTTGAACATGTCCTCGACAAGGAATCTCTTGTTAAAAGCACTTACAGAAAACTCAAGTCTAGAGGTCGCTGGATGATTCTGACTCTCAACGGAAACTATATCTGGTACCGTTTTTTAGCGCCGAAAATAGGACTCGACACCAAACACCTGAGCACTGATAAATTCCTCACACAAACAGAGATTAAGTTACTTCTTTCTGAAGCCGGTTTTATGAATATCAACATCACTCCATGGACCTTTATCCCTCATGGAGATATTATGGTTGTCTGGAGTATAATTCTCAAGTTTCTGGATAGAATTGGTCGCCGCCTAAACGCCTTTGATTTCCGTGGGGGACTTGCGGTCAGAGCCGAGAAAATCTAAATATCCTTTTATAACTTTTTCTCAGCTACATATATCTTGTACTGCATCCCACCTCGAGCATAAAGACGCTGTACAATTAATGCTCCCCGGTAAGCCGATAGAACTGAGCGTGCAATCGAAAGAGGTATCAGAAGTAATAGTGAACGATATATCGCTGCCAGTAAACTGTTTTTTATACGACTCTGATGTTTCACACAACTGGTAAGATCTTCTTCAAAAACCAATTTTAGAGAGGCTTTATCTAGCGTTATTCGGAAGTCTTCGTCTGTAAGAGAATTGTTGAGTTCCCAATATTGTCTGAGTTTCTTCAACTCTAAATTGTTTCTTTCATTCTCAACCTCAATAACAAAATCATCCACCACGATTAACTTTCCCCCTGGTTTCATGGCTTGCGACCAGGAAGAGATGGTTTTCGCGATGTCAGAACTGTAAATGAGAGACTCTATCGCCAGCACAGCATCATAATTATTATCAGGCGGGTGGTCATAATCCTGCAGGTAAAAATAGCAGCTGTTCTGCATATTGCGCCGGTGGGCTTCCTCCTGTGCAACCCGCCATTGGACGGAACTAATGGTGACACCATCCCAACGACCCGATAATCTTTCGTACAACTGGAAAATAGTACCGCCGAATCCGCAACCTGCATCCAACACTTTAGAATCCCGGGCAAGATTTGCTACCTCCAATATGTAATCATTAATATCTAACTCAGACCGATCTTTACCCTTTTCCACAAATTGTTTTGGCAACCTTAATAATTTCCTATGCATGACCCCTTTGGAGTAAGAACTACCGTATTTTATTCTATTACGCAAAAGAATAAATTTTGAGAGATGGTCATAAAAAGTGGCAAGAAGACTCTCTCCATTTATCCTGCTTGACGACACCGCATGCGGATACCCCTTACTAATAACTTTAGGCTTTTTCCTCAAAAGGAATACAAACTGGTGTGTCCAGCGCAACGGTAAAAGGGAAGGGAGGTATTTTACCCAAGACTTATTCAGGGAGTGCTTTCCGGGCACCCCCAACTTCAGCAACAACCATCTTGAAAACCATCTGTCTCTGCGCAACTGTTCAATCTCAAATCCGTTGGTAGTAAAGAGTTGTGTCCATTCACCCAGTGAAAACGCATTTTCATTGGCCTCATCAGGGACAAGACCAGTCATCATGGAGAGCTTCCACAGAGGAGAATCTGAATTCGGCACCAGAAAACAGAAACGGGCATTTTCCCGACCTACCCGGTGAATCTCACTGAGACCTTGTTGTATATTAAGGAAATGTTCCAGGGTCCCCAGGCAGGTGATATAATCTAAACTTCCCGTCTCAAAATTCAGCCGCTCAGCATCACCATGAATAACCGACGCTTCAGGAGCAACAAGAGACGACAGTTTCACAGCTTCTTCTGAGAGATCAATACCATACGCATGAACACCTCGGGCACAAGCGGCCTTCAGTAAAAACCCTGTACCACAACCCACATCCAAAAGGCTTTTATTCCTCTCTACTCCAAGATAATCTAAAAATACGGGGTAAGCTTCAAACGCCCGCATGCTTTCCGCTCCATCCCGAGCATAGGTTCTATTAAAAAATGCTCTGATAACCTCCTGGGATGGCATATCATAATGGTGATGACATCGTCACCTCAGATTTTTCATTGCAGGATGATCTGGCTACCATATCTTCTAGAACTTGTCGCAACTTATCCGCAACCTCACCCCATGAAGAAAAGGCCTTGCTGGCAAGACGAGCTGATCTACCAGTATCCCGGCGTAGTTTACTATCAGTAATGAGTTTTCTCAGAACCAAAGTTAAATACTCCCAATCTTCAGCTGGAGCAAGAAATCCAGAACCATTATCCGATACAATCTCCTTAATACCCCCTACATCAAAAGCTATTACCGGTAAACCCCGACTCAAAGCTTCCCTGATCACCAAAGGTGAGTTGTCAAACAAAGATGGTAAAACAAACAGGTCACAGGAGTCGTAAATATCAATGATATGTTCTTCAGATACAGGACCATAAAGCTTTACTCGTTTTTGAATGGTTGATCCTTCCAACCGCTGATAAAAGCGGGTACTGTACTCAGAATCTAAGGAGTCATCACCTACAAGATGCCACTGCCAGGAAAGATCCTGTAGTTCCTCCATTACCGTAATGAATTCGTACAACCCCTTTTCGGGAAAAAGATTAGCCACGGTGAGCATCTTAATGGGGTCAGTTGACAGTCGGTGGGCAATGGGTCCGAAGAACATGTCGTTCAAGCCCGGTTCTACCACAGAAATAACACTTTCTGAAACACTCAGTGAAATAAGCCGCTTTCGAGCATACTCCGAAGTAGCAATGACACTATCGAAGAGTTTCAGCAATTTTCTCTCATTATGGGACTTGATAGATCGGTTAAATGCGGGATTTAAACAATACAAATAGTGTAGTAAAAGAACAAATGCCTGACGCTTAAACCTTTCTCGGAGTAGCCTGATCCTCTCTGTTTCAGCTATCAGAAGACTGTCTATAAGAATGACCGAGGGGGGGGCTAAGTGGTGTGCTTCCTGAGCAGGGAAGCGCCACCATTCTTCCTGACTGGTAACGATTTCTATCCTATTGTACTGATCTAGTCTGGTAATGATCTGTCGGTTATAAATGTTACCACCGGTTGCACGTAAATGAATGTGGGGAACAATGAATTTTATTTTCAAACTTGTCCCTGATAACTTGCCTTGGCCACGTGAGATTCGCTGAGTGTAATCTTGAGCTGCCCATGGAAATAATCCTTAATTCTGTGCCGTATCTCTCCATGGATATAAGCAGCAAGGAACTCGGTTGTGGTCACTTTTCCCTTGAATTGCTCCATCTCATCCAGATTCTTAAAGTTTAATTTATTGCAAATCACCTTGAGGGTTTTAGCAGCGCGACCTATATCAATAACCACGTTATTCTCATCCAGACGATCTGTAATAAATTCAACATCCACTATGTAGGTTGCGCCATGAAGACTCTGGGCAGGTCCGAAAACATCACCAACAAGTGAATGGGCAATAAGAATATGGTCCCGGACTGTTATACTATACATCGATCCCTTTCACTGTTGGTAGTCCACAAGAAATGAAAGTCCTTCGACCCGCCTGGCACCAAGTTTATCAAAAAACCGGGGTAATCCAGTAAAAGATATGGTACCTGTAATATGCTCATCAAAACGTCTATCCTTTAAGAGGGTGAAGACGAGTTTTTTCCTCCTGACCAAGTCCCAGCGAGATTTCATTCGCGAGGGAAGTAGAGAGACTTGTGAACTGATAATTTTCTTACGATGACTATGAAATGTTCCACCCAGTTCCAGCGAAACCGTTTGGTTTCCAAACCAGCTCAGTTCAATTACCCTGCCTTCTATACCTACAGCATCAATGGCTGTTTGCAAACCCTCTTCACTACCGCTGGTGTGAAAAGAAAGATCGAAGTCTCCAGGGCTCTCCAGTTTCACATAAGCGGTAAACCCCATCTTCTGGGCAAAATTCACTTTGTGGCTATCATTATCCACAACAACAACTTTTACTCCGGGGATTGAACTCAAGACCCTGGTCAAAAGGGACCCTACAGCACCAAAACCGACCACTAAAGCTTGCTCCCCTATAGATATTTGCGCATCCCAGACAGCATTCACAGCCGTTTCCAGATTACTGGCGAGAGTAGCCCTTGCTGGGGGAACGTCATGGGGAATCATGAAAACATCCTCACTACGAACTACCACACGATCCTGATGGGGATGAAGCAGATGTACCACCCGACCCATTACATCCATCGGATTTCCAACTATCCGACCTACTAAAGAGTAGCCGTACTTCACGGGAACTGGGAAGTTGCCTCCCATATAAGAACATCTCATCGTCTCGTACAAATCTTCAGGTACACGTCCAGTAAATACTAGTCTCTCCGTTCCCGTACTGACAGCACTGAATAAACTTTCTATTTCCCACCACCCGTTTTTAACTGGAGGAAGTATCTCCTCGACGATTTCTCCCCGTAGTATCTCCTTAATCCAGAAGGCATTAGCTTTACGCATCAATCCCTTTGCTTCGTGAATGGTCTACATCACCAATAAACATGATCCCATCACCGGAAGTTACCAGTGTATGCCGAACAAAGCGAATAGCTTCCCCAACAGAGTGAATAGGTGGCAATGAAAAAGTATTTATTCCAGACCCAAGAATCCTGGGGGCAACGTGTAATTGTAAAACATCGACTGTGTTTTCCTGCAGGAAGTGAGAGCTTGTTTCCGCCCCACCCTCAACATAAACGGAAAATATTCCTTCTTCATAGAGTCGCTTAAGAATTGTGCTCGTGGCGATGTGCCCATCGGTCCGTTCAAAAGACATCACTCTAATTTGATGATTCTGGTTCAATGAATGACTCCCCAGGATAAGAATTTGCTCTGTACTTGCTCCGAGAAGGGAATCGATATTGTTAATATTCGATCCCAACACAATTCTGACAGGGTTAGGTCCTTTAACATGGCGAACTGTTAATTGAGGTTTATCCCGATTAAGGGTCCCCCTACCAATTAATACACCATCACAGAGGGCACGCATTCGGTGGGCATGCTCAAGATTGGACTTATTCCCAATCCATTTTGAATCACCAGATTCAGTCGCAATACGACCATCTAAAGATTGAGCAGAGTGGCTGACTGTAACGCACCGCTGCCAGCGTCTGGCCAAGAGGGACAAAAAGCAATAAGGGGCATAGGTTGTCAGGAATCTGCGGATAGGTTGCGAAAGGGGACCTGGTACGACTTCTACAATACTGCTTAATCCTTGTAAACGATAGCAAGCATAGCCCTCAGGAATGTCAATGAAATCGGAATTCAATAAAAATAGAACATCATGATTATCAGCATTTGACTGAGGAAAACTATTAATTTGCACTGACCCAGAGGTGCCAAAACTGATCGAACAGAATTGAACTGTTTCCTCAAACTGTTTTACACATTGGGCGAGCTTCAGTAATGAATCCCAGCAACTGTTTGTAATATTAGACGACAATCTACTGAAGCCTGACACAGACCACCTCCCTTTTTAGCAGGACTAGGTGATCAGATCGGTTATATCCAGAATATGGCCCAAGCGATCTCTCTTAGTCCTCAGGTATTTCAAGTTTTCGTGATTCGGCTTTGTCTGTAGTGGAACTCTCCCTACAAGCTGAATTCCAGACCCATCAAAATCCGCTAACTTTTTGGGATTATTGGTCAACAACCGGATAGAGGAAACCTGCAGATCTTCTATGATGGTAACAGCCGCATCATAGACACGATGGTCAGGATTAAAACCTAACTTTAGATTAGCTTCCACCGTATCCAGACCCTCATCTTGTAATTGGTAGGCTCGTAGCTTATTATTCAGCCCAATACCTCTTCCCTCCTGACGAAGGTAGATTAAAATCCCGTTATGCTCCTTTTGAATAGCACTTAAGGCTACCTCGAGCTGTTCACCACAGTCACATCGCATAGAGCCAAATACATCACCGGTCAAACACTCTGAATGAATTCTGACCAGAACAGACTTAGACTTATGAACATCTCCCTTAACTAACGCAAGATGCACCACATCGTTTTCTTTGTTCTCATAAGCGTAAAGTGTAAACTTACCGAATCTGGTTGGCAGACGGGTAGTAAGCGCTCTCTTAATCACGAGTTTCCTCTACAATCATAGTATCTCACCACTTTGAGACATTTTAATGTGATTAAGTTTCATTTTTTAATGTAGCACAACAACAAACTTTATGCAATGTGAAACTCCAGGATTGAAGCTGGATTCTTGATGTTGTTTTTAAATTGTAACTGCTATCCCCATGAATAAAGCATAAATTAAACGTTATGACGCCAGCCATAGAAGTCCGTAATCTCACCAAATCCTACGAGAAGGTCCAAGCTTTACGCGGGATTAATCTTACCATTAAGCCCGGGGAATTCTACGGGCTGCTGGGGCCCAACGGCGCTGGGAAGACAACAACTATTGGCATTATCACTGGACTGGTCAAACACGAAAGCGGAACGGTTTCGGTCTTCGGAAAGGACATCGTTCGGGACTATCGATACACACGCTCCATGATTGGCGTCTCTCCTCAAGACTTTACCAGCGATTGGTTTTTCTCCATCGAAAAACTCCTCTATTTCCAAGCCGGATACTATGGAATTACGCAGAAAGAGGCAGCATCTACCGTTGAACGGCTTTTAGAGCAGTTCGGTCTGACAGCAAAACGGGATTCCAAAATCAGACAACTGTCAGGAGGGATGAAAAGGAGATTTCAAATTGCCAAATCACTGGTGAACAATCCGGAGATCCTTATTCTTGATGAGCCTACTGCCGGTGTAGATGTAGAGCTACGCAGAATGTTGTGGGATTACCTCCGGGAACTGCACCGCAATGGCAAGACCATCCTTCTCACTACCCACTATATTGAAGAAGCCGAACAGCTTTGCGAGAAGGTGTCTATCATTGATGAAGGCAAAATTGTTTCGGAAGGAACACCCGAGGAACTCATCCATTCCCTGGGTAAGGGGTGTGTAGAGGTCCAAGTTTCAGGATGGGAAGCATCTATGGAAGAACATCTGAGTGATCTTACATTTGCTTACGAGCCGTCTGTTGATGGCGGGAGAGTTATCTTTACTGTTGAGAATCCAGAGAAGGAACTGACCCGGATTGTTGACACTCTATCTTCAAATGGATGCCACATCCATGAAGTAAGGGTCACCAAATCAAGCCTGGAGGATGTTTTCATCGAACTGACAGGGAAAACGATAAATGAGCCTGCCCTTCGCAATGAAGTGAAGACGGGTGGTGAATGGTGAGAGGTAACTGATGAGAGGTAGCTGGTAGATCAGCCAAGAAACAGTGACAACTATCGTACAACACATGAACTGGGTCGGCTTCCGTACACTGGTGTCAAGAGAAATCACCCGCTTCCTCACGGTTTACAGGCAGACAGTTTTCCCGGGAGTGATCTCCTCGTCCCTTTATATCATTATCTTCGGTTTCACCCTGCAGCGACGGATTTCTGCAATCAACGATGTACCATACTCCATTTACATCATCCCCGGCCTGGTCATGATGAACGTCATCACTAACGCCTACAACAATACTGCTTCCAGCATCCTTCAGATGAAACTTTTGGGACAACTGCAGGACATGCTCATCACCCCTTTGAGCAATCTCGAGCTGGCTTTATCATTTATCATCGGAGGAGCTGTCAGGGGCTTCATCAACGGTATTATGGTACTTTTCGTCGGCATGGTCCTTACAGGGATGCCAGTTGAACATCCACTCTACGTTCTGTTGTTCCTGTTGCTGGTATCGTGGAGTTTCTCAAGTGTTGGACTGCTTATTGGAATCATAGCTGAAAGCTGGGATAACATTGCCACTATGGTAAACTTCTTCATCACTCCGCTGATTTTCCTGGGCGGTGTCTTCTACTCCATCAATATGCTGCCCGGACTCTGGCGTACCCTCTCCATGGCCAATCCCATCTACTATGTTATTAACGGACTACGCTACTCAACACTCGGCGAGGGAGCGGCAGATTCATCTATTGGACTTTCCCTCTTCGCCGCCACGCTCATGACTACTCTGTTTACAGCGGCAGGGACGTATCTATTCCACCGGGGTTACCGGGTTCGCCAATGACGCTTCGCAGCACCCTTTTACTGTTTCTTCTCACTGCCGGCTTCCTTAACGCACACAACTTGCCTGATCAATCTCCCTCATGGACTCACTACCTCCGCATCGGCGCCGCTCAAGAAGAATCGTCATCAGGAGCCATGGGGTTCTACCGTATTAAAAGAATCCACGGAAACACGTTTCACGATCTGCGACTGTTAGGATTATTCCTTCAAGATGCCACCATTGCCACAGCCCGTTACAAATCGAGCCAGAAGTTCACCTCTGTCCCGCGCCTCTACCGCTTCACTATCATGTCTCTCCGGCACAACAGTATCAGTAATCTTAAAATTCGCTACCACTACAACCAAGGGTTTGGAGGCTTTATTTTCGAGAAGGCAACTACTCACCTTACTGCAGAAATAGCCCTCTCCTACGACATGTCGGATTATCTCAATGATACCCGTAAGACATCCTACCTCAAGGGTGGCCTCTTTTGGGACGTTGATATAGGCCGCAGTTCTCTTGCCCTGGACTTTGAGTACTTCAAGCAAGTCAGTGACATTTTACCGGAAGAGGCTAATCAGACACGATACGAACTTTCAGCTGAATTGAACATTCCTCTGCTGAAGGAATTCCTGCTGACGGTGGGTTATGAGGAAGAGTTTTATCAAAGTAAGGATATCCCAAACGTCCGCTCGCTCTATCTGGCTTTTGGAATAAAACGTCCTTTAGGATTTATTCTGTAAGTATTAAAGATCAGCAACTGGGGGTTGAGAAGTTCCACCATCATTCCGTAGATTTAGTATGGTAAGGAAAGATGGCACCTGACAACCGCAAACTCCTGCCACCAGAGACTTTCGACATCCCTGTCCATGAAATCCGCCGGGGCTACCGCAGCGATGTCTATTTCTGGCGGAGTAAAGTAGCTTTAGAGAATGCAGACCTAAAGACCTCTGTGCTCATGCAGGTCTTTCAGAAGAGAGACGCCATCTTGTGTGGCATCGACGAATCACTTGCCATACTCAAACTGGGTACTGGCTATTATAAGGAGAAGGACAAAGCATATAAGCTGTTCGACCAGTACATTGCACTCAAAAAGAAAATCCGTTCCCTCTATTTCAACGACAGGAAGAACATGCTGCAGGCTCAAAAGGAGAAACTCGACCTCGAACACGCCCTGGATGAGTTGTGGGAAGACACCCACGATGAACTAACGATTCACACGCTCCACGATGGCGACACCCTGAATCCCTGGGAGACTGTCATGACTATTGAAGGTCCTCTTTACCAGTTCGTACACTTAGAGACAATCTATCTGGGTGTTCTCGGGCGGCGGACACGAATCGCAACAAATGTCAGGCAAGTTGTGGAGGCAGCAAGAGGAAAACCGATCCTTTACTTTCCGGCAAGATTCGACCATTGGTCAGTTCAGGGCGGAGATGGCTATGCTGCCAATATCGGCGGTGCCACCGCCGTTTCCACCGACGCCCAGGGGGAATGGTGGGGCGCTTCTGGCGCCGGGACTATTCCCCATGCTTTAATTGCCGTTTGCCATCGTAATACCGTAAAAGCTGCTCAGTTATTTAATGAAAACTTCCCAGATACCAACCTCATCGCCTTGGTAGACTTTGATAACGACTCGGTAAAAACGTCCCTGTCTGTTGCTAAGGAGCTCGGTGCGCGCCTCTGGGGAGTCCGCCTGGATACCTCTAGCACTATCGTGGATAAATCAGTCATTCCCCAGATGGGCATGAATCCACCTACAGGTGTTAACTCACAACTCGTCTGGAATGTCCGCAGAGCCTTGGATAAAGAGGGGTTTCAACATGTGAAAATCGTCGTATCCGGTGGCTTTGACGCTAAAAGGATCACGCAGTTTGAAGAAGAAGGAGTACCTGCTGACGCCTATGGGGTGGGGTCTGCACTCATGGCGGGAAGTTACGATTTCACTGCTGATGTGGTTATGGTAGAAGGAACTCCCTGTGCTAAAGTAGGCCGGCAATATCTGCCCAACGAGCGACTCCAGAAAATCAAGATGTAGGAGATTCAAATGAACAAAAAGGCCCTGGTAATTGTTGACGTGCAGAATGATTTCTGTCCGGGTGGCGCTCTGGCTGTGACTCACGGAGACCATATTATCCCAGTCGTCAACAATCTTATTAAGCGCTTTACAGCACTAAAACTGCCCATTTTCGCCACTCGCGATTGGCATCCCCCAGATCACTGCAGCTTCCAGTCACAAGGTGGACCTTGGCCACCTCATTGTATCCAGGGAACAGAGGGAGCTTTATTTCACCCAGAGCTTCAGTTACCGCAAACCGCTGTGACTATTAACAAGGGGACATCACTTGTGAAAGATGCCTACTCTGGCTTCGAGAACACTTCCCTTTTGCAGCAACTTCAAAACATATCGGTAGATGAGATCGTTGTCTGTGGCTTGGCAACAGATTATTGTGTAAAAGCCACTGTGTTAGATGGTTTGAAAGCTCGTCTCGAAGTAACTGTATGCAAAGATGGTATTCAGGGGGTAAACCTCCATCTTGGAGATGATATGAGAGCCCTAAATGATATGGCTAACGCCGGAGCAAATATCAAAATTTCTGATACTCTTATGCTTCAATAAAGATAGTATAAGATCTACACTCCACTGCAGCCGAGGGTTTACTCTTGAGGTTCGAAAGAAGACTGGATTCCTCCCAGGCAGAACTCATTGGCACGACACTCATCCAGTTTCCTTTTCAGTATCTCGTAGTGCTCCTGTTCAAACCTTGCCAAATCAACAAGAAATCGTTTCAGGTCTGGATCAGATATCTGCTTAGACACCTTCATATAGAAATTGTAGGCATCCTGCTCCTCACTGATGGCATACTGAAGAATTTCCTCTGCAGAAGAGAAATTGGTAATATTTATATTGGTCATGGCTTACTCCTGGCTGGTGACATACTGCTTTACAAGTTCTCTGCCTCGCTTAATGGCTTGCTCGTTGATGGGGATCAGGTAATGCCGCTTTTCTGGAAGAACTTTTCGGAGGGCTTTCAGAATGGAATCACTATTCAGGATAGATTGTAACTCTAAAAACGCACCTAAAATTATCATATTCATTGTTTTTTCGTTCTTGAGCTTAATGGCTTCCAAAGCCGCTGGGATATCGGTAATGGTAACATCCTTTCGGGTGGGAAAATTGACGACATTATTGCTTTCATAGAGCAGGTGCCCCCCAGGTTTTACTGCATTTTCAAACTTATCCATGGACGGCTGATTTAATATAATAGCGGAATCGAACCGGTTGATGATGGGTGAACTGATCCTTTCATCGGAAAGGATAACCGTGCAATTGGCTGTACCACCACGCATCTCCGGACCATAACTTGGCATCCACACAACCTCTTTACCTTCCACCATTCCTGCATAAGCCAATGTCATTCCCAGGGAGAGAACTCCCTGTCCTCCGAAACCGGCTACTTTTATCTCATGTTTCATCTCATTGATCCTTTGGAGGTATCTTCAGATCTCCCAGAGGATAGTATTTCAGTACTGAATCTTCCAACCAGCGATTAGACTCCACTGGGGTCATTTTCCAGCCGGAGGGACAGTTAGAAACCACTTCAATAAAACTGGTTCCATCCCGATCATTTAATTGATCCTGAAAGGCCTGCAAAAGAGCTTTTTTCAACTTGCGGACACCTTTTGCTGAAGTGACGGACTGGCGAGTGACATACCGGGCTCCAGACAACAGAGCCACCATATCAGCAATTCTTAACGGATATCCATGTATCTTTACATCTCGACCATCCGGAGTGGTGGAAGTCGCCACACCTGGAAGAGTGGTGGGCGCCATTTGACCACCCGTCATCCCATAAATCCCATTGTTGATGAAGATGATAACAATTTTCTCTCCCCGGTTGATAGCATGAATGGTTTCTGCCGTACCGATAGCAGCAAGATCACCATCTCCCTGATAGGTAAAAACCACCAAATCCGGGCGGACACGTTTAATACCGGTAGCCACGGCTGCAGCTCGGCCATGAGCCGCTTCCTGCATATCTATATCCATATAATCATAAGCCAAGACTGCACAACCCACCGGCGCAATCCCCACCGTGCGCTGACGTATCCCAAGCTCCAGAACAATCTCCATGAGCAATCTATGCACTACTGAATGTCCACATCCTGGGCAGTAGTGCATATGTACATCCAAAAGGGTATCTGGACGTTCCCAGACAACATCCAACTCATCAAGGAACTCACACTGAATACCTTCTGATACTTTCTGATTCATCCGGCTACCCGTCTTAAATTTGAAGTTGAATAAAAGCTTCGAATGTGATTAAGTATCTCTTCAGAATCGGGAATCATGCCCCCCATCCTGCCATAGAATTCCACTGGTACCTGCCCGGCTACTGCTAATTTCACATCTTCTACCATTTGACCCGCGTTCATCTCCACAACCAGTATTTCCTGTATCTGAGTTGCTAACTTATTTAATGCCTCTGATGGAAATGGGAACAGGGTTTGTGGACGTAAGAGCCCTACTTTCAATCCTTCCTCACGAGCCAGTTCAACAACTCTGTGCGCCACACGAGCGGACAAGCCATAGGCAACTACAAGATAGTCTGCATCTTCAACCAGCAACGTCTCGAATCGTACCTCATGCTTCTGGATAGACTCGTATTTAGCCTGTAAGTTTAGATTGACTTGCTCCATCACCTCAGGATCGAGGAACAAAGATGTAATGATATGTCGCTTCTGACCATCGGGTTGGCCTACTGTAGTCCACGAGGAGTGATCGACCCGATTCTTTGCTGGATCATATTCAGGAAATTCGACTGCTTCCATCATCTGCCCGAGGGCTCCATCAGCTAAAACCGTCACCGGAATCCTGTACTTGTCGGCCAGGTCAAATCCGAGATAGGCAAAATCAGCCATTTCCTGAACACTGTTAGGCGCCAATACGATCATCCTGTAGTCACCATGCCCCCCACCTTTAACAGCCTGAAAATAGTCGCTCTGTGCCGGTTGTATGGTACCTAAACCCGGGCCTCCGCGCACTACATTTACCAATAGACAGGGTAATTCCGCACAGGCGATATACGAAATACCTTCTTGCATCAGGCTAAAGCCCGGACTACTGGTACTGGTCATAACACGCTCTCCCGTACCAGCAGCGCCATATACCATATTGATAGCAGCTACTTCACTTTCAGCCTGTACCATGACGCCCCCTCGTTCTGGGAGATTAATGGCCAGATACTCTAGTAATTCCGATTGGGGTGTGATCGGGTAACCAAAGTACCCCTTCAACCCAGCCCGGATAGCTGCTTCTGCCAGGGCTTCATTACCTTTCATTAAATGTTTCATTCCCAAGATTTAATCTATACTTACTGTAATATCTTCCTGTACGTTTGATACTGTGGCGATAGGTTTGGTTCTACCTTCCCGATATACAGTAATAACTGCCTCCGGACAGACCAAAGCACAATTAGTACAACCGGTACAGTTATCTTTCACCAGCACCGCATAGTGATAGCTCTTCAGGTTGATATCCCCTGACATGGCCAATGAATCCTGAGGACATTCTGTTACACACAGCTCGCACCCTTTGCACTTTTCGATCCTGATGGAAATATGTCCGCGCACCCTGGCCAAACCTAACCTGTCCTTCCTAAAATAATAGGATGTACCTGTAATACCACATCAATTTAACACTTCTTTCACCCAATTGGTAAAGTCTATTGGGAAGGGCAAACCCTCTAAGATTTCCAGTAGTTGAAAAACGCTACTCCCGGGCATTCCTCACCACCCATGCTGAATAGTTGCCATCGTAGCCAGCCTTTCTCTGGAGCTCCTTAATTTTATCTCTTACCGCTTCCACGTCAACCCCATTTTCAGGAAGACGATTCTCCGCCACATAGGTAGCAACCTCTCTGGCATGGGCGCGGGAAACGCGAATATTCCCTTTTCCAGTAATGGCATTACCGACACCAAACACATTGTTGAGACCATTAATTTCACCGGTTTCTTCATCCTTGATATCATAGGTACTCCATTCCATAGGCATGCCGTCAATGGGTTCAGGAATGCTGCCTATAGAACTTATCACCAAGGAGCACCGAACATCGTATTCAGTCCCCTCCCTCGGCACTGCTCTATTATTAACGACATCGTTCTTGATCATTCTTAAACCCACTAACTTTCCATCCTCCTCAAGGATATCAATGGGCTGTGTCTGGTCCTTGAAACGGAACAAGAACTTATCCTGGGCATTCTGCAGAATCTTAGCCCGGGTCTGACGTACCTTCTCCTCCTTCTCTGGAGTAGCATCCTCAGGAATGGAAGCTAAGGGCATATTACGTACATTCCGACGATAAAGAAGATAAGCCCCCTGAAGCCCCAGTTCATCCCAGGTTAGATCCAATTCACTCAACACCTTTGGAATACCTTTGTGCTCTAATTCGATAGTACTGATATCGAACCCTTTATCTTTAAGAGCTTGAGATACAAGTTCCACCTGTAGAATCTTTACCACATCAATTGAAGCCAGGCCACCTCCAACCACTACTGAGTTATCTTTTACGTCTATTTGTTCACCTTTGTAGGAGGGCTGTTCATGGTGATTATACCAATAAACGAAGGGATTTTGATAATAAAACCCTTTACCTTCGAATTTCTCAATCTCTTTCACTGGAAACCCTCTATCTTTCCAGGCGCCATTGGCCATCAGGACTGCACTGCAACCCAGATTCACCAGTTCATCCATGGACAAATCCCTGCCGATTTTTATATTGGGAACAAAGTCCACTAAATCCTGATCCATGCGACTATTAATAAGTTCCATCTCTTTTTTGCGTTGCTTCTCGTGCCATTTGGGCAGGCCATCCTCAATTTTCCCATAGGGAAGATCATTCTGCTCAATAACAACACAATGAATTCCCCTGGTGGTCAACTGATAAACAGCCTCCGACCCCGCTACAGCCCCACCTACAATCGCGACTATCTGATTATCTTTAGACATTTCTATTTCCTTTTCTCCTGTTCAATGCAAAATATGAATGATTAACATAATAGAAAGATTCAACCGAAAGATTCACATTCCTTAAAGCAGCGGTAAATTTAGGACTATTAAGTCTTGATTTCAAATGTTGTTCAAGAGGAACGCTTCAGTTGCCACGTAACATAACCCGTACCGAATCAAGATTTCCATCTATCTCCGGATAGGGATTAATATCCAGGATCGCAGTTATGAGGGGATAGATATGAATGTTACCAATGGTTTTTATTTTATATCCCTTCTTGAAACTTGTACCGGTGGCATAGAAAATTGCATGCATGTTTTTTACCCTATTATCGTAGCCGTGTGTACCCCATGTAGCCTCGGGATTATTCTTCAGCATCCATAGCTGGGTTGCTTCGTCATGGCTCAAAACAATATACCATCCTTCGTCAGCCAAAAGCAGTAAGTCTGGAATTCTACGGTTATCTTGATAGTGCCACCGGGCTGGAAATTCATCTTTTAAAAAAACTCGTAGATGCAAATGGACATCCCGAAGCCGGTCGGCAATGGTTACCAAGTCAGATCCCCCAGCCACCCCTTCTATGAAAGCAAAAGGTCCCCGACCCGACAACTGGATGTCTGTAGTATCAATATAGTCTTCAAGATAGATCAGCCGTTGTGAATTAACCTGGGTCATGCCATGATCAGAACAGACGATAAGATTGACATCTTGCCCTACCTCCAAGGTATCGAGTGCTGTCAAGATCATACCCAGTACAGAATCAGCCCGTTGCACTGCTTGTTGCACCTCCCTGGTTTCAGGGCCATAAGTGTGACCGGTCCAGTCCGGCTCGTGGAAGTAAAGGAGAATCAGGTGTGGTCGTTCTGGAGGGGGCATCTCCAACCAAGTTACCATCTGTTTGACTCGCTCACTGAAAGGAACATCCTGATCATAGTAGTAATAGTAACTGGGACGCCTACCACCAATATCTGCTTCCGAACCAACCCAGAAATAAGATGCAGTTTTAACCCCCTGTTTCTCTGCCGTCACCCATATCGGTTCCCCATCATACCACTTGGCATTCTGTACTGCAGAGCGATCACCTAGAGAATAGATCTCATTCCACTCCGGATCCCGAAATCTGTTAGCAATAATTCCATGCTTTTCAGCATACATGCCAGTCGCTATGGCATAATGGTTAGGAAAGGTTTTGGATGGGAAAATAGGGCGTAGCGAGGTTGCTTTGACTCCCTCCTCAGCCACCCTATCGAAGTTAGGAGTTACCGCATAATCGGTGTAATCATACCGAAAGCCATCAAACGAAACCATCACAACATACGATTTATCTTGAGTAAAAATCCAAGTACTTAAAACTATCATCAAGATAATAATATTTTGAATATTAGCTCTAGGATTCATCGCACTTCCTCAGGATAAGAGACAAAAGCCAGGATCGTTTCAGGATATTTATCTGTAACCACCAGAAACCCCCTTTCATCAAGTCTGGCAATACCTTCCCAATTCCGGGAATCCCCGTCCTCAATCAGCTTCAAGTAGATTGGTGGCCGGATAGTCTTTCTTAATTTATCTCCTTTAACTTGAAACTCAACCAACCGTTCTACAGCCACATTCTCCAGATGACTCATACCTTCTCCAAAACGTTCGGCTAAGGGGTCAACTTGGGGGAATATATCTGTATCTCCTGGCCAAAAATAATTTATTACCCAGAAGCATCCCTCCTTGTCAGCATCGGTTGCACCTGTCAGACGATATTCCAGATGTGGCAGCGAAAACCTGTTCATCTTCGTCAGATCAAGATCAAAGACCAAGGCCTGAGGACTCGGATTAAGTTCCTCACCGTTGATTTCATGAAACAAGAACAGCCGGTGCCAGACCAGAGTTAACGATTCGTAAGACATATTGCTCACTTCCGTTTGAGGTGTAACCTCTCTAAGACTGGTACGATCAAGACGAATAATCCCTGTTACTGGTTCCACAGATCCCTTTACAAGGTAACCCATCATTCCCTCTACGCTCCTCCCTTCTACGGTCATAAATACTTCGTCACTTTGGAAAGCAATGGCCTCAAATCCTTCATAACCGGGAATCAATTGCGGTACTCCACTATCGTCAAAGGGAATGGTTTTCGGAAATAGAACCTGATTACTTTCTCCATCCACTGCCTGTTCAATTTCAGTCCGGGTAAGGTAGAAGAGGCTTCCGTATTCACCCTGTTGGAATTGTTCCGGGTTCTCGGGCATTAAAATCAGTCGGTCACCCTCCCAGGCTAGACCAGAGACTTCACTCTCACGATTAGATAAAGGCCCTCCCAGAGGGAGAATCTGGACAGGCACCTCAACAATTTCCTTACAGCCAACTAATACTAGTGTCAGTAAAAGGGTGGTGGGATATCTCATTTTTCGGGTCATGGTAACTGGAAATCTCACTGAACCAGAGGATTTTTCCAATAAAGATTTTTTCGTCAACCCTTGATTAAATACGTTTTATGTCCTACCTTTGGGAGAGAGGCAGTAAATTGACGTGGAAGTATATTTCTATCTTAATGCAATTGATCATTCTGTCAGCATTAACTATAAATGCTACAGACCTACCTATCCAAGATGACACACAATTCTTCCAACTCCTGCGGAGAGCTATGATAGAGGATCAAATTATAGATCGAGGAGTCAGCGACGAAAGAGTTATCAAAGCGATGGAGGATGTCCCCCGCCATTTGTTCGTTAAAGAATCCCTGCGGAACTTGGCTTATTCAGATGGGCCTTTGCCCATCGGCAATGGCCAGACCATCAGTCAACCTTATATTGTAGCTTATATGACCGAAATAATGCAGGTAGATAGTCACCACACTGTTCTGGAAGTAGGTACTGGCTCAGGTTATCAGGCAGCAATTCTCTCCAAGCTGGTACATCATGTCTATTCCATCGAAATAATCCCACAGTTGGGTGAGGAAGCTGCTAAGCGACTGGAACGTTTAGGGTATGATAATGTTACAGTCCGAATCGGCGATGGATACCACGGATGGGAGGAACATGCCCCCTTTGATCGTATCATTGTAACGGCAGCTCCAGAACAAATCCCCCAAAAGCTAGTTGAGCAACTCAAACCGGGAGGGCGGATGGTACTCCCGGTTGGGGAACCATTCTTCGGGCAGGATCTGCTGGTAGTGAAAAAAGATCGTACCGGGCAGGTGACCACCCAGGAAACCATTCCCGTCCGCTTTGTGCCTATGATACACGAACACATCGAGTAGTCTCTGACTCCCTCGAAATAACTACACCGCATGCAACGAAACTTTGCTCTTTCCCTCTTCCTGATACTATCTTTCGTCTTCATATTGAATGGACAGCCCTCTATGACAACCTCCCCAGCACCGGAATTCCCAGATTATGCTCATTGGCTCAACAGTGATCGTGCCTATACCATGGAAGAATTCAGGGGAAAGTTTGTATTATTGGACTTCTGGACTTACTGCTGTATCAACTGTATGCATATTTTGCCCGATTTGAAAAAGTTGGAACAAACTTATCCTGAAGAACTGGTAGTAATTGGTATTCATACTCCCAAGTTCCCTGGAGAACGGGAAACAGATAACATCCGACAAGCAATTCTCCGTTACGAGATTGAACATCCCGTTGTTAATGATCATCAATATACTCTCTGGAAGCGATACGGTGTACGGGCCTGGCCTACGGTAGCACTCATCGATCCCGAAGGAGATATCCTTGGTGTCCGTTCTGGTGAAGGAGTATGGGAAGCGCTGAACCCTCTCTTGAAAGAAAAAGTAGCTGAATACAAAAAATTAGGGAAACTCCGTGAGGGAGTAATACAGTTTAAAGATGAACCAGTTGCTGAAGGTATGCTCTCCTTTCCAGGCAAGGTACTTGCCGATCCATTTACAGATCGACTCTACATTTCCGACTCAAATCATAATCGCATTCTCATCGTGGAACGATCCACAGGACATATTCTTGAAAGTATAGGTAATGGGGAGCAGGGCAAACGAGATGGATCTTATCAAAAGGCACAATTTCACCACCCTCAAGGGTTAGCTCGTCAAGGGAATTATCTTTTTGTCGCCGATACCGAAAACCACCTGATTCGTCAAATTAATCTTACGAATAAGCAGGTCTCCACTTTAGCAGGTACGGGAAAACAGGCACGTCGGTTTAATAATTCCGGTAAAGGGACTCAGGTAGCTCTTAACTCCCCTTGGGATATACTGTATTACAAAGGACTCTTGTATGTGGCTATGGCCGGTTTCCACCAGATCTGGACTGTTAATCCCCAAACACTCTTCACTCAACCTTTTGCTGGCAGTGGTCATGAGAATATTACTGATGGATCTGCTCAAACTGCTGCCTTGGCACAACCCTCCGGACTGGCTACTGATGGAAAGTTTCTTTACGTGGCCGATAGTGAAGTAAGTGGCATCAGACAGATTAATTTGGATACGGGAGATGTTGAAACTATCGTGGGCCGGGGACTATTTGAGTTTGGCGATGTAGATGGTAATGGGAAAGATGTTCGCTTACAACACCCGCTGGGAGTAACCTGGGCTGATGGACGCCTATTTGTAGCTGATACTTACAATAACAAAATAAAAGTAATCCATCCTACGCTTAAGTCAGCGGATACTTTTGCTGGTAAAGGTGAAGAAGGATCAGCGGATGGTATTGAAGCTACCTTCGATGAACCAGGTGGACTTTCCTTCGCGGAAGGAAAATTGTATGTAGCAGACACAAACAATCACCTGATCCGGGTGATTGATACAAAAACCGGAGTTACTACTACCCTCCCAATCCGGTCAGAATAATAAGCAAAACAGTTACTCAAGCGCTGCATATTTCTGCCAGAAGTGTACTGCCTCTGCCCACTTGTCCGAGGAATAGCTCGCTTTAGTGCCCCCCGGCAACCGCAATTGATTGCGCATCATGGTTACCGGTCCCATTGGTAATTCATCGACCCCTTCTGGTAGGGCATGCATGCTGATCAGCTCCCATTCTGCATTTGTAGACTGTTCATTGTTCTCAGCCAGAACATCCTGGCGGTAGAGTATTAATTCCACTTTACCGGTTGGCAATGATTCCCCGGAAAGGGCTCTTAACCTAATGTAAGGTTCTTCACCCTCCCTGCGGCAAACCACGGTAGCTTTAAGTTCAGTATTCACATCAATACGTACAAATGGACAGACAAAACTTTCCACCAGGGATTGATCTACAGCTACAATTATTACGCCATCACGGTAACCTTCTCGAAAATGTCCTGCCGCCATTTGTTCTTCTGCATGACGAGCAATCTCTTCGAATGATAGCTTCAGCGTATAGGTCTTCCCTGAACCAGCTACCTGGCGTAGAACAAAATCATTAACTCCTACCTTCATTAGTGTCACCTCTCATTTTGAAAAAGATAAGATGTTAGCGGATATTACCACCGAAAGTAGGCTGGATGCTCTGGCTCCACGGCAACAAAAGTACCCCGACAGGTAGCGCATACTTTCTCACCGGAAGTAAGATCGCCTTCAACCACAGCACGACTCCCCTTTATTTCCACCAGCCAAGCTCGGAGATGTACCGGTTCAGTAGAAGGTGTCGGCCGCAACAGCCGTACGCTGTAGTCCGCTGTAACCGTGGATGGAATCTGATTTTCCTCAGACGCTTGCATTAAGTAGTAAGCAGCGGTCCAGTTACAGTGACAATCCAAAAGCGTACCAATAATTCCACCATTCAGTACTCCGGGAAACGCTTCGTGGTACTTTTTTGCAGACCACGTCGCCACAACCTCTTCCTCATCCACAAAACTATTGATCTGTAAGCCATCTTTATTGGCCGGACCACATCCAAAGCAGATACTTTTTGGTGCATAAGTCAGCTGCAGGCTTTTGCTATCGCTCATGCCGGAGAGGGTGCAACTTTATGAACGTGCTTCTCTACCCGGCTTAAGCCCCATCGTAACCAAATACTGGCCACAGCCGCAGAACAGATCATGGAGATCAGCATGGCAACCCAGATCCATTCCAGGGGCTTACTCCACCAATAGATAAAAATAATTGCCAGTAAAACACTGATCAGAAAAACCCTTAAAAATGTAATTACCAGCATCGGCATACCGAACCCAAGTCCTTGCAGGATACGTCCACTGGCCATGCTAATGGCGATAAAGGGATAGGCAAAGACCAGGATATGTACATAACCTACACCGAAGCTGATTACTGCCATATCACTTGTAAAGACCGATATTATAGTGTTGGCGTAGAGATAAAAAATAGCACCCAGAATTACACCTATTAATGCCGCTCTACTCATGCCGTAATAGATAACCTGGCGAACAAGATCCATTCGTTGGGCACCGTGAAACATTCCTACTACCGTTACCAGACCAGTAGCAATCGCGATGGATGGCATGAGAAAAATATGATCTACACGACTACCTATGCCATACGCCGCTACAGCAAGATCGCCCATCTCGGGAATATTAGTAAACATCCCCGAAATAATTCTATTAAAAACGAAGTTGCCGCTGGACATGAGCACCATGGAAAATGATGCTGGAATACCGATAATGAATATTTTCCTTAAGATCGTGCTGGAAAATGAAAAATCCTTCATGGCAAAAGTGACATAGGCGTTATCCCGCACAAAGAGCATAAAGATAAAAATAAAACAAACGACCGTCTGACTCACAACAGTAGCTACAGCAGCTCCTTTTACACCCATATTCAGTCCAAACATGAAGATTGGATCTAAGATAATATTCAGCACTGTTCCCAGGATTTGAATCATGACGGGTGTACGCACATTACCTTCGCCGGTCAGGATGGAGCGGAAGAAGACGGACAGTACCATAAACATGTAACCAACAATAATGATACTGAAATAATCCCACGCTGGACCAATAGTATTATCTGACGCTCCTGCTAGAAGAAGAAGATCTTTACCCCATATAAATCCAGCAACAGTAACAACAAACCCTAAAATTAGTCCCAGGGCCACGCCGTGCTCAGCACTGTTATCAGCACCTCTTTTATCTTCAGCTCCAATAAAATTAGCGATAACTGCCGTTATGCCCGTACCCAATCCAAATACAATCCCTAACCCAAAGAACATAAGGGGACCTGCAAACTGTACAGCTGCCAGGGCTACCTCCCCTACACGTCCAACAAAGATCATATCAATAACCATATAAGCGGTCTGAATGGCCAAGCCTACCATCATGGGGAGTGCCAGTGTCCAGACCGCCCGCTTGGGATTGGCTTTAAATTCCTCCAGCCGGGATTCTCTATTACTACTTATATCCATCAATTAATTCACTAAGTGATTCTTATTTACCAAATTGGAGGTGGGAAGTTTCAACACAAACTTAAAAAAATGAAAGAAAAAGCTCACCAAGCCGTGAGGGATGATGAAGTAGAAGGAGGGGAAGAGAATGATTAAAATCTCTAAACGTCTAATCCCGGATCATCACCAGCATCATTTTGAAGGGTACCGGTGCAGAGAGTGCATGGGGTTTGTTAGCAGGAAGAACAATGGCTTCGCCCTCTTTTACCTGATTAATATTACCTGAAATGGTTATTGCTGCCCTACCCTCCAGAAGCTGAACCAGAGCATCAAACGGAGCGGTATGTTCACTAAGTTCCTGCCCCTTATCAAAAGCAAAAAGAGTGATGTTACCAGTTTCTTTCTTAATAAGTATCTTACTGACAACAGCATCTTCCTGGTATTCAATCATTTCCTTTAAATCAAAACCTTCTGCTTTGTTTATCACTTTGTTATTCCTCATTCATTTTTTGGTGGTGATTTGAGTTTAGTTATTCAAAAAGGCTATGTTCTAAGATAAACTGATTTACATGTTGTTTACACCACCCTGTTGAACTCCAACAGAGTTCGTGTTTACCGTGTTCAGTGCCTTTATAGACATACAATCTCCCGACATGAAGTACGGGACTGTAAGCCTACGGGTTTTCTATTCATATTGATAGACTCCGTCAGGCGTCAAATGTCTATAACCTCCCTATCTGCCGACAGGCAGGCAATCATAATAGATCGCCAACGCTACCTGCCCTGCTTGCCCGATAATTGAGGAACGCCGGCCCCGTAGGGAACGGAGTGACTGTATCAGGGAGTGTATCAAGGTAAGGAGCATGTGACTGTACGGGACAGGTGTTGAATATTT
>JBHHUM010000145.1:0-3241 GCA_046861645.1 Fidelibacterota bacterium | reverse complement strand
GCTCCGGCGGAGGGACTTCCCGATACGCTTCGCTTTCGGGATAAACTTCTCGTACCTCCAACCCATAACAAAAAACCCCATCTTTCGATGGGGTAATTCTTGCTCCGGAGGAGGGACTCGAACCCCCAGCCTAGTGGTTAACAGCCACCCGCTCTACCCATTGAGCTACTCCGGAATTTGAATTTTCAATCAATTAAAAAGGCAATTTGTATTCACCTGAAATTAGCTTTCTAATGTAAGACTTACTCTTTTTACTTTTTACAAATTTTTCTGCTTTTTGAGCTGTCGCCCTATCTGGATATTCTTTATTAAAAACTAACGTCCAGGGTCTTCCTCTTCGTGTCCATCCTTTATTCTGATGGTTGTGATAATTTAATCTATTTTTAGGATTCTTTGAAATCCCTTTGTAGTAATTATCTATTTTATCTGAATACAGGATGTAAAAGCTGTAAGACATTTATCTTTCCTTCGAACCCCCATCCCGAAGCTTCGGGATAACAGCCACCCGCTCTACCCATTGAGCTACGCCGGAAACATCCTTGTAACTAATGAACAGAGAAACGCAGATTCAAGGTAAAATCCTTAAATCTCCTGCTATTTTGAATCTCTGATCTGAAGAAACTATTAAAAAAGCAGTGGAATTTAGTCAGGTTGGGCAACCTGACAAAGACCTTACATTTCCTTTTCTGCTTCCAGAATTCGACCCTCAATAAATAATCCACTTTTCTCTTGCTCTGAGGAAAGATATACAATACCAGGCTCATCATGTGGTTCACCAAATACAGAGTGTATCGATTTAAGACCCCCTAACCACTTTCTCTTGTCAGATAGATAAACCAGGTCACCTTTTTCTGCTTTCATCCGTTCCATCTCCACCCTGGAAAATCTTACTACTTCCTCCTGACCCTCAACCACTTTCCAGGAGACATCAACTTTCTCACCTTCTGCGTCATTAGGTTTACCACCCTTGAAAAACTCGCGCGCCTTTTCCAGAGACCAGACAGTAAGACCTTCTATTTGTTTGTGTTCTTTTGAACTTGTCAGAAAGGTAACAAACACACCCACACCAAGACAGACAAAGGTGTTATAAAGCGCCCGGATGTATGTATAAGGATGTTCAGGATTCATGGCAATACCGTGATCAAAGGGGGCAATGAGTGTGCCGGGATATTTTCCTCCCAACCACATTAGAAAAGCTCCACCCACGAAAGTGGCAACGGCAGCTGAAGTGGTATATCTTCGCCAAAAAATCCCTAAAAATATAGCCACTACTAAAGGAGGCGTCATCGTACTGTGGAAGAATCCATGAGCTTCATACAACGTGGGAAACTTATTGAAAAAGACAGTACTGAGAGCTCCCAACACTGTCGCCCCAGCGGAGACTATCATGGCTACCCGCAAATAATGCTTATCCTTCCGTCCCTTGATAATGGGTCTGTAGATATCATTCACTACCACTGCTGCAACGGCATTAATAAGCGTGTCCACTGTTGACATAAGGGCCGCAGCCACAGCAGCAATGAGAAAAGCAAAAACCACTTCCGAGGTCGTCACCAGACTGGCAACATAGGTAAAAATATGGTCCAGTTTTACAGTGGCATCCCATTGCTCGGGCATCAGGTTGGCAATTGAGCGTCCAATCCACCCGGCATTAGAGACACAAATAGTAGAAATGGGTAGCAGGAAAAGGACATTAAAGGCCGCTGCTTTTCTACCTTCATGCACCGATTTAGCTGCCATAAAGCGCATAATTAGTCCCTGGTTCATAAACAGAAACCCCACGGATCCGGCGACACCATCCTGCCAGAAAATTCCTACAAAGTTAAAGTCCGTAGGCTTATTGAAATGGGCTAAAGGTAACTTGAATTCAGGGGAGAGAGAATTCCAAAAATTGGAAAATCCTCCCACATATTGAATCCCTAGAACAAAAATGAATATGCCCGCAAAGAGAAGAATGAAACCCTGGGCAAGATCGGTGAAAATCACCGCTGTTTGCCCACCGAACGTGATATATATTCCAGAGATCAGGGCTACCACCATGATGATAGTATAGAGGTTCCACCCCAGGATGGGTTCCAGCGTTTTCCCCATGGTAAGAAAGCCGATGGCAATATAACCAATCATATATCCCAGGATAGCAATGGTCGCTAAAATTCGGACTCCTCGATTGAAGCGACGCTCAAAGTAATCAGGAATGGAACGAATCCTGGTATAATATACAATCGGTAACCAACCAAACAGGAAAAAAGGAATAAAGAACCAGTCATTCAGGTAAGTCATGGTAGAGGAAAACCCGTGCTGAAAGGCTTTAGCTGAATATTTCAGAAAGCTGTGAGAACCTACACCCGTAGCTACAATTGACATGGTGATGAGCCACCATGAAAAACGGCGGCCGCTGAAGAAAAAGTCAGTGGTAGTGCGGTTGTATTTAGAGAAGTACGAACCGAAACCTAAGATCAGTCCAAAGTAACCAAAGATGATGACCCAGAAAAAGGGAGATGTTTCAATCATCTCGGACTGGATCCATAAAAACTGCGCAGGATGATGAGACTAAAACCAGCGATGAAGAGAAATATGACTATCATAACACCAACTATTTCTTCTCCCCCCAAGGCTGAAATAGTCGAAAAGCCATGAATAGCCAAGTACCAGATAAAGCCAAAAAAAAGTACTGCCAACCAGAATTTATGCTTCTTTTTATTCAGATTTATAGCACCTGACCGGACGATGAGGAGAAGTCCCAGTAGAAAAATGAATCCCCCGGCACCATAAAGGTATATGTACGGCAACCATGTTCTTGCAAAATCGAGAGCCATCAGATTCTATCGAACTCCGGTTTTAGTTCATCATAGGACTCTAATAGTCCCTGTACCTGTACTTTGTTGTTTCCAACCACTGGCATGAAGTTAGTATCCCCCAGCCATCTGGGAACGAGGTGATAATGAATGTGTTCCTCGATCCCCGCGCCTGCTGATGCACCAAAATTTGCTCCAAAGTTAAATCCGTCTGGATTCATTACTTCCTTGAGAATGGCCATAGACTTATCCGTGAACGTCATAATCTCAGCTTTAGTTTCAGAAGAAATCTCCAAGGGATCATTAAGATGCTCATAGGGCGCAATCATAAGATGACCATTATTGTAGGGATAAAGATTCATAAGTACATAGCTGAATTCACCCCGGTCGAGGATCAGCATCTCCCGATCATTTCCATTCTGAGGCTTATCACAGAAGATACAACC
>JBHHUM010000058.1:0-13757 GCA_046861645.1 Fidelibacterota bacterium | reverse complement strand
TGGCATCCCAGTAAATATCACTGATCTTTATTACGATAGTACACCTCCTGAGATATCTATTATTGCACCTTCTAATGATGCAGTAGTTAATCATACTCGTGTTTCGTACAGACTATCTGAAGACTTACAGAGTGCTACTTTTGAATGGCAATATACAGGAGGAAATGCTGACGAATCTGCACCTTATCAGGTAGAATTGAGTGATCTGGAACTCTCTGCTGGGGTACACCGGGATATACAATTACGAGGAGCGCCGACACTCCATGATGGTACTACATATCGACTCATCTTTTCCGGATTTGATCGAGCAAAAAATGCCGCAGACACAATAAGAGTGGAAGCACTACAGTATGATGTGACTTCTCCAGAACTGTCAATAAAGAAGCCTGTTGCAAATAATCCTATTAATTCCTCAATAATGAGTTACTCTTTATCGGAACCTTTGCAGAGTGGAAAAGTGATCTGGAAGCAATTAATAGAAGAAGGTGAGCCTCAGATTATTGAGGTACCCTTAATTCAGGATGAGTTGGCTGCTGGATCTCACGAGGATGTTACCCTGGCCCGAGCACCGCGACTGATAAATGATACAGTCTATGATCTTACCATCTTCGGTTCCGATTTAGCGGGTAACCCAACGGATACGGTAGTTATTACCGGATTAACTTTTGATAACATACCCCCCCGGATTGAAATAAGTGATCCCCAGGCAAATACTTTCCGTAATAGTAATTATATATCTTATCGCTTGAGTGAGAATTTACTGAAAGGATCAATTTCCTGGTCTCGAACTGATGGTGTTGAAGATAATAATTCTCCTCATCTGATCAACTTAATTGGTGAAGAGTTGATTTCAGGGGATCACCTGAAGACGACTTTTATCGAGGAAGCAGATCTACAGGATGGTTCCGTTTATACTTTGGAATTCCGTGCCGAAGATGCCGCCGGTAATATTGCCGCTCCAACAATTATCTCTGGTGTATCCTATGATGTAACCCCGCCCCAGATAGATATCACGTCTCCGACAAACATTTCAGCCACTAATTCTCCACTTATCTCTTATAAACTATCAGAATCGCTTAAATCAGCTCAAATCAGCTGGATTTGGATATCAGGTGAACCTGACCCAACATCTCCTCATAAGCAGACCCTCAGAGGTGAGGAATTAACCTGGGGTGAGCATTCTCGAATAGGAAGGGAAGGTATTTTGATCAGTGGTGCTCAGTACCGTCTCCAATTGATGGGAATTGATCAAGCTGGTAACGAAGGTGAAAAAGCCGTTGTAGAGCAGGTATTGTTTGATAATATCGCTCCACAGATTTCGGTGGCAGTGCCCATAGCCGGTACCATATTAAGTACTCCCAGAGTAAGTTATAATTTATCCGAGGATCTGATAAAAGGGATCTTTCGCTGGGAACAAAAGTCAGGAACCAATGATCCCCTGGCTCCACATGTTGTACTACTCGAGAGATCAGAATTGAAAAGGGGCCAGCACGACAATGTGATATTGCAGAATACTCCATCCCTGGTAGAAGGTGCTATTTATGATTTAACTGTCACTGGGAGTGATGCTGCAAACAACAAAGCTGAAGACCTGTTGATTCCTGTGATAGGATTTGATAGTCAACCCCCCGTCATTGTGATCCATTATCCCAGTGCAGGTACCCGGCTCAATGAGTGGACTTTTGACTATTATCTCTCTGAGGATTTACTCATCGGCAAAGTGAACTGGGTAAGGGTAGGAGGTACCGAAGATCCTGCAGAACCGCATGAAGCATTACTTGCTCAACAGGAAAGAAAAGCAGGTGACCATCTGGCAATCGTGTTAGCTGCTACACCTCAACTTATTAATGGTGAAGAATATACTATTAAGTTCACTGGTCGGGATAGGGCCAGAAATCTGGCAGAACCAGTTATCATCGAAAATGTATCCTACGATATCACACCTCCAGCCATTGTCGCCAGTAGACCTGCTCCCATGACCATAATCAATAATGATACTGTTTCCTTTTCACTTTCTGAAGAGTTGATTTCTGGATCAATAGTGTGGACACCAGATGCTATCCCGGCTGGTTTCCAGACGAGTTTTACCTTTACACTGGAAGACAACCTCCTTCAGGAGGGCATACATGAAAATATTTCTACTGCTGTGCTACCCAATCTACAAAGTGGGGTAACTTATTCCCTCTCTTTCGAGGGTATGGATTTAGCTGGAAATAGAGCTTCAGGCACTATCGCTGAGAACATTACTTTTGATAATACATCACCAGTGTTGACAATACTATCTCCCTCTTTGGGAAGTTCCATCAATGAACTAAAAATTTCTTATTCACTCAGTGAACAATTGTCCTCGGCTACACTCATGATTGAACAAGCTGGAGGAGTAGCTGATCCTAAAGCACCTTATCAATATACTCTTACCAATGGACTACTATCTGCTGGTGAACATTTAGATTTCAACCCGGTTCCATCTCCTGATTTAGTTCAGGGAGCGAAATATCAACTTTCATTGAATGGAACTGACTTGGGACGAAATAGCGCCCTATCTGATGTAATTAGTGATATCAGTTACGATACCATCCCGCCTGTTATTGCGGTTTCCAGACCCTCTGGAGGAGAATTTGTTAATTCATTTGTGATCAATTACTTTTTGTCAGAACCATTGGCCAAGGGTCGTATTATTTTAGAAAGGGAAGGAGGTACCTTTGATCCGAATTCTCCCCATAAGATTAATCTTTCTGAGCAGGGTAAAACTGAAGGTGAGCATCGTAATATTGCTCTTGAAAATCAGGCAAATCTTATAGATGGCTCCATCTATTCGCTGATAATAACAGGCGAGGATGAAGCTTCAAATCAATCTCAATCCCAAGCAGTTACAAATTTGACTTATGATCTGTCGAAACCGTCCCTGACTCAGATTTTTCCTACGCCGTTTAGTTTCATTAATAATGCAATTATTAGCTTTACCACAAGTGAACCTTTAGATTTCATGGAAATTATCTGGGAACAGACTGGGGGGGAAGCAGATCCTAGATCTCCCTATATTATCGATCTATCCAGTGAGTTTCTTACAGTTGGTCGACACGAAGAAGTAAAACTATGGGATCAAGTTCCCCTTAAGAGCGGAGCAATCTATCGACTTAAACTTAAGGCTGTTGATTTAGCAGGTAACGAAAGTGAAACTGTGCAGCTAAAGGACATCACTTATGACATCGATCCTCCAGAATTAACTTTAATTTCACCTGAGGCAACCTCTTTTGTGAATAACACGCTCATCTCGTACTACTTGAGTGAAAACCTGTCTTCAGCATCCTTGACTTGGGAGAGCTCTACAGGTTCTGAGATAATTGTTGATCTAACCTCTGGAGAGTTATCTGCTGGAAATCACGAATTTGTTGAGTTATTAAATGCACCTAATCTCACAAATGGAGATATCTACAACCTTACTTTTAAGGGAGTGGATAAGGCTGGTAATTTAGGAGAACAAGTTGTCAACAATGAGATAACTTATGATGTTACACCTCCGACAATTGGTATTACTGCCCCTGAGCCGCATTCTATCATCAAGGAGAGAGGAATAAGTTTTCGTTTCAGTGAAGATTTGTCTCAAGCCGAGGTTGTTTGGTCTCGAGAAGCTGGAGTAACTGATTCGAATTCTCCCCATCGTCTTACCATTCAGATAGACGAACTTCAGTCTGGAGATCATGATAATGTTGTTATCCCTGGTACAGAATTAATTCAAGTGGGTACTATTTATTCAGTTTCAATTGAGGGCAGGGATCTGGCTGGAAACAGTGCTCGTAGTGCCACAGTACAGGGACTGGATGTTATCAGGGATTTGGTTGGGGAGTGGTTGTACAAGGGGGCTTTATTAACCGCAGTCTGGCGTTTTTCCGAGGACAGTGGTTTTGTACAAGGTGTAATGATGGGTACTCAAATCAGCAACGAGCAGCCGGGTAGGTATGATGTTAACTTCTCTACGAAGCCGTTTGAAATGACGATCTTATTCGATGATGGCGTTAAACGGTTTGCGCTCTTTGAATTCTTGGGAAATGAGCGCATGAGAGTGGTAACATCTCAGACCAAACCAAAGTCCTGGTCAGATGGTGATCTGATGGAGTTTGAATTCAATCCCATGACTACTCCTTAAACTGAAGAAATTTTCAGTTTTCAATACGGCTTGATTAATTCATGGTCTCATTAAATAAAGAGGTTAAATTTGCCACCGCTTTTGGATAGTAGAATTATATTAATCAGGAGGAAATATGGCCAAGAAACAATCTTTTGCTGAGAAAGCCAAAAAAGGACAACAGAAAGGTCCGAATTATTCCATGGTTAAATATGTGAAATCGGTCAAATCTGAAAAAACAGGACAATACCGCTTCCAGGAAACAATGTTGAAGATTCCAGAGGGAATGACTATTACTAGTTATCTCCAACAGATAGAAGATGAAGCTCAAGCAATGGAACTGGTTGTTGAAGAACCAACTCATGATAATGTTATGGAAGAGGCTTCTGAAGAACCATCTGTCGAGGAGGAAGCTACGGCAGATGCAAATGTAGCGGCTATGTCCACCGAAGAAAGTAGTGTTGAAGAGTCCATTGAAGAAACACCAGAAGATCCAGATACTACCTCTTCAGACGAATCAAAGGAAGATTCCCAGGATTCCACAGCTATAGATGAAACAGAAAATCAGATGGATAAATCAGCAGAGGAAGTGTCAGCAGAACCTGAGAAAGGAAAGACTGCTGAAGCGTGATTTATCTGGTTTGCTCCAATACAACCATAGACTAGATCTAAACTATTTTACAGTTAATAAATGTGGAGAGATGGCCGAGCGGCTGAAGGCGCACGCTTGGAAAGCGTGTTTACGGTAACCCCGTAACGGGGGTTCGAATCCCCCTCTCTCCGCACTACACTTATGATTTGTAAAGCTTAGTTCATGACGGGCACTATATTGGTCATCCCAGGGCACCCGGGGAGATATTATGAATTCATATTTGAGGTAAAGCGCAAGTAACCAAAGCACATTTACCCTACAGGTTAATTTGTTCCGATACGTATCGCTCCCGCCATTCAGCACCAAGGTAAGAGAATTACCTTAAACGGGAGGAAGGTAATTTCACCAGCTAAAAGAGGAAGGATAAGGGTAAAGGAAGTTTCCGAAGGTGCTATGGGAGACACCTTAGCTTTAGGTTTTTTTAGTTAGTGGTTGAATAGCTAACAATATGTATAATATTGTAAACCACTATTTATTAATTGTTAATTTGGAATATTAAAAAGTACTGATAGGGAAGCAATTCCACTTTTTGTGAAAGTTTGTAACCGGCTTCTGATAGTTCCGAAATAACAACTTGTTCTGATAATTTCATATGATCTGGAGGTCCGACAGGTAGATCTCCTTTGATAAAATCTACGATCACTAATCGACCATCAGGTTTGAAACTGCCTTTCAAACGAGAAAAATAGTCTATTCTTTTTTCAATATGATGGTAAGTATCACAAATGAAAATGACATCTGCATTTTCAGGAATCAAAGGATTATCAGGATTTCCTAATATACTCTTCAGATTGAGGATACCTTCTTGTTTAGCTCTATGATTAAGATAATCCACCATGGATTCTTCGATGTCAACTCCGTAAACCTGCCCCTCAGTAACTATTTTTGCAAAACGAACTGGAAAATATCCCGTTGCCGATCCAATATCAACAACAGTTTCATCACCTTTGAGTTTTAGTGAACGAATGACTTCATCAGGTTTCTGCCATTTATCCCTTTCAGGGTTTTCAAACCTTTTTGCCCATTTTTCAGCATCGATGAACCTATGCTGACCTGTTTGTTGGGGATGATTATGAGTGGCCTCACTTTGATTCTGATATATTCCATTGACCCGTGGACTGGTAAAAATATTTGAAGAAGGGGATAATACCAGTATTACCAAGATTAGTGTTATTAGTAATTTGTAATTCATTAGTTCTCTCTTAATATATTTTATAAAATAATTTTCTTACTCAAACTTCGTCGGTTTGTAGTAGGTCTGCTTTCCCAACGAACCTGGTTGATTTATTATCTGCAGGAAGTTTGTAACATCCGGATCATCTACCTCGATATTCCGAAAGAAGGGGTGATTAAACATTTTACCTATATTGCCAGTCTCCTGATGCTCAAAGAGTGGAGCTTCTATGAATACATCTGATATATAGATGTCACCTCCGTCTTGAGTGAAAGCTTGAAAATAACGTTGAGATGAATCCCAATCACCAATGGAAGCACAGTTGTTAATCTGAGCTATTTTACCATCTCGATCCTCGAAATCAATTTTGAAGTTTTCCTTGTCAATCTTAGCAACAGTTAATTTATCTGTGATAGGAAGTTTGTAATATTCCAGGCTATGATCAAGATGTTCCTGACAAGTACTGGTTAGAGAAAGGACGAACATGGCAGCACTGGGAACTCCTCTATGAAGATCCGGAGCTACAATAGCGCTAAGTATTAACTCTTGAAATTCTGGTAAAACACCCAACTGTCCTTCCACGAAATTGAAAGCTGTTAAATTAATTAACCCGATACCAGGAGCGGCTTCCTGCAGGTTTAACTGGGGAGGAATCAGGGATTCTAAATAAAAGGAATCGACTTCAAAAAAAGTTGTGAGGGCAAAGTCAAAATTCCAGACCAATAATTCATCCTGCTTTGATGTCATTATCTATTGGATACTCTTAATTTTCAAGGAGAAAATTAAATTCTTTAGCTGCGTTTAAGAGTATCTCAGCACCTTTTTCAATTTGTTCAGTGGAATGTTCTGAAGTTACAAATGCTCTAATACGGGAATGGTTTTTTGGCACAGCAGGGAACATCATTAGAGAGACATCCAGGCCGTGGCGTTGAAGATAATCACTTAAAGGGATAGTTAGTTTTTCATCACCATAAATAACCGGAATAATCCAGCTGTGAGCGGTACCGATATCTACTTTTCCTCTTAAAAGAGAACGCAGATGTTTGGCATTTTCTTTAATCCTTTCTCTCTTTAAGTCTCCATCAGGTCCTACTGCAAGTTCTAATGCTTTGATCAGTCCTCCAGTTACACCTGGATCTATGGCACAGGAGAACATTCTGCTACGAGCATAATAATTCAAGTAATTTACTATTTCTTGATCACCGATCATGCATCCTCCTACACCTCCAAACGATTTACTGAAGGTACCGATGATCATATCCACATCAGCAATCACACCCAACTCTTCGGCCACTCCTCGACCCCCGGGTCCTGCTACCAACAGTGAGTGAGCTTCATCCACTAAAATCTTGGCGCCATATTTTTTTGCAACAGGAACAATCTCTGATAAGTTTCCGTAATTGCCATCAGTACTGTAAACTCCCTCTACACAGACCAGGATTCGGCTGTTTTCATAGTCAATTTTATTAAGGACTTTTTCAAGACTTTCAGCATTATTATGCTTGAAGAGTAGGATATTGGCTTGGGAAAGGATAGCCCCATCAATCAATGAAGCGTGCGAGGAGCGATCTAGTACTACATAATCACCCTTGTGACAATAAGCAGACACAACACCTATATTAGCTCCGTACCCCGAAGAGAAAAGAGAACATCCCAATCCATCTCGCTGAAAGAAATCGGTTAATTTTTTCTCCAGTACTTTGTGAATGTCAAAGGTTCCGTTTAATACTGGGGAGCCGGTAGCTCCCAGACCATATACATCGAGAGCATCCTTGGCTGCCTGGATTACTTCTGGATGATAGGAATAACCCAAGTAGTTGTAACTGGCAAAACAGATCAGATCTAACGTTTCACCGCTTGTTCTCTGTATTTCCACCGTGGGCCGTTGAGCATGTAAATGAGGAACTTCGAAGGTGTACATATCGGCATCCACCACAGCTCTTCTCCAGCGGTTAAACTGTGTAATTTCTGCGTGATCCTTACCGACACTCTTTAAAAACATATCAAGAGTATAGTCGTAAAATTCCTTTAGCTTTTCTTTTTGATCCAAATTCATTGAGTACGTAACGGTTTATTGTTGATTGAAAGGCGAATTTATTCAAGATAGAAGTCGATTCAAATCGATTTGTAACTTGAATACCTTTAGAATGGATAGTAATTCGGAATAAAAGAAAATGTGACTAATAGTAAAG
Source organism: Fidelibacterota bacterium (assembly GCA_046861645.1). GTDB lineage: Bacteria > Fidelibacterota > Marinisomatia > Marinisomatales > UBA2128 > UBA2128. The sequence goes on along the minus strand of JBHHUM010000058.1, from coordinate 5,613 downwards.
TAAGGTTGATTTATAATTCCATTGGCGATACTTTTGACAATACATCTTCTGGTAGAGCAGATGAGAAATCACGAGGAAATTCTAAACCAAAGCGCTCCAATCTATAGACGGAGATTGAAAATATCATAAAAAAGAGGGTAATTCCATGAGACTAAAATTATTTGTAGCCATCATTTTCCTTCCTTTCATGATTAACCAAGCTGTTGCGGCAGAAGAAGTGGCTAAGGTCGCTAAAGCTAAAGGACAGGTGCAAATAAAGCACCAAGTTGATACTGACTTCTCGGTTCTTAGGGCAGGACAATCTGTCTTTGACGGCGATGTGGTAAAGGTCGGTGGACAGGGGTTTTGTGTAGTTGTTTTTCTTGATGACAAAAGTGTTCTTAAAATAAGAGAATCCTCTCAATTTCAATTCATGGAGACCGCTAATACTCGAACTATTAATATAGAATTTGGAAAGGTACTTTCCGATGTAAAGAAAGAAAAGACAAAAGATTTCAGAATTGAAACTCCTGTTTCGGTTGCATCGGTAAAAGGGACCCAGTTTTGGACTGTTTCTAACCAGATGGGGTTTGATAAGTTCTATGGACTGGAGGGGCAAGTAGAAGTATTCAATACTATCAGTGGGCAGTTCCAAACTCTTGGACCTGGACAAATGACTCTTTCCACTGCAACGGGACAATTGGTGACCTCTCCCACCAGCCCGGAAGAAGTTCCAGAGGATCCTGAAGCAGGAGAAGAACAGATCGAGGAAGAGGAACCGCAGGAAGAGGTTGAGGAAGAAGCCCCTGAGGAAGAAGTAGAGGAACAGATAGAAGAAGAAGTGATCGAGGAAGAAGTTCCTGAAGAAGAAATTCCTGAAGAAGAAATTCCTGAAGAGATTCCTGAAGAAGTACCAGAAGTCGAGGAAGAAGAAGCTCCTGCCCCAGAGGAGGAAGGTCCGTTTAACCTGGGTATGGGACTTGGTTCAGTCACCATAGATGGTGTCATTTATAACCAGTTTGCTTTACGACCTGAGATATCTTTTGGAAAGCTGGGTGTAGGACTAGATGTTGTAGTTTACCTCGATCCTCAGGGGAAAGTACGTAAAGATGAGTGGGATGAACCTACTGATTTCTTTGATAAGATACTCTATGTGAAATGGGGTGAACGGGAAGACAAATTCTTTGTCCGTTATGGCTCCCTTGAAAATGTTACTTTGGGCTATGGAGGACTTATCAACGGTTATTCCAATATGATGGAATTTCCTCAGGTTCGTCGCATAGGTCTTAATGGTGGAATGAAGTTCGGGAAATTCGGTACGGAACTGTTCATTGCCAACTTTAAGGATTTTGGACGGGGTGGTGGTCTGGTTGGTGGACGATTTACTTTCAATCCCTGGAAAAAGCTTTCCTTAGGTGCAAACATGGTTATGGATGTCAACCAGTATTCTGGACTTAAGGACTTTGATGAGGATGGTGTACCAGACCTGTTAGACGATTTTCCGGAATCTAAGTCTTATGATACTGATACCGATGGAGACGGTATTGCTGACGAAATCGATCCTGATCAGGATGGTGATGGCTACACAGATAATAGTCAAGATCCAAACATTGAGAATAATGATCCTGATGGTGCTGAGCTTAAACCAGATCCTTTCGATATTGATGATGTGGATGCCAGGAGAGCATTAGGTTTAGCAGTTGATGTTGGTTATCCAGTATTCAGTTCAAAAATGTTCAATATACACCTTTACGCTGAAGCCAATATCCTAAGATTTGCTGATCTTAATGGTATGGGCATCGTACCATTCGGTGCTAATGCGACTATTATGAAATTCATCAATGTCAGTTTTGCCTATCGTATGGATACTGATTATTATGCCCCTGGATTTTGGGATCAGGCTTATGATTTAGATCGTGTTGCGGTTTCATCTGATATTGAAGGAAATCTTATGGTTACCACTAAAGAACAACGTTTAGACTTAAGTGAAGGACAACGCCAGGGATTTTATGGGTCGGCCGGTTTAAGTTTATTTAACTTGGTAAGTGGTTCAGCATCGTATACTGATATGAGAAGTGATGCCGGTGATACCTTGCGTAGTTTCATGGCAGCACTGGTACTGAATACCGATAATATTCCCAAGATAAGTCAGGCGTTTGCCTATTATCAACGCAATAATGACCGCAACCCCTTCGATTTTGGTAATCCTTCTCCGAATACAATCCTGGGTTACCGGGTGGGTTATGAACTTAGTCCAGGAGTAAGTCTGGTATGGGATTTCCGTCGTTTACATGCTGATCTTGATGGGGATGGTGTGATTTCTGAGGATGTAGAAGGCGAGGTTATCAACATCATGAATATAGAAACCCAATTTAGTTTCTGATGGCAAAAGATATCCTCAAATTCGATACTGGTCGTCGTGGCTTTGAAAGGGCTACGGTTTTTCTTCTGGTGATGGCAGGTCTTTTTGCTATTTTTGGGATCATATGGATTTACCGGTTTCTGGTTACTTAGTAGACAGCAGATGAAAGTATCAATAGAATACTGTAACGTTTGAAACTACCTTCCAAGAGCCGCCAGTCTGGCGAATGAGCTATTGGAAAGGTATGGTTCTGATATTAGTGAACTTACACTGATACCATCTGGAGGAGGTGTCTTTGAAGTTAAGAAGGATGGCGTATTAATTTTTTCTAAAAAAGAACTAGGACGCCATGCTGAAGCAGGTGAAGTAATGAAACTTTTCGAGGAGGAGTAAACTGAAAATCTTTCTTAATATAGTTGCGGGTTTCATATTAATATCAGCTCAGCCACCAGAAGTAATTACATTAAGTGAAAACGTAGGAACTACACTCGATGCTGAAGAGAATGCTATTCTGGGTATTTTCCCAGAGATTGAGGGATTCGAAAGCGCTCAGTTCTTCCAACATGACGTTAATCATTATTCGGTCAGTGTAGTATACCGGGAGCGCAACCGACAGAAAAAAATCAGACGGAAATATTCCTTCCATGAATTCTATCTTTTAAAGGAAAAAGCACAGAATCATCCAGAAATTACTGATCAGATGCGAGCACAATATCATTATGAACTTTCTTATTTACGTATAGAGGATATTCTGAGATCTATTCCCCCCAATTCTTTCTGTACTGTAAAACGATATGAGGGTATTCCTGTTATTGGTCGCTATGTTAAGTTTGAGGATAAAGCTCTTCGATTAAAAAAAGTGATTGGTGAAAAAACAATTCCCATTACTGATATAGAGGAAATAACTTATCGACCCGTTGAAGAGGAAGGTAACACCAGGCTTAAAGTTATTACCTTCAGTGCCATGGGAACCTTTGGTTTAGGAATGGGTGAGTTTAGGAATATATTAAGTTCACCAACAATTGATGAGACTTGGAGTCGTCGCTTTTCCGGTGTAATCCTGGGACTTGTCGCTGGTATGCCAGTTTACGATTTTGTGGCTATGTTGACTTCACCCAAAGAGCATATCTTCTTTGCTCCGGGTGAGGTAGAAGGTCTGGAAAATTCCTATGATACAAATAAAGCTGTTCGAGAGGAATTATGGAGCAGTAAATGATTCGGAATCTAATTGCACTCAACTTTATCAGGTAAATCAGGAGAAAGACTATGGCTGACGAAGAAACCCGTGAAAATCAGAATATAGATGCCCATAAACAATTTATCCTGGAAAAGATGGATGAAATGGTAGAAGGTTTGGGTCCTGGGTATGGTGAAGCCTTAATGGAAGAATTAATTGGTCGGATGGAAAAGACCGTTTCTCTCTTTCATGATGAAGTGACAGAGATGTTGGAAATGCTGAAGAGCCGCTCTGAAGAAAGAGAGGAAAAGTTAAAAAAGCTTATTGAAGCTGAAGCCGCCGGAGAAGAACCCTCTCCCCAGATTCCTGATGAAGGAGGAGTAGAAGAACCTTCATCAGCTGAAAAGGAGATGAGCGAATGGGAGAAACGGCTCGAGGAAAAAGCTGCTAAGGCTCAAGCTCCATCATCAGGTAATCAACAGGAGAAAGATGAAGAACCAAAGAAACGGAAAGGTCTCTTTGGGAAAAAGAAAAAATAGCTTTGTTCTGGAGGCTGTTCTCATTCAGGCAACCGTGAGGTTGCCTTTTTATTGAGATATCTCCTCGATAAAGATTAAGGCATGTCCATCAGGTCAAGACTATAGGCTACGTAATAAACCCAATCACTTTTTAATTAAGGACTGACCTCTTCACCTCCTGAAGCAAAGGAACAGTTATGAAATTTAATGACATTGTCTACCAGTAAGTAAAGTTTAACTCGAAGTGAACCATTTACAAAAGCTGGATTAATAATTTGTCTCTAACTATTAGTAAGGCCTTTTTCAGTCATCAATCAAAGTTAGTTTTCTTTTGCTAATGGGAATTCAGTCATTCCAGGTAAATCCAGTGTTGGCTCTTTGTCTAGTAAAGTACTAAAAAATGTACGGCTTTTCGCCCGATCTGAAATATAATATTAAGTGTAATTTTTAATAGTAATTACTCATTTATTGCCTTCACATTTTCAACAATTACTCTGGCACCAGGCGTATTGGTTATTTCAATCAGGGTTCCCTCGGGTGAAAAGAATATGGTGGTAAGCTGTCCCCAAGGTTCCTCATGGACTTCATGTTCCATTTTCCAACCTGATGATTGGATCTTCTTGTTAGAATTTCTTATATCATCAACTTCGAAACCTATCGTTAATCCCTGCGGAATTCGGTAGGCTTGGTTTTCATCACCATAGATATTTTTGCTGCTTCAGCCCGGGACCAGATTCCGAAGTGTAGTATTCCGGGGATGTTTACAATTGCGTAAGAAGAATCCGGCTCATATTCTACTTTTAGCTTTAAGATGTCGCGATAAAAACGGACGGTTTTTTCCATATTATCTATGATTTCTGCGATGCTTGAGATGTGTCTTATCACGTGCTGCTCCATTCATCATGTATTTGAATACTTGAAGGATAGTTTTTTTCATGAACTAAATTTGCGGTGGAACCACTGTTTAAATATTTTCTTATCCTCAGGATCGGTTATCTTATTGCCCAGTTCCTCAGCCTTCATTTTTAGTCGTGAGGCTTCTTCTTTGTTGCCTTCCAAAGCATTTGCTACAGACAGACAATCATTGGCAAAAGCAAAATCCCAATCAGACATTAAATCTGGGTTTGATTCTGTCAGTTTTAAGCATTTTTGGGCGTGTTGGAGAGCAGCAGTTCCCTCTCCAATTTCAGCATGAACATATGTCAACAGACACTCTCCTCGAGCATGGTTTGCTGCTGTTCCAATTTGATACCAGTGGTATAGAGCCGCATGAGCAGCTGAGACCATTTCTTCTGTTTGCTCATCTGTTCGATCTTCAGTTTCAAGTAAATCCCAAGTTAGGTTATTCAGTTTAACAGCAAACCATCTATGTGCAGTTTTTTCATCAAAAGGTGGGTTTTTCATTTCGGGAATCAATCCTTATGCAGTTTATTAATTCCAGCAATTATTTATTAATTAAGTGCGCCTTGCTATATATTTCTTGGGTAACATAGTAATATTAATCTGTTTACTAAAATGAATTCTTGAATTCAACTACTAAGTGCAACTCAAAGACTGTTTGTGAAATAAGCGGAGCC
>JBHHUM010000057.1:0-14070 GCA_046861645.1 Fidelibacterota bacterium | reverse complement strand
GCCAACTTGCGAGAATGCTGAAGACGGAAGGGGTCTGGCACACTGAATTTTGATGTTTCACTTGTAGTAGAGGGTAGTAGAGGGTCGTAGAGGCCCTGAACAGGCATTACTTTCCAATAGTTTACCGTAGAGGGATCATCGATATTGGGGAAAACTATGGTTTTGCTTTCTGCCCCAGCAATGTCTTTTACTTTTAGATAGAAAGAGTGAAAACCGGGCTCTATATCTGTTAAAGTTACACTGGAGTAAGCAGCTGCGTCTAGCTCGTTCCAACAGGTGTCACAACTGTCATCAAGAGCATAGTATACCATGGTAATAGTTTCGATACCGTCCTGGTCCTCTATATCCCAGATGAATGTTCTTGTCGGAAAAGTAAAACTTGTATCAGTAGGGAGATTTTCAGTCAGCGGATTACTTCGATAGCGGAAACTAATAGATGGGGAAGAGTTCTGGATGGGGAGCACCAATTTTGCAGGTGTCTCATCAGCTAAACTGTCGTCATCTACTGCTACCACCTCAAAACTAAAGACATCCAGATCGGTTGTAATAGGGACATAAAACAACGATGATTCAGCAGTTGTGTAAGTCCAAGGTGATTGATTCCCCCAGCGGTAGCGATACCCAATAACGTATCCGTCGGGGTCTTCTCCCCACCAATAAAGTTCTTGTCTGCTGGTAGTTATAGTGTGGAAAGCGCTTCCGATAGCGATCCAGCTAACCAAAGTCTCTGGTTCTGAAGTAAGGTAGTGCCAGGTAGTGTCATAAGTCTGGGTTGCTGAATCAAAGGTTATAGAATCAATAGCTGCCCAAAGTGAATCCCCATTTTGAAGGGCTAAATAGAGGGTATCACTGGCGATAAGTGAAAGGTATGTTTCTGGAGCCTGATTCTGAATAGGGGCAGAAGGATCCTCATACTCCCACAGAGAGCACCCTGCCACGAAAACCATCAGCAAGATAAAGTATCTTAAATTCATTACTAGCGAGTGATAGAAAGAGGGCCCAGAATTAACCGGGCCCCCTTTTGCTTATTGTCAACGTACGAGAGTCATTTTGCGGTGATCGATGAAATCTCCGGCCTTAATGCGACAGACGTAAACACCTGAACTAACCTGTACACCAGTATCGTTAAGCCCATCCCAGTTCAATATATGATAGCCACGATCGTAATCCCGGTTTGTCAACGTACGTACGTGGTGACCAAGAATATCATAGATGATCACCTTTACCCGTTCTCGTTCAGGAATCTCAAACCGAATACGTGTCTCTGGATTGAACGGATTGGGGAAGTTAGGGTATAGTTTGTATGTGTAAGGTTGCAATGCCACATCACCACCGATGCCAACTTCACCCAGATCTTCCATATCTCGCACTTGTATTTTATAAGTGCCGAAACTGAAGTTGAAGATTCCAGTTACCGTGGAGAGGGACTGGCCTTCCTCCAAAGATTCGAGGAAAGCTACGGCAGCATCATTTGCCATATCATCGTCGATAAGACAAGATACACCTGATTCGTCAACGACACTCCAGTCATATTGGTTAAGGGCAGAAACAGTCACATTAGAGAGAGTGACAAGACACCCCTCATAAGATTCTACATCATCACCATCGTGAGCTAAATCAGCCGTTTGAACCGAGTATGGAGTTACACTATTACCACTGCTGAGCACAACCACATCAGAGACGTTGATGATCTTGGTGTTGTTATCATACTTGAAATGCCATTCTGGATCGTATTCCTCGACAAATCCGGTGATTGTAACCTCTTCACCACGAGTGAGGAGTGAGGTGTCCCAACCGTCAAAGATGATCCCGTTCCACGGACCACTCTCAGACTGTATGGCATAAGCTCCGTAAGCACTATAGTACTGAGCTGTATCTGCAGTGACTATTCCGGTAACAGTTACTTCGCAGTCGTTAAAAGGTGAGTCACCTGCTGGCCAGTTGGTAAACTGTATGTCGAGAATAGACAGGTCTCCTGCTTTTGTTGTGTAACCCATTTGTAGTTGTTCAATATCATTCGGATAAGTACTACTCTTTGCTTCATCCTGTCCTTCACCATCATCAGTGGCAATGATATAGTAATCCACTATACTACCGTCTTCGTTGGTTGCTGGAATAGTACCCTCCCAGGTGGTACCGCCGGTGTTGCTCATGGTGATAGCTGTGTAATCACCGGCGTCCACACGGTATTGGATCTCCGCTTGGGAAACAGTGGAGTTATCACTGATTTCACAACTGATAACCACGTCGTCAGAAGGTCCTGGAACACACGGCGATCTGCCTACATCTTGGATGTTTGGCGGTCCGGCTCCAAACTCGATGTCGGAGACATATAGTGGTTCCAGTTTATAGGCAGTAGAGTCTCCATAGCTACCGAAGTGATGGTAAACCCAACCACGAATTGACTGGATGAAAGTCCCCGTCGGTGGACGACCATTCTCTTCCTGCCAGACAGATATGGAGTCGGAGTCATCATCGATGTTTACTGAACCTGATCCGTCATCGACAGACCATTCACCAAAGGGAAGGTCATTTTCCATGACGGTTACATCAGCAACACGAACCATGACATTACCCCATGGCTCAGCTTCAGTGGGCCAACGTAAATCGCCTGTGGCGAGAGTATCCACGGCTGGTAAAGCTATTCCTACATCGATTAATTCCACTGGTTCAGTGATGAACAGTTCCGTCATGTTAGAGGGACCGGTGGAGTATTCGGAGACGTAGCCGGTTGCTTGTACTTTATCACCTTCATAAAGTACGGGAAAAGCAGAACTGTCCGGATCGTACGAGAGTATTGCGCTCCAAGGTCCACCATGTTCATCTTCATAAATGAACTTCACCCCAGCCCCGGCAAAACTAAGTCCAGTGGGCATCGTGACAATACCTTCAATAGTTACCGTATCGCCAAACATGTAGGACATATCTGAAGTTTCATTTTCACTAGCTTCCAGTAGATCGCTATAAAGAACCTGTTGAATACGTTGAATGCGTACGGGACCATCTTCCACAACGTCACGAGCCAACCGAGGCTGTATCTTGTAGTCTCCAAACGTGTAATCGAGAACACCCACTACTTCAGCCAACGCCTGTCCAGCTTCAGGAAAGTAGAAGTATTCCCAATTATCATCTAAACGGGTAGACCCCGTACCGTCTGTTACTGACCATTCACCATAGCCGAGATCCGGATCATCTACTGAACAGTCAGCAATGCCAACAAGGACGCCTTCATAGGACTCGGCGTTGTCTGTTAATTCCTGACAGGTTACTGCCAGGGGATTCACGGCTAAACTGCCATGGGCGATGATGTCGAACGATGTGACATCCGTGATTTCCGTCTTGTTGTAATATTCAACTACGGTACCGGTAATAACCACACTATCACCTTCCGCTACGGAATGTACAATTCCATCCGGGGAGTCAATATCGAAATTATCCCATCCATCCGATTCAAAAACCACAACACCGCTCCAGGGTGCTTCGGCTTCCTGAACATAAATATTTCGATTACTGCTTCCTCCCCAGAATTCAGCAGTGACAATACCAGTGATAGTTACGACACTATCAACAAGGGGACTGGCATCATCTGTACCCGGATCAGTCACATATTGAATGTCGTAAATCGAAGTGATTTCACCAATTTGAGAAAAAGTGACACTGAAAGTATCTGAATTGGCCGTGTTAGTGTCGCTATCAGTGAGAAGTACATAGAAGTCGATAGTTACACCTTCATCCTGTCCAGCGATTGTTGCCGAAAATGTAGAATCGCCGTTGTCGGTCATGGTTGAAAATGACCAGTTTGAGCCGCCATCGTCAGAAGTGAAAAGTTCCGCAACCAATCCAGTTTTGTCGTCATAAGCTGTGGCTGTTACGCTGACATCTTCTCCAGGAGCGGGAAACGTCGGGATGAAATCGACAGAAACCAGGGTGGGACCGATGGCTGTGGTTACGATGTCATCAGCATCCCTTGGATTGATTTCATATTCGCTAAAACTGTAATCAATTACCCCGGTAATTGAATCGAAGAAATCTCCCACAGTTGGTGTAACAGAAAAGAAGTTGTCATCGACCTGGCATTCGCCGCTTCCATCATCTACATACCATTCTCCATACTGATTTGCTTCAGATGTTACCGTCACATCGGTGAGGACGACTAATAGACCTTCATAGGGTTCGCCTGTATCTGAGCAGCCGGCTCCCAATTCTCCAGTAGTGGCACTGATCGGAGCGAATACAGTATTCCCAGATGAATGTATTGTAGAATTTGATGTGCCTGATAGTTCTGTCATCCCAAAATACTCGGACACGCTTGCCGTAAATGTTACCGAATCCCCTATAGATGGCTGAACTGAGGTATCGTAAACGTAGATTCCGTCCCAGGTTGTTCCTCCATCTTGGAGATAGAACCTGCCGCTACTGGTAACAGCTGTAACAAAACCGGTAACAGTCACGGCACTCCCATCTAAAGGGGAATCATAACATCCATCACCAACGTCAGTTGCATATTGAATATCGTGTATGGGAGTGATACTCTGCCCATAGATCATGCCCATCAGAGTGAACAATACCACACTTCTGATCATGATCTTAACTTTTAGTTTCATGATAGCCTCCTTCCTTGGGTGTGTGTTACTTGATAATAACAAATTTACCTTCCTTTATACTGCCGAACAACGAGCTTTGCTCATCCAGATTCTCTACAGTGAAAAGATAAAGTCCTGTCGAGATCGCCTGGTCATGCCGAGTGATCAAATCCCAGGCATGTTCTCCTCCACTGAAACGAGGATGTCTATTTTCATCAATATTTTGAATATCTGCTCCAGTATAGGTTGCTTCATCGTGTTTAATAATGTCTACAAGATCGCCGGCCAGAGTGAAGATGCGAATTTCTGCTTTACTGGGAAGATTGGTAAACCAGATCATCCTTTCTCGACTACCGTAACCTTCCCATACAGCCTGTCCACGATAAGGATTAGGATAAACCCGAGGTGGATTAGGCCATTCATCCGTGGCTACCTTAGCTCCTGGATAAACGTATTTACGATTAGCAAAGATGGAACTTTCAAGACTTTCCAGATTGGCATCGGGATCCCCTCGATCATAGGCTGTGACAGCGTAATAATTCAACCAGCCGCTTTTGACATTTTCATTAACAAACTGGTAGTGATAAAAGCGACCATTGATTTCCAGGCTATCCGGTTCACCTTCGTTATTGGTGATGCGCACGGCTTCAAAACCAGTGTTGTACCCGATATCCGCGGAAACACTGTCCGTTCTGTCGAATTCAGCCAAAAGGGTGAATTCGATTGCTTCTTCACCTGAAGTTTTCCTGGCACCCCAAATCCTGTACCCTTCGAAATCCTTTTCCCTGCTGACGGGATCAATAAATGCTTCGGCGTTATCATCCCAATAAATAGTTACAATCTGATCCCCCACGTCTACAGTCATATTGGGAACCGGCGGTGGTTCAGGAAGGATATAACGGTCAATCTCACCGTCTTCATCAATATCTTCACCTTCATCGAGGATGTTGTTGCGATTTTTGTCTTCGCCATTATAGGCCTTTTGTGCCCAGTCAGCGTTGGTGTGTAGATTGGCTCTCCGAGCTGGAGAGTCGTCTCCACCACTAGCCCACATACCGGTGATAATAGCAAATACCACATTACAAGAATCACCCGGCGGTAGTGCCCAAGTGGAAGAGTCAACTTCTGTTGGCTGGCTTCCAAAGGGTCCAGCAGAGGTCATGAAAAGCCAGCTGTTGGGTTCTGCGGGATAGCCCTCAGACGTGTACAATTCACCCGTCATTTGGGGTACAGAGTTGTGCAGTTGATGATAGCGGTCATAATCGGAAAGGGGCATGGTATAATCTGGATAGTCATCATTATTGCTGGTGGTCCAGACCCATTGATTATAATAGGTATCCCAGTAGGGACGAGGGACTGAACCGCCTAGTATGGTAACACCGAAGTATGATTGCGCCCAGCCATCATCGCCGTCAAGATCGTACTGATAGCCGATGTCGCGATTAAAACCTGCTTCATCAAGAGATTCATCATAACCATCCAAATTGTCATACCAGGAAAAGCCACCACCGGGTTCGAATATATTGGTATAGTTCATATTGGCAATGGAGGCGTCAGCCCAGATACCGGTGTAAATATTTTCGATAGTTTCTGGGGATTCATTGCGGATGGAATAGTTGAGGATCACAAAGGCGTCAGCGAAGGTAAAATTCCAGGCATAGGATTCCAGATGCACGCTGATACCCAGTGGTTTGTGGTTAGGGATTCCTAAATCATCATTAGGATTGTCTCCAAAATCTTTGAATTCCGTTATGAAATCTTGATGGGATATGGCAAAAGGAGAGAAATACTGAGCCATGGAGTCTTCTGCTGTAGATGAAATGGAGGATTTAATGGATATGTCGGAATTGGCAAAAAACTCAAATCCTTCCTGTCCAGATTCGAAGACACCATCCACGATAGCAGTTGAAACCCTGCGCTCACCATTGACAAGTCCTCCTATCCAAAGACCTGCAAACGAAAAATGTTCGATCTGTTCTCGTTCTATCTCTGTATGCTGCTTATACTGGCAGGAAGGGAGAATACGTCCATTAATCTGATTCCAACCGTTACCCAGGACACCAAAATTGGTAACCGTCATACCTAACTGACCTACCGATGTGTATTTATCAAAGACATCTTCCTGAATTTGAGCTGAAATTACTGTTAAAAAAGAGAGTGTAAATAGAATACTCCAGAGAGATTTATCAGCTACCGGCAAAGACAGAAATCCTCTTGACTTATTTTGATGTGATGACATACAATGACAGAGTTGGTTGTTCCTCGGTGCGTACCTGATAACCGGATGACAAAGTTACGACCAGCCAGATCATTAGTCAACCAAAGTTGGAACGGTTTTGACCCTTTCCATCGCAGTTGTAACTTTACAATTATGCATTTGCTAAAATTCAGAATAGTAATTGTGCTGTACTTGATAGTTGGTCTTGCTGCCCAAGGTATCTCCACCATCAAATATTTTCGTAGTGAAGAAGATTTCCTTCGCGGAATTTCCATGAAGGCGACAGAGATCAACGGTAATTCCTATTTACAAGCGCTTTACAACAATTTGGGCCAGCTGATTTCCAAGTCCACGATTGCAGCTGACGGGGAAATCCTTTCGGAGACGGTTTTCGAGTACGCTGATGATGGGTCATTGGATAGGAAATCCGAGCGTGATGGAATGGGCAAGACTATCAGAATGTATGTGTACGGTGCTGAAGAGATGTCAGAAACCTTTATCAATTACGCCTTTCCTCATAGAGCTATGACTGAGTTTCAAGATCGTGTCACAATATATTCTTATGATGAAAAGGGAGAAGTAACAGAGTATCTCTTTACCAGTATTGATAAGCATCCCTTTGGAGCGATACGGCTTTCGTATTTTAAGGCTGGGCCTCTTGCTGAGGAGCGTTGGCTATTGTTACCCGGAGAACTGACAGTGAGATTGTTCGATTACGATTATGATCCTGTCTCCAGGGCCTATGTCCTGACGGAGTATGATTCAACTGGTACTGAAGTGAGTCGTGTTGGACTTGTGCTACCCACCCGATCTGTACCAGAGTTGGATGAGTTGTTGACTGGTGTGACAATAAAGTCTGGAAACGTTCTGGAAGAGAGCGCTGAAATTGTGGCTGATATTCAGATGCGTTTGAAGGAAGGGTGGATTCCCAGCGATGAGGGAGTCCTTCTTGAGGAGGGGGTACTTTCCTCCCCGGATCTAATTTATTTATCCAATAGGGATACCCTGCAGGTGACCCTTGTGGAAGTAAACAAGGATTTTGTCCGCTTCATGTTTTTTGGTGAGCATGAGCTTTTGACCATGCCCATCTCTCAAGTACAGGAAATAGAGCGACGTGATGGCAAAATTATCTATCCTGTAATCTACTAATGTGTCACAATACGCTTGTATTTGCTCATACCCAAAAGTATATTGGAGCTACCATGAAAACTAAACTGATTCTCTCAATCTTACTGGTTTCCGTACTAACTTCCCAGGACAGCTACCCACCGCCCTCGAACTTGATTACAATACCTACAGCGGGTGGACTAATTCGTGGTAGTTTCTCTGCTGAATTGAGGCTACAGAAGGAGGGTGGCCTCACTTTCGGCATGGCTGCCGGAGTCACCGATCGTTTTCAGTTTGGAGTCTCCTTTGGTGCCAGTCAACTTATTGGTGATAGTACGCTGCAGTGGCAACCTCGACCAGAAGTAAGTCTCAAGTACCGTATTTTGGATGAAACGGTGAATATACCTGGCGTTGCTTTGGGGTTAGACACTCAGGGTTTTGGTACTTACAATGCCGGTGATAGCCTGAACCGTTATGATGTAAAGGCCTATGGATTCTATTTTGTAGGGAGCAAAAACTGGCAAACACCCATGGGAAATATAGGCTTTCATGTGGGTACTAATTACAATTTCACCGAAAGAGATGATAACGATGAGGATATCAGTTTATTTACAGGAATTGATATTGAAGTCAATCCAGAACTGGCTTTGCTGTTGGAATACAATGCTGCCCTCAACGAAAATGACTATGGCGCTCGGGATATTTCCGTCAGCCGCGGGGGTTATCTCAATGCTGCCATCAGGTGGACTTTTGTAGACCATCTACACATTGAAGTTGATTTTAATAATCTATTATTTGACGAGGATAAGGTTGATTATTTTAACCGAGAGTTGAAAATCACTTATATTGAATACTTTTAGGTGATAAATGAGAACTCGAACTTTAATCTCATTCGCTTTTGTAATTTTTCCATTAATCCAACTTCTCAGTCAAGCCCCCTCAAATCAGTTAGCCCAAGCTGATCAATTCCAGGAAGCTGATCAGTTCCGTGACAACTATGATCTGCTGAAGAAACTGGAAAAGTCTTATCCCAACGATCCCGAGGTTCTCTGGCGAATTGCTCAAGCCCATTTCGATTTCTCGGATAACACCGAGGATAAGAACCTGATTAAGAAACATGTACTGGATGGTTTCGAGTATGCTAAAAGAGCCCTGTCAATTGATCCAGATAACTGGGGTGCTCATAAATGGTACGGTATTATGATTGGCCGTAAGGGGGAAATTGAAGGGATAAAACAGAAGATAAAAAATGCTTACGAAGTAAGTGATCATGTACTACGTTCAATTGAACTTAACCCCAACGATGCCGGGAACTATCATGTCATGGGTCGCTGGAATTATGATCTTGATGATCTTAGTTGGGTAATGCGTAAATTTGCTGAAACCTTCTTTGCCAAGCCTCCTGAGGGTGATTTTGAGAAGGCCCGGTATTATTTTGAAAAAGCTGTAGAGCTTGAACCTGAAGATATTCGTAATCAACTGTGGCTGGGTAAAACACTTATCAAACTGGACGATCGGAAAAGTGCAAAAGTGGTCTTGGAAAAATGCCTGGCCATAGTACCTAAATCGGATAGTGACCGGATACTGCAAAGAGAGGCTCGAGAACTTTTAGGGAAGTGATTTCAGGGGCCGACGTCTCGACTTCATTATACCCGTTTAATGGTAGAACTTAAAGAAAAAAGAGTGTCCACTCGACAGGTTTATCGAGGACGGTTACTCGATATCAGAGTGGACGAGGTTGAGCTTCCCGATGGTTCCTATTCTACGCGTGAATATACAATCCATCCTGGAGCCGTAGTAGTGATCCCTGTTCTCCCTGATGGTAAGATTCTTTTGATTCGCCAGTTTCGTTATCCCATTGGTAGGGTGGAGATCGAGCTTCCGGCTGGCAAAATTGATCCGGGTGAGACTCCGGAAGAAACGTTGCAAAGGGAGTTGGTGGAAGAGACGGGTTTTAGAGCGGGCAAGATTACCTCACTGGCCGAAATTCACCCCTGTGTTGGTTATAGCGACGAACGTATGTGGATGTTTCTGGCTGAAAACCTTGAGGAAGAAACTCCGGACACTGATGAAGATGAATTCATTGAAGTAGAACCGATGGAATTGTCAGAATGCCTGCAACTTGTACGTTCTGGCGAGATCAAGGATGTTAAAACTATTATTGGAATCTTTTGGGCCGAAAAACTGTTAAGCGGTAAGTGGCTACCACCCGAGTAATTATCTGAACTTTAAAAAATAGAAAAAATGGGAAATGACGACTTTCCATTATATTAGATGTTTAGTTACTGAGTATACTCTCCAATTTAGATTTCAAATCTAATCTTATAGTTTAAATGAAAGTATTTCAACAAGAGTTAGATCACTGTTTATGCTCCTGATAACATTGCTCATGAATAGTGTTTAGGGCAAGTAAAATTACTCACGTGAGTACAGAACCCATCCTTACTGGAAAAGATGTTTGTAAATTGTTTTGATGCTCAGGAGACTTACAGATCGGATAATAGATAAAGCCCATAAGCTTGGTTTCCAGAAAGTAGGTATTACTAAAGCTATTCATACTCCCGTTGAAAAGGCTCATCTGGAAACGTGGTTGACCCGGAGATATCATGGGACTATGGAATGGATGGCAAAACGAAAGGAGGAGCGGGGAGATCTCTTGCAGTACTTTCCAGAGGTAAAATCTGTTATCAGTGTCGGTATGAACTATTTTCATGGAAACGCCAAGGGTAACATGAAGATATCCAACTATGCCTGGGGTGATGATTATCATGATTTGATGAAGGATAAATTGTACCAGCTGTTACTGGGGGTGCAAGAATATCTTCCTGAAGTAAAAGGATTGGTCTGTGTGGATACCTCTCCCTTGATGGAAAAGATGTGGGCGCAACGAGCTGGACTTGGCTGGCAGGGGAAACATACCAATCTCATCAGCAGGGATTTTGGATCATGGTTATTTCTTGGTGAGCTACTACTGGATTGTGAGTTGGTATATGATGATCCTTTTGAGGATGATCTTTGTGGCTCCTGCACTGCTTGCCTTGACGCCTGTCCCACAGGCGCCATCGTGGAGGAGTACCTACTTGATTCCAGCCGTTGTATATCATATCTGACTATTGAGCATCGTGGTGATTTACCCGGAGAATTTATGGGGCAGCTTGATGAGTGGATTTACGGTTGTGATGTTTGTCAGGAGGTCTGTCCATGGAATATTAAATTTTCTCAGAAAAGCCAGGAGCCAGCTTTTGCCCCCAAAAGTGAAATCGTTCAAAAAACCGCTTCTGAATGGAGCAATCTTAAAGAGGATGATTTCCATCGTATCTTTAGGAAAAGTGCCGTTCGAAGGGCTAATTTTACGGGGTTAACACGAAACATTCAATCGATTCTAATACTATCAAAACAGGAGCAGCTATGAAGAAGTTAATTTTATCTGTTGTGATTTTATCGGTTACCGGTCTGGGTCAATTTGTACCCAATATTTCCGTGGCAACAGTGGATGATGCCAATGCTACCCTAATTAACTCAGCCGGTCTGGGGTTATCGCGTGATTTCAATATGTGGTTAACAGAACCTACCTACTGGACCAATTTGGATACCCTTGTTTATGACTTTGGTTTCTACGGTCAGATGGGCATATCCGGGTTTGGCTATACCTACTTGCAAAATGGGAGGGACCTTTTGCATACTGGAAGTGGCCAACACCTTGGAAGTGGATTTTATTTAGGCAATACTGCCCACTTCTCTAGCGATGGTTATGAAGCTGTGGACTTGGGTTTGATGTACCGGGGATTCTCGTGGGTATCAGCAGGAATGCAATGGAAAAATCTCTGGTCCCGTGATCGTGGAGGTCGTCTTGATCAACAATTCCAGATTGGCGTCGCTTTACGTCCTTTCGGCGATCGCTTGACAGTGGCTTATGACCACCGCTTTTCCGCACCTTATGGGAAATTAGGTGATATTGCAGATCATAAGGGGATAGCCCAAATCCAGGCTGAATATATCGACGGAGTAAAACTTTTCCTTAGCTACGATCTTGCCCAGAGTACAAAGGGGATGCAAGTAGGTATTTCCCTTGGTTTTGGACAGGTGAGTGTGGAGACCTTTCACAACTTGGACCAGGATAATAAATATGTCAGTCCTGGGCTCACCGGTTGGTTTTATTCTAAAGAAAAGCGCAGAATGCTCTTTGATAAGAAGATTCCTACCTTCGTAGAGTTAGACTTCGATAGACCTCTGTCAGATTCACCCTCACCGAGAGTCTTCTTTGGTTCTAAGACAATAACTATGCGGGAACTCTTGAATGAGATCGATGAACTGGCCGAGAACCCCGATGTCGATGGGATTATCCTGAGGGCTGATCACTACAACTCTGGGACAGGGATGTTTCAGGAATTAGTGGACGCCTTACGGAAAGTAAAATCTTCTGGAAAGAAGGTTCTGGCTTTTATGGATTATGGAAGTGACCAGCAGTATGCGCTAGCTTGTATAGCTGACTCCATTTATATGAATAGCGGGGGTTCCATAGCTATCAAAGGGGGAGGTATCGGAATTGGTTTCTATAAAGGTCTATTTGATAAGCTGGGAATACATGCTCAGTTTTACCGCAGGGGGGACTACAAAACTGCTGCGGAGCCCTTTACCCGAAAAGAGCTGACTGAAACCAGCAGGGAAGCGTATGAAGCAATTCTCCATGACCTTCAGGAGTTCTATTCAGGATTGATTAAGCGAGGGCGCGGATGGACAGATGAACAACTTGATGAAGTTTATAATAAGGTTCTTTTCACGGCACCCATGGCTCTGAAAATAGGTTTAATTGATGGCATTTTCCATCCAGATCAAATCGAATCAAAGGTGAAAGACATTGCTGGTGATAAGGCAGTTCTGGTGAAAGCCAGCAAGCAACCTAAACTCTGGGAGTATGACTGGGAGTCGCCAGCGGGGCCCAAGATAGCCCTCATTTACGCCGAAGGTCCCATTCAGCCGGGGAAAAGTCAGCCATCTCCTTTTGGAGGAGATAAAATTATTGGATCTGAAACGACCGCAAAAGCTATCCGTAAAGCCCGGGAAGATAAATCCGTAAAGGCTATTGTTATGCGAGTTAACAGTCCGGGTGGATCAGTGCTGGCTTCGGAAGACATCTGGCGTGAAGTGCACCGTACGACCCATCCTGATTCTGCCGATAAGGAGAATCAGAAACCTTTCATCGTCTCTATGGGAAACGTGGCTGGTTCCGGTGGCTATTACATCTCGTGTGCGGCGGATACCATTGTGGCTGATTCAGCCTGTATTACAGGGTCTATTGGTGTGTTGGGAGGGAAGATTTCGTTGGGTGGCCTCTTTGAGAAAATTGGTTATAACGTGGATATTGTGAAAGAAAAGGAACATGCGGACGCAATGGGTCTACATCGCTCTCTAACTGATGAGGAAGGTGCCACTTTCCAATGGATTATCGACAGTTTCTATGAGAAGTTCCTCAATCGCGTGGCTGAGGGCCGTAAAATGACACCTCGTGAAGTGGATGCTATTGCACAGGGTCGTGTCTGGACCGGTGTGGATGCTAAGGAAATTGGTCTGGTGGATGAGTTGGGAGGCTTGGAAAGAGCCCTGGAAATTGCTGAGGAATTAACGGGACTGAAAGATAAACGGTATGAATTGCAAATCGATCCTGGAGTGGAAAAAATGAAATTTGAATTTGAAGTACAGTCAGGGGTTGGTTTACAGAAATTACTCAGTGCTTTCGAAGAAGACCTTCCTGTAGCCCGTCTGCTGGATCGGGCTAAGTTGATTCATGATGAGAAAGTTCTATATCTTATGGATATAGAATTTCTTCAAAAGTAGGTAAAGGGATTCTACACTTGCAGGAGGAGTAAGTTCTTATAGGTCCTGGTGATTACCTTGAAGTACCTTGTCTGTTACTGGGAACACACAGTGAAAACTGACCGAACCCCCAAAGTGGAATGTGTATCATTAAACTGGTAGCTAAGGAACGAATTATTTTGTCCTGCAGAAGGTTGTAAATGACTCTAAGAAGATATTAGGGTTTATATGTAATTACCTGTGAGTTAGTATTTACCCCAATTCCGACATTGATCTGTACATCTTCTACCAGTTAAATCGGCTGTCGGAGAGAGCAAGTTGCTTCCTACTTGGGTCAGTAGCGGTTTG
>JBHHUM010000056.1:0-14144 GCA_046861645.1 Fidelibacterota bacterium | reverse complement strand
AGCCACTTTCTCATTTTATTAGACCTCTACTGAAATGCTCTCCCGAAAGAAGTGGGGGAATATAGAAAGTGATTGGGGAAGGAACAACTATTGGTATAGATGTGCTACCGTACCTTCTTTACTGATTCCCAAACATGGGATTTGATGGCGATAACCAGTCTACATAGCGACGTATCAAGTTCAATAAAATCTTGCATCATAAGCTGTCAATTTTTATACTATATTATTAACTAAGTTAACCATTAACTTGGTTTGTCAAATGCCAACTGATAGAAAATCTAAAAACGTCTCTTTCCTGCTTTATATCCTCTCTAAGTTTATCAACCAAATTGTAGAGCAAAACCTAATTGCAGAGAGTAGCGTAGTTTCACTATCAAGACGCCAGTTTGAAATACTAAAGATCTTGCACATCTCTGGAGCTTTTTCGGTCAGTAACCTGGCCAGATTCCTGATGATCAGCCGGCCGGCAGCCAGTAAGTCAGTACACAATCTGGTAACTCATGGTCTTGTAGAACGGACTATTCCGGACACGGACCGCAGGATGGCCATTGTCAGAATTCTCCCCGAAGGGGAACGAATTGTGGAACGTTATTTCCAGCTACGGCGACAGAAAGAAAACCGCATTTTTACACATTTTGATAATAAAGAGCTGGCGGAGCTGGAAAGGATTCTACACCAATATATTACCATTCTTTTGCATGAATATCGCCATGAGGTCGACCTGATCTGTCTGCACTGCAATACGTCTTACTCCGAGGCCTGTCCACTTCTAAAAGAAGGCAACAAGTCTTGTTATCATACCTTGATCAGGAGTCTTACAGAAACGGCGTGAGAAAACATCTGGCAAAATGATTTGCCGGCGTAATTCATAAGGAGGAAATATGAGCGAATTTACTGACTCTTCAGACCGTATGAATCTTCCTCTGAGCAATGTAACCCGGAGAGATTTTCTTAAATACTGCAGCGCTCTAGTCGCAATTATGGGTATTCCCGGATTAACTGCGGCAAAACTGGTTAAAACCATAGAAAAAGCGGCTCAACGTACTCCCGTAATCTGGTTGCATTTTGCTTCCTGTACCGGCTGTACTGAATCATTTATCCAAGGATTTCACCCTTCTCCAGCAGAGATTATTTTGGACATTCTATCGGTGGACTACCAGGAAACAATCATGGCTGGGGGTGGGAAGCAGGCAGAAGAGTTACGCTATCAGACTATGGAGAAGTATAAAGGCAAGTATATTACCATCGTGGAAGGCGCTGTGCCTCTTGGTGATAATGGAAACTACCTGAGAATTGGGGGAAAAACAGCCGTAGAAATTGCCAAAGAAGTCTGTCGGGATGCTGCTGCTGTGATTAACGTGGGAAGCTGTTCTTTTGATGGTGGCTGGGTTGCCGCTAAACCAAATCCAACAGGGGCAACGGGCACTCAACAGGCCACTGGAATTAGCAAAAAGAAATTCATCAACCTCCCTTGCTGCCCTGTGCATCCAGACTGGTTAGCTGCTACCGTGGTAAATTATCTCCTTTTGGGCAGAATTCCAGAATTAGATAGCCGGGGAAGGCCCAAATTCCTGTATGGACAGAGGATCCACGATTTATGTGAGCGGCGAGCCCATTTTGACGCTGGCGAATTTGTAGAAGCTTTTGGAAGTGCTGAAGCCCGGAAGCAATTCTGCCTCTATAAAATGGGATGCAAGGGACCGGAAACTTACGCTTCCTGTTCCATCACGCGCTGGAATAATAAAAATAACTGGTGTATCGGCGCTGGGTCTCCCTGTATCGGATGTGCTCAGCCTAATTGGGCTGACGCCGGGTCTCCCTTCTTCAGCAGATTGCCCGGTATAAAAATCCCGGGGATGAGAGGTGTGGAATATACTGTGGATAGGGTTGGATTTACATTGCTGGGGGCTACAGCAGCCGGTTTAGCAGCCCATGCCATTTACACTTCTAAAAAACACCGGAATGAGGAAGAAAAGAAACCAGTAGAGGTCGAAGAAGAAAATTGATTACACGCACATATCATCTTTCTTAAGGAGAAATCAGCATGGCAACTAAAATTACTATTGACCCCTTTACTCGACTGGAAGGACACTTGAGAATTGAGGTGGAAGTTGAAAATGGAAAAGTAAAGGACGCTTGGAGTACGAGCCCTCTTTTCAGAGGTATGGAGATCGTCCTTAAAAACCGCGATCCGAGGGATGCGTGGTATCTCTCCCAAAGAATCTGCGGGGTTTGCCCTATTTCACATGGACACACTTCCACATTCGGGCTCGAAGATGCCTTTGGAGTGACACCCCCCGATAATGCAAGAATCATTCGTAATATCATTGAAGGTGCACAATTTGTTCATTCTCACATCCTTGCTTTTTATCATTTACACGCCCTTGATTATGTGGACGTGGTAAGCGCCCTCTCCGCAAGGCCAACTGAAGCTTCTCTGAAAAAGGTACAAAAAAAGTTGAAATCCTTCGTCGAGAGCGGTCAGTTGGGACCCTTCGCCAATGCCTATTGGGGGCATCCTGCATATAAGCTATCACCCGAAATTAATCTATTAGCAGTAGCTCATTATCTGGAGGCTCTGGAGATGCAGGCCAAAGCTTCCCAACTACTGGCTCTCTTCGGTGGAAAGTTTCCTCACATGATGACTGCAGCTCCCGGGGGGGTGACGATTACTCCTACATCAGAAACTCTGGCTAAAGCCTTCTCCATGGTTAAGGAACTTCAAGATTGGGTAACTAATGTTTATATCCCGGATGTTCTTGCTGTGGCACCCCATTATTTGGACTGGGCTGCCATAGGCACAGGACATACCAACTATCTTGCCTGGGGAGTATTCGAAGACGACAGCCACGACCCTGAAAAGCGCCTCTTACCTCAAGGGGCTGTCTTTGATGGAAAACTTGAATTACATAAACCCTCTGTCAACCAGGTGACGGAGCATATTACGCACAGTTGGTATACTGATAAGAGTGCACCCCGGAACCCAGCAGAAGGTCAAACCAAGCCCAAGTATACCGGTATTAACCCCGACGATAAATATAGTTGGGTGAAAGCACCTCGCTTAAACGGAAAGCCAATGGAAGTCGGACCTCTATCACGGATGTTAGTCGCTTATTTATCAGGGGGTGAGAAAGCTCAATCCCTTATTAATTCTACACTTGAAGCCTTAGGCGTCGGGGGTAAACCAGAGGTATTACTTTCCACGCTTGGGAGGGTTGCTGCTCGCGCTCTCGAATGTAAACTCATCGTAGATGAAATGGTTGATTGGACAGGGGAATTAACCGAGAACATCAAGAATGATCAGACTGATCTCTGGTATTCCTACGATCTCCCTGATTCGGCTATGGGGGTAGGTACCTGGGAGGCCCCTAGAGGCGCTCTAGCCCATTGGAATAATATTGAAAATGGTGTGCTGAAAAACTACCAGGTTGTCTCTCCCTCAACCTGGAATTTCTCCCCCAGGGACGATAACGGTACCAGAGGCCCAGTTGAAGAAGCCCTCATTGGTACTCCTGTCGAAAACCCTGAACAACCCATAGAGGTGATGCGAGTGGTACATTCATTCGACCCATGACTGGGTTGTGGGGTTCACGTGATTGAACCGAGCTCAAACAAGATCCTGAAGTTCCAAACAAGGAATGGCTTGTTTCCTCAAGTTGTCTAAAAGCTAACTCCTATGCCCAGAAAAGAGGTTAAGTATGTATGGTCTTGGCCAATTCGATTGACGCATTGGTTTACTTTTTTCAGCATATCAATCTTGACAATCACGGGCTATTATATCGCCTTTCCACCTGATTTCATTGCTCCCAGAGGAGAGCCTTTTGAGAACTTCTTCATGGCAAATCTCCGACTCATCCACTTTCTGGCGGCTATCGTGATGATGATCTGTTTCCTGACCGCGACTTACCTGATCTTCTTCTATAGATTTCACGATCTGTGGAAAGATATTCGTCCCACTGGTTCAAACCTCAAACAAGCCTGGAAAAGCATAAAGTACTACTTCGGATTCTCCAAACATCATCGTCATTATGATTATATGGATCCCATGGCTCTTTTATCCGTCTCAACCTACACTATTCTAAGCCTTATCACCATATTCACAGGAATAGCTCTTTACGTTGCTCCCCGGACCACAACAGGTATTTTTGCTTCTCTGATGCACTTCCTGAGCGTTTGGACTCTGTACCTGTTCGGCAATCTCCAAGGGGTCCGCACTGCCCACCATTTATGTATGTGGTTGATATTGGGGTGGGCGTTTATACATGTTTATTTCCAAGTATGGAAAAGCGTTCGTCTGAAACAGTACGATATTTCAGCAATCGTTGGTGGATACAAATTCATCGATGCAGGAAAGTAAGCATGGAAAAAGCAAAATTTCGCTACGTTTGGTCAGGTAGTATCAGAGTTTTACACTGGCTCATTTTTCTCAGTGTTGTCGTACTACTTGTCACAGGTAATTATATTGCTCATACTCCCTCTTATGTAAATCCCACAGGGGAACCTTTTGAAAACTTTTTTATGGCAAACATGCGTTTTATTCATTTCATCGCTGCTATAGTATTTGATGTCGGTATTATTATTTCCATTTATCTCATATTTTTCTCTACGTTTCATGCCCCCTGGCGCGATTTAATTCCCACCAAGAAAAATTTGAGAAAGGCATGGATTCAACTGAAATATTATTTCCGATTAAGGGGGGAAAAGATAGATTATGAGCACGAAGATCCTGTGGATATCATTTCATGGTTGTCTTTTCATGTCCTGGCAATTCTGCTCATGTTCACAGGGTTTGCCCTTTACGTAGCATCCTTTTCACTGAATTGGTGGTGGCCAAAATTCCTCCATATTACTACGGACTGGGTGGTCTTCATCTTCGGTGGTCTAAATGGAACGAGAATCGCTCATCACATTATGTGGTGGCTTATTCTTATCTGGGTAATTGTCCACGTCTACTTTCAAATTTGGAAAACAATTAAACTCAAGACTGGTAATATAGACGCTATTTTTGGTGGATATCGGTATACTCAGGCTAATAAATAAGGATTCCTTTCTCTAACACACGTTTGTTGTTTAAGTACGGTATTCAATTTATAAACCCTAACCTACTGGTGATAAAATATTGAACATCAAACCACAAGATTTTACAAAGTAGAGGAGGGTAATTTAACATTGATTGTTAGGTTGTTAGAGTGAAATACCATAAAAATAGCAACCTGAATCCTAAAGTTCTGATTCTGGGTATTGGCAATCTTTTGCTTTCCGATGAAGGTTTGGGCGTGCATACCATCCATCTATTACAGGACAGATACGAATTTCCAGACAATGTAACCTTATGCGATGGGGGGACTGGTGGGCTCAGTTTACTTTCTGAAATAAAAGATAAAGACTACCTTTATATCATTGATGCCCTTCTTGTTGGAGAGGATCCAGGAACTATTGTCCAATTTACTTATGATGCCATCCCTGATAATTATGTGAAAAAGGACACCGCCCATGGAATTGATCTTCTCGATATCCTTATTTCAGCACAACTAATTGATGAACTCCCTCCGACGACTATTTTGGGCATGCAACCTGCTGACATATCAACCCCAAGCTTAGAGATGACATTAACAATAAGTTCAAATCTCGATTCCCTGATTGGGGTTCTACTTAACCAACTGACTAAAATAGGAATAAAAGTTGAAAAGAAGTCATAATAGGGTTGGTTACAACTTATACCTATAACGATACACTGATTGAGATTTAATAAATATCGAGTTTGATTATAACCCAAACAGTTTTATCGAAAGACCAGAAATGGCTATAATTACCCCAGCAATAGCGTGGATGTAACGCTCCAACAGTCCTAACTTTATATGTAATAATCCTTTGGAAGTAACCACTACGATACCTGTCATAGTGGCGACTGTAGTAATACCAAAAGCTAACGTAACCCACAGGATATCACTCCAGCTACCCTGAGCTGCCGGATACATAAGAATGGGAATAAGGGGTTCACATGGTCCCAAAATGAAAACAATAAACAGTGCCCAGGTCGTTAACATTTTACCCTCATCATGCAAATGAACATGTCTCCCTAAATGTTGATGAAGATGGGTGTGGGTATTGTCATTATGATGATGGACATGAGTATGTTCCCTTGCCCTATAACCAATTCTTAAGCCCCATGTTGCATAAGCAACTCCAAAGCCAACCAGTAACCAGCTCGCCCACTCACTACGCACTGATTCTACCTGTTCCAAAATACCTAATGCTACTCCCAAAGCAATTCCTACCATACCCAGTACTACCGAACCTAAAACATGCCCGACCCCACATAAAAGAGTGACTGACGTGGTCTTCCCCAATGACCAATTTCTTGCTTTAGCTATCATGATGAATGGAAGATAATGATCTGGACCTATCACCGTATGGATAATGCCTATAAAGATAGCGGCTGTTAAAAGAATATTTAGGTCCGTCTCCATTCGTACAGTTAACAGATGCTATATCAGCAGATTCTGGGGAGTTGTTCTCCCACTGGCATATTCAAGATACGGTCTACCCCAAGCCCAGTTCTCATGACTACGATGCCGGGATGCTCTGAAGTGACTTCACCAATGATGCTAGCCTCCTTACCATATTCATGCTTATGCATAGCTTCAACAAGACTGTTAGCCACATTGCTGGCTACTGAGGCAACGAGTTTTCCCTCATTAGCTACGTAAAGAGGGTCAATACCCAGAATTTCGCACGCCCCTTTAACCTCGGGCTTTACGGGAATTCGATCATCATATAGCTGTATGCCAACGTGGGCAGCTCGAGCGAATTCATTAAGGGTCGTAGCCACACCCCCGCGTGTGGGATCTCGCATAGCGTGTATCTCGGCGGTATGCTCAAACATTAATGATACCAGACCATTCAGCGGAGCCGTATCACTCTTCACCTGCGATTGAAAGGAGAGCCCTTCTCGACTGGTCATAACAGCCATGCCGTGATCAGCCATGGTCCCAGACAAAATAATCCTGTCACCCTGTCTTAAGTTTGTAGCTGAAATATTTACACCTTCAGGAACCCTCCCAACACCCGTTGTATTGATAAAAACCTTATCACAACTACCCTTATCCACTACTTTGGTATCACCCGTTACAATGGCAATACCTGCCTTCTTTGCTGCCTTTTCCATGGATAAAGTGATTCGGTGGAGGATTTCAAGGGAGAGACCTTCTTCAAGAATGAAAGCCACACTGATGTAGTCTGGTGTTGCACCAGACATGGCGATATCGTTCACTGTTCCATTAATAGCTAACTCTCCGATGTCACCCCCAGGAAAGAAAATAGGGTCCACAACAAACGTGTCCGTCGTAAATGCCATCTTTCCCCCAAGAACATCAAGCACCGCCTGATCCTCTAACCTCTCCAATATCACGTTGCCAAATCTGGGTAAGAATATCTTCTCTATCAGTTCAAAGGAGAGTAAACCACCGGCGCCATGAGCCAGCTGGATAGTATCCTGATCCATCAGGGGTAATGGACAGGAAAGTGCCTCTGGAAATTCTCCCGTCATGTCTTGACAGGGATACGGTGATACTTATAATAAGCAGAGCAAGCACCTTCGGCTGAAACCATGGTAGCTCCTAATGGATGTGTTGGGGTACATTCCTTACCGAAAGCTGGACACTGGTTAGGTTTTTTAAGCCCTTGCAGTACCAGTCCACTGATACACAGTTCGGATTCATTGACTTCAATTGCATTTACGAAGAATTTTTTCTCGGCATCAAAGGCTGCATAGCGTTCACGTATTCGCAACCCACTGGACTGAATTTCTCCAATACCACGCCACTTTCTATTAGACACTTCAAACACTTCATTCACCAAGTTTTTCGCACTGAGGTTCCCTTGTCGCTGGACGGAGCGAGCGTATTGATTTTCGACCACGTGGCGGCCCTCTTCCAACTGCTTCACGACCATGAGAAGTCCTTCAAGAATGTCTACGGGTTCAAAACCAGTAGCGACTATCGGAACTTTGTATTTGCTCGCAATGGGCTCATATTCTTCCAGTCCCATAACGGTGCAAACGTGACCTGCTGCCAAGTATCCTTGAACCCTATTATTCTCCGATGACAACAGCGCCGTCATGGCTGGTGGTACAAGTACATGGCTCACAAGTTGACTATAATTGGTTAGCTTCTCCTGGTCAGCTTGATAGATCGCCATGGCATTCCCAGGAGCTGTTGTCTCAAAACCCACAGCGAAAAATACAACTTCCTTATCCGGATTCTCTCGAGCTATGGCAAGAGCCTTTAGGGGAGAATAGATCGTGCGTACATCTCCACCCTCAGACTTAACCACAAACAAATCCTTGTGACTACCGGGAACTCTGAGCATATCTCCGAAACTGGTAAATATCACCTCTGATCTGCTGGCTATTTCTATCGCCTTATCGATCATTTCAAGAGGAGTTACACAAACCGGACACCCGGGTCCGTGTACCAGTTCAATTTCTTCTGACAGAACTTGATCAATCCCATTTTTTATGATAGAGTGCGTTTGCCCTCCGCAAACTTCCATAATTACCCAAGGTTGGGTTACCGTCGATTTTATTTCCACCAAAATTTGCCTGGCAACTTCTGAATTACGAAATTCGTCTAAAAACTTCATGCGTCTCCAAAGTTATGGAGAACTTCCTGAAGGGCTTCGTAAAGAATCCCACGAAGAGTCTCACTGGAATAACTATCCATTTCTCACCTCTACACTTTTCCAGTTTTCAATGGATTTCCAAATACATCTATCTCAGCTCTCTGAGCTGCTTCAACTAGTTCCTGCCAAGCTTCGTAGGACTTCATAGCTTCCTCTTCGTCAATGATAGAAATGCCAAAGCCAGCATGAACTACTGTATATTGCCCAATTTGAATATCCTGTACATATTCCAGACAGGCTTTATTTATCGTACCACTATAATCGATTTTGCCCATTTTCAACCCGTTTTCTTCAAAGATTTCAATTACCTTTCCTGGGATTCCAAGACACATATTTTCTCCTATTGTTTCAGATAGTTTCTTCCTATCATGACCTGTCCAAGCGCTAATCCACCATCATTTGTCGGTACCTGAGATTGAGTAAAAACATGCAAGCCTTCGTTTTCCAGTAAGGGAATTAGCCCTTTAATGAGTAACTCATTTTGGAATACTCCACCACTCAGTACAACATCCCTTATACTACTGTCATCGCTGGCGTATTGTGCTATTTTACTGAAAAGTTTAATGAGTGTCCCATGAAACCGTTGGCTGATACCAGCGAGGGGCTGGCTGTCTTTGATCGCATCAACCACTGCACGGATAATAGTATCAATCATCAACTCTTTGTGACCCTCTACATCTTTGATTCTAAACTCAAAGGGTTCATCAGTCTGACCACCTGCAACCTGCATGAAACCAATCGCTGCTTGGGCTTCGTAGTGGATCGTCTGTAGACCTCCGCACATGGCCGCTACCGCATCAAACAGTCGCCCACAACTAGAGGTCTGAATACAATTAATATCTTTGGAAACCATCTCAATAATCGGCTCTATCTCGTGTAATTCCATGAACGGAAGTTCTGGAATTTCCCCCTCGAATACCTGGTACAGATAACTGACAGCAGTCCGCCATGGCGCCTTAATGGCGGCGTCTCCACCGGGAAGTGGCATGGTCTGAAAGTGGGCATACCGTTCAAAGCTACCATAATCGCCGATTAATATTTCTCCTCCCCAGATAGTACCCTCCGTTCCAAAACCGGTA
Source organism: Fidelibacterota bacterium (assembly GCA_046861645.1). GTDB lineage: Bacteria > Fidelibacterota > Marinisomatia > Marinisomatales > UBA2128 > UBA2128. The sequence goes on along the minus strand of JBHHUM010000056.1, from coordinate 4,383 downwards.
CCATCCATGATAATTCCGATGACTGGACCAGAAATCCCATTCTCTGCCATACACGATGCCAGATGAGCATGGTGATGCTGAGCACCGAGAACAGGGACTCTCTTTTGTTCTAGCGTCCACTGAGTGGAAAGATAGTTGGGGTGCAAGTCATAGACAATAAGTTCTGGTTTGGTTTCGAAGATTTTCTGAAGATGTTTTATGGTCATCTGGAAGAAGTTGTAGGCCTCCAGGTTTTCTAAATCTCCAATATGCTGGCTCAGAAAGGCGTGATCATCCTTCAGCAGGCAGACGGTATTTTTCAATTCACCGCCCACAGCCAGAACGGCAGGTCCTCTAGAATTGACAAATACTGGACGGGGAACAAAACCACGACTGCGTCGAATAGGTCTGAGCGAGCCCTCCAGATAAACCACAACCGAATCGTCGCTTCGCAAATAGATATCTCTGTCGTGAATGAGGAAATAGTCAGCGATACTTCCCAGCCGTGAGAAGGCCTCGTCATTATCGATACAGATAGGTTCCTCGCTGTAGTTACCGCTGGTCATGACCAAGGCGGTAAAACCATAATCCATGAGTAGATGGTGTAGTGGGGTATAGGGTAACATGACCCCAAAGCGGTCACTATCCGGCGCTACTGACTCTGTCAGATCGTAGTTGTCCTTTTTCCTTATTAATACGATAGGCGTCTGGGTTGAGGTGATAATGTCCTCTTCTTCTGGTGAAATGTAGCAGATTTGACGAGCTCTGTTTATGTCTTTCACCATTACGGCCAGAGGTTTTTCTTCCCGCCCCTTCCTCCGGCGGAGTTCCCGCACTGCTCTCTTATTTGTAGCATCAACAGCCAGATGATATCCTCCCAGGCCTTTTATAGCCAGGATGCTTCCACTCTTGAGGAGCGAAGCCGCTTCGGCAATATAATCATCCGTTCGGATCAAGCTACGATCAGGATTATGCAATGATACCTTAGGACCGCACTCTGGACAGGCATTGGGTTGAGCATGGAAGCGACGGTTAGTAGGATCATCATACTCCTTTTGACAGGTAGGGCACATCACAAACTCGCGCATGGATGTGAACGGTCTGTCATAAGGAATACTTTCAATGATAGTATAGCGGGGACCGCAGTTTGTGCAATTGATAAAAGGATAACGATAGCGACGATCATTTGGATCAAAGAGCTCCGAAAGACAATCATCACAGACGGCAACATCGGGAGAAATAAGTGTAGACACAGACTCGCTTTCCTCTGATGGTTGAATGATAAACGTGGTATCACCATTCAATCGTATCAATTCAGACTCAATATTCGTAATTATGGAGAGGGGGGGAGCTTTAATCTGTAATTGTCGTAGAAAATTACTAACCCTCGAGTGGGGACCTTCTACTTCAATTTCCACACCATTAGATGTATTGGTTACATAGCCGGTCAAACCTGCGTCCACGGCAAGATTATAGACAAAAGGACGGAACCCCACACCCTGAACAATACCGTTGATGAGAACGTGTCGCCTCTCGCTCTGGATTGAAGACAACATGAGAAAATACAAAAGGGCTTTAATGCTCTTCCATCAGGGTAGTATCTTTGAGCTTCCTTTGACTATTTATCCAGGAGTACCAGTCAGTTAATCCCGCAGACGTTACTGCAGAAACTTCCATAAACTCTAGATTATGATTTACTTGACGGGCAGACTCTTTACACTTCCCGATGTCGAAATCAACATAAGGGAGCAGGTCAATTTTGTTGATAATACATAGATCTGACACGCTGAACATGAATGGGTACTTATGTGGTTTATCGTCACCCTCAGTGGTGCTGATAATCACAACCTTATGGGCTTCACCGAGGTCAAATAAGGCTGGACAGACAAGATTTCCCACGTTTTCAATCAAGAGGAGAGATTTTTCCTTCAGGGTAAGCTTTTTCATAGCGTTGTTGATCATCGCTGCATCAAGATGGCACCCCGTACCAGTATTAACCTGGATAACCGGTACACCTGTAGCCTTAATACGGTTGGCATCCCGCAGGGATTGCTGATCCCCTTCGATTACACTGATACTCAACTGATTCTTCAGCGACATAATCGTCCGTTCCAGCAGGGTTGTCTTTCCCGAACCAGGGGAACTTACCAGATTTAAAGTAAAAATACCTTTCGCTTCCCAATAACCACGGTTCCTTTCCGCAATCAGGTTATTATTTGCGAGGATATCTTTTTCTACCTGTAAAACACGTTCTGGACGATCTCCATGAGAGTGAGGATGGTCATGGTCATGATAATGTTCTCTTGGAGTCTCGTGCGGTTCCTTGATTGTTACTTCGCCTTCAAGCTGTCCACAACCACAAGTGTCACACATATCTTCCTCCTAACATAAATATACTATGAATATAGGGTAAAAAGCATTAATTGCTGTCAGAAGTTGCCGGCGTTTCTTGGAGATATATCTCCTTGATTTGCAACTCTTGCCCAGCTGTAATTTCTACATTGCGACTTCCACAAGCAGGACATACCACTACAAACTCACCGACCTTAAACTCTTCCAGACAGCTTCTGCAACAGCCTCTGCCCTCTACCGCATTGATCTCAAGTACCGCTTGATCAGCCAGGGTTCCCCTTTTTGCCATCTCAAAATTGAACTTCAATGCCTCTTCCATTACACCAGATAATTCCCCCACACGAAGTACTATACGACTCACTTCCCCGGGAGATTCTTCCCGGGATAGATGTTCCTCCACAATCTCCAGTATATTCACCACTATCGCTAGCTCATGCATAACCAGACCCGCCTAGGAGTAACCATAAAGTCCAAGGTAGATGGGCTAAAGTCAAGGATTAATCTATTATTGAATATGTTTTAGTACTATTCAATGATCCTCGTATTCTTTCTACGACTCTATTACTAAATTCTCACCATGAAAATTGCCGTCAGTACCGATGAACGCACCTCTTTGGTAGAAGCACTATTAGATGAATTGGAAGGGCGAGGTAACGAGGTACTATATTTCGGTCCCGCGGCAGGGGAAGAGGCAGATTGGCCGGAGGTTACTCACCAGGCAGCGGAAGCGGTGGCTAACGGTATTGCTGATGAAGGCATTGTTCTATGCTGGACCGGGACCGGTGCTTCCATTGCTGCTAATAAGGTCAAGGGGATCAGAGCAGCACTTTGCCGGGATGCTGAAACAGCTAAAGGTGCCCGAACCTGGAATCATGCCAACGTCCTAGCGCTAAGCCTGCAAGCCACTTCAGAATCCCTCCTGATGGACATCCTTGATGCGTGGTTTTCTACTCCATTCAGCGATGACGAGTGGAACTTGAAGCAGATCGAGCGAATTCGGCGGATGGAATCAGATTAACTGGCACAAAGATTCATCATTAGCTATTATCTCTACCTTCCCCGTCCTCTTGTCAAGGAAAGTCTTGAGCTCATCACCTATAAAATCCAGTGCTTGAACAATATCATATAACTTTATGATTGTAGCCATCGTCTTTTTACTCCTGCATAAAAATAATCTCCAATGGTCAATTTAAGGATTCATCATCCACTTGACCACTTGAAGACTCACCGAACTGTTCCAGCCGATTTCGTAGCTCCATCACAAGGGCATTCCGGTTCTCCATAGTGATGCGCACTATCTCTACATCGGTACGCCTTCGTACTTGATCCAGAAATGGATGAGACCGATCCTGAATCACAGCCAGTACCGGCGCATCACTGTCCAAAGCTTTCACAACAGTTTCCCGGAATCTTTCCGAGAAAAGCTCCATCCGCCCCAGCTCATCAATGACGACAAGATTACTTTCAGCCAGGGCAGATTCAATGGCAGGCACTCCAATTTCATCAATTACTCGTACATCTACACCGTATTTCCCCACATTAAAAGGGCTGGTAAAATCTACATGAGACATGATGCCGCTATTCCCATCCCATGTGTCGAGGCGGAAACCTCTTCTCTCCCCTCTTTCCCGTATCTCCTGCGTCCAGAAACCTCCGATGGAAACATAGAGGCTCTTTGCTACTCGTTCCACCAGGGTGGTCTTACCGACGCCTGGCCTGCCTGTGACCAGAAGATTTCTCATGTGAGAATCAAAACACCGGGCAGCATAGCAAGTTTGCCCGGATTGATTAGTGATTCCAGACGGCTCACTTCAGAATGAGTCACTGCCACATATCAATTTTGAGATAAAAAATGTCCATAAAAAACTTTTTTTCAGACTTCTATACCGCCCCCGAAGGGACGGAGCAACTGTAATGTATATAAAATATTTATGGCAATCGAACAAGTTTCAATCCTTGTTGTATTGGATTGGTCGTTTAGACCTCACGACTGCCTCCTATGCTTCTATAAGTTCTCTTTGTTTCAATCCTTGTTGTATTGGATTAGTCGTT
>JBHHUM010000144.1:0-3385 GCA_046861645.1 Fidelibacterota bacterium | reverse complement strand
ATATTGAAATTCTACTGATAAATGGATATTATCGCTGACATGAATATGGCAGGAATCGTTTTGGCAGCTGGTGGATCTACCCGCATGAGGGGTCACAATAAGCTGCTGATAGAAATCATGGACAAACCTGTATTGGTAAGAGTTGTGGAAACCATAGCTACCTCTGGACTGAGTCCACTCGTCGTAGTAACGGGTTTTGAAGCTGATAGGATCAAGCCCATCCTGAATGAAATCCAAGTGCAATTAGTTGATAACAACCGGTGGCAGGAAGGGATGTCAACCTCTTTTCAACCTGCTATAAATGTACTCCCAACCTCAGTGACAGGAGCAATGATTTTCCTGGCTGACATGCCCGCGATACAAAATGATTTGGTGAAGAAACTACTCATAAGATTCAAAGAGAGTAGAGAAGGGAAAATTGTATATCCTGTGTTTCAAGGTCAGCAGGGACACCCAGTGATTTTTCCACGGAAATTCTTTCCTGATTTAAAAAATCTTACGGGCGACAGGGGAGCTAAATCGATATTGAAAGATTATCCGGGAAGTGTGTTAGCAGTTGAAACAGATTCACCCACAGTTCTTATGGATATCGATACTGAGGACGATCTGCTTGAGCTCACTCGGTTTATAGGGAATTAACAATGCCCGTCCCTAAAGAAATCTTCTCCACTATAGCTGAATTGAAGGAGCGAAACGACAGTTTTGCTTTAGCTACGGTTATCATGGTAAAAGGTTCTTCCTCTGGGAAGGTAGGAGATAAGGCGGTTTTCGATAAGAACGGGAGACGTATTACTGGTTGGGTTGGGGGAGGTTGTGTGGAAAATCGTATTGGTGAGACGGTTGTAGGAGCATTAGAGAATGATACTCTCCGGATTATAGATGTGAATATTGATAGTGATGATATGGAATTAGGGATTCCGTGTGGAGGAATTATGACGATTGCAATTGAACCGCAAGTAAAAACACCAGTTTTATTGATTCGTGGGCTAGGTCGTGTAGTGGAAACGGTAGTGGAAATGGCGCACAGGTTGAACTTCCGCGTTCTGGTTCAAGCTCCCGAGGAAGAAAAAGAGAGATTTGGTTCAGCGGATAAAATTATCACCGAACCCTTAGAATTGGATGATATAGATGAAGTTGTTGACTATTTTATCCTGGCCACTCATCATCGGGATGACCACCGACAAACCCTGGCGGCACTAGATTCTGGCATTCCTTATGTTGCTGTAGTAGCAAGCCGTAAGAAAGCTCAGTTACTTCTCGACTTTCTTAAAGAAAATGGTGTCGATGATGAGAAGTTGAAGCGATTTCATTCTCCCGCTGGACTAAACCTGGGTGCAAGATCCCCTGAAGAAATTGCTTTATCCATTATGGCTGAAATCGTGCAGCTACGCAATCAGGGATCTGGTGCGTCCATGAATCTATAATCTTAAGCAGATGAATAATCCTGTTTATCTGGATAATAATGCTTCTACACCTCTTGATCCTGAAGTTCTGGAAGCAATGTTGCCCTATTATCAGGATAAGTTTGGTAATTCTGCCAGTATTCATCATATCTATGGCAGGGAAGCAAGGAAAGCAGTAGAAAAATCCCGCAAGACTATCGCCTCTGAATTAAACGCTAATCCTAGAGAAATTGTCTTTACCAGTGGAGCTACGGAAGCGCTTAATCTAGCTATCAGGGGTTTGTGCGACCGGTGGATAGAGAAAGGCCGGCATATCGTCACTCAGGTGACCGAGCACAAGGCAGTTCTCGATACGTGCGAGTCCATGGAAAAGCGGGGCTGGGAGGTGACGTACCTGCCTGTGGATTCAGACGGACGGGTGGATCCACAACAGGTCCTCGACGCCATCCGGGATGATACCGTGTTGGTGAGCATCATGCATGCCAATAACGAGATTGGCGTTTTGCAACCCATCGCTGAGATTGGAGCTGTCTGCCGAAACCAGGGCATACATTTCCTGGTGGATGCGGCACAGACCTTCGCCAAATTACCCATAGATGTGGAAGCTTGGAGAATAGATCTACTGGCTGCTACGGGGCATAAGATTTATGGCCCGGCCGGCATCGGCATGCTCTATGTCCGGCAGAAGAGTCCTAAGGTGGAACTTACTCCGCAGATGACAGGAGGAGGACATGAGCGGGGCTTTCGTTCCGGTACGTCGGCTGTACCGTTGATTGTCGGTTTTGGAAGGGCAGTAGAGTTGTGTGCTGAAAAACGAATAGAGGAAAACCGGCGCCTGGCTAAACTTCGGGATCAACTTATGGCAGGAATTGTGGCAGCACATCCAGATACTATCTTGAATGGTAACCCGGAGTTTTGTCTTCCGCAAACCATCAACCTCTGTTTTCCCGGTCTGGATGCAGAAGCATTGATCACAAAGATGAAGGGTGTTGCCTGCTCCACCGGCTCGGCGTGCACCAGCACATCCCTGGAACCCTCACATGTAATTCGTGCTTTAGGCCGTGACTCCGAACTGGCTCATTCTGCCGTTAGATTCAGCTTGGGGAGATTCAATACAGAGTCAGAAATTTCTACTGCACTTGAGATAATCAATAATGCAGTAGCGGAGATGAAACAGAGTTTGCCAAGCCAACGATTGGTAAACTAAACGATAACGGATACGTTAGGCACAAAATATTCATAATCGTTTTACTATTATCAACTAATCCACCCCTGAATGAATTTGATCACATCACCGGTTTGAGAATCAACGAGGAAATCACCATCAAATGAAGTGACCCTCCATGCTAAATGATATGCTGCATCGATCATAATTCCATATACATCAACTTCAAGATCAATAAAAACTTCTAATGCAGTTTCTTCAATACTTTCCAATGAAAATATTCTCTCTTCAGCACTACCACCCCAACCATAAACTGTATATTGATACCCATCGAGAATGTCTTTTGCTTTATCCAAAGATATTATTATGTCATCGGGAATGGGTAATTGTGGAATAAGTGTAGAACGAAGATAGGTTATCTCTCCGGAACCATTTACACGAATACCCATTGAACCTAACGCCAATTTTGAGCTGTACAAAGGGTACTGATAAGAATTTTTTATAAAGATATCTGCGCCATGGTGTCCGTGATCATCTTCAGTATATTCGAAAGTATCAATTTCGAACGGTTCAGTCGAAAACAAACGATACCAGTCATTCAAGAAACTATCTACTGCAGCAATGAAGATCAGATAATCATCGGTACTATCGCTAAAAGTACAAATTTGAATATCTGAAGGAGGGTATAATCTATTGATATGACCATAGGATGAGTCAACCGCAAGATATTCCGAATCTATATTGAATTTATTACTGAAGAGGGTTGCAACCGAATTATATTCTTGAAATTGATACGGTTGTAAAACAAAGTGAGATG
>JBHHUM010000055.1:0-14215 GCA_046861645.1 Fidelibacterota bacterium | reverse complement strand
CTGAACCTTGATTCTTAAGATTAATAGGATGGGCATGATTAAAAGACGTCTGAACCATGATTAACAAGATTTCAGGATTAAACACGATTTTAGGAAATCAAGAAAATCATGTAAATCAGGCAAATCACGGTTCAGATAATGATATACAACTACTAAAACCTTATACCTTTATCTTTCTCTTCTCCTTATTCCAAATCCTTCAAGCATCTCATCCAATCGCTATGGACGGACTGTTCATCGATTGGGAAGAAGTTTCTGTGATTTATGACGATCCCGAAGGTGATGGAATCAGCGGCGACTTTGGACAACTGAAAATAACCAACGATAACGATTTCATCTTCTTCTCGTTGGAGTTCCTCGATGGCGAACAGCTCATGCAGGACTGGAACAACATCCATCTCTATATTGATGCAGATGACGATGCCGCCACAGGACACCCCATCTATGGAATCGGAGCAGAGCTAGACTGGTGTTTCGGCTGCCGCTTGGGCTCGTTTTACATTCAGGATGGTATCATCCAGATCTGGCAGAACGATCTCTCCTTACGGAGCGCTCCGACTATCACTGGCGAACGGTTCGAGTGGTGCATTAGCCGTGAGAGCATGCCGCTCACTATGGATGGAAGTCAGGAGGTTTCAAATATCAAGGTTGCACTGGTCAATGAGGATGGGGGAGACTACCTTCCTGATGACCCTGGCGGTGTAGCTTATACGATTGACACTACATACGTCCCACCTCCTGAACACACTCCTTTGGAGCGATCTGAACCCAATCAGATTCGCCTGATGACCTATAATATTCTCTCTAACGGCTTTTTCGATGAAGACCGACAAGCATATTTCGACCGCATCATTCCCGCTTTGAATCCAGATATTCTCGCTGTCCAGGAGGCTTTGGGGGAGAAGGAGGAGATAGCGACACTCATGACAGAATGGATTCCCGGAGTGTGGTACGTTAGTGGTGAGTGGGGCGGGAATTATGTGATCTCTCGATTTCCTATCCTCGAAGAAACTGTGCTTACCAGTTCGTGGAGATCAATGGCTGTGCTTCTTGATACGGAAGCTGATTATGGGATCAATACTCTTATCATTAATTCTCACTTCAGTTGCTGTGGTGCCAATGAGGAGCGTCAGCAGCAGGTAGATGAGCTCATGGGGCTCATGCGGGAGTGGATGAAACCGGATAATTCGACTGGACCTTTTTATCTGGAGATGGATACTCCCATCTTCCATGTGGGTGACTTTAATTTTGTGGGATATCATCAGCAGTTAGTTACGCTTATTGAAGGGGATATCTTAGATGAAAACATCTACGGAGAAGACTTCGGACCTGACTGGGACGGCTCGCCTATAACTGACCTCTTCTCACACCACACTGGAATTAGAATGGGTTATACTTGGCGAAACGATGGAAGCTCATTCAGTCCCGGCAAACTCGACTACATTCTCTACTCTGACAGCAGGGTATCTCTCGATAAGCATTTCGTACTCAATACAATGGCCATGAGTTCTGAGGAACTGATACAATACGGTCTAGAGGAATGGGACATTTATCTCGCTTCTGATCACATGCCGCGAGTGGTGGACATCTTTGGATACACTGCTGGACCTAACGTAGACGATGAGGTCTCTCTACCTGAACAATTTCGGCTCTATCCGGCATTTCCCAATCCTTTTAATGCTTCTACCACAATCCGTTTTCAACTTCCTGAAGATGCAGATGTTCGTCTTTCGGTTTATGATGTTCTCGGAAGGGAAGTTGCGGAATTGGTGAGTGCCAGCCCGACTGCGTCAGTCAGGCGGGGTAAACTGATGAGCGGTAACCACGAGGTAGTGTGGAATGCGAGCGATGTCTCAAGTGGAGTCTATTTTATTGTGCTGCAACATTTAGATAGAAAAATAGTCCGTAAGGTAGTATTATTAAAATAATTGAAATTAGCTGCGACAATTAATCCTTCGATAAAATCATTCTTTTACTGCTTCACTTTTTTCCTGATTCAGGAGACGGTGATACCATGCACAACCGTTTTAGTGGGTCGCAATCTGACAGCGGATGGTTCTATTATTCATGCACATAACGAAGACATGGGTGTCTCTATTGCAGGAAGGTTATGGCATGTATCATCTAAGAATTACAATCCGGGTGAAATGGTTACGGTTCCATATATGGAAATCCCTCAATCTTCTCACACTTACGCTTATTGGGCATCTGGGAATGCTCGGAATGTTCAGAAAGAGGAGCTTTCAAAAGAGACTCTCCCTTACGATAACATATTAATTGGAATGAACGAACACGGTTTGACAATGAGTTGTAATTGGGCTTATTCCAAGGAAGAGAATCTGGTAGAAAAAGGCATTAGAAGATATGCGATTCGTCAAATGATTCTGGAAAGGTGCTCAACTACGGAAGAAGCTGTATTGTTGATAGGTAGTTTTATCGAAAAATATGGTCAGGCAGATTGGGGTGGATTGATTTACGTTCTTGCTGATCCCAATTCCGGATGGATTGTAGAGACAACCTCCAAGCATTGGGTTGCGAAAAAACTTCATGATGATGAAATAATAACTGTAGCAAACCGTTTTCAAATTGGGAACGATTACGATCTTGCCAGCTCAGATATCATTGAATTCGCTGAGGAAAAAGGGTGGTATAATCCTGGAGATGGTGCGTTCAACTTTAATGACGCATATGGATTTCCTCCCCGAATGAATGAGCAGTACGATATTGAACGTGAAAACCGGGTAGTGAGGATCATCGAAAAGAAAAAGGGAAGGATCACTCCATCTGACTTAATGACTGTTCTTAGAGACCGCTTCCACGGTACTCCTGCTTACACTCCCCCTGCAGAATATGAACCCACCAGAATAAACTGCTACAAGCTTGGCGTCAGACGCCCTATCTGTACGAATCTATGTCAGTCTTCATTTGTTGCTCACCTTAGAAAAGGCTTACCAGTTGCTGTAGGTTCGGTTCTGTGGTATACAATGGCAACTCCTGCTTACAGTAGTTATTTTCCACTTTATGCTGGCACAACACGAATCCCCGGAGGATTTAGTCATGATTCTGCTAAAGACGATCGTCAGTCAGTCTGGTGGAAATATCGTATGCTTCAGCTCAGTATTGATAAATCTACAGAAAAAAACAGGATAGCATTCAGAAAACTGGCAAAAGATATGACTGCTGATATAATGAAGCATCAGGAGGAAGTTGAGAGAGAAGTATTAGAGCTTCTTTTTGATGACAGACATCATATAGCTTTATCTATCCTTAATCGGTACACAGCCCAAAGTGCACGAAAGTCATTAACAGGTGTCCGCAATCTTTTGAGAAGAGATGTGCGATATAATATTTCCTTCTAAGTTTTAGTTGCGTCGCAACTTGGATCTTGGAGTAAACAAAAGGAAAAACGAATCCTTTAATATTTCAGGTTGATTTGTAAATTCGTCTTACCCTTATAAATATGACAATCCAATCAGATGAATAACCCAGCTCTCACAACTGCCATCGCAATAGCTGCCGGAATGATTGCCCAAGCTTTGGCACGACATCTCCACATCCCTGGGATTGTGCTACTTCTTGCTACAGGAGTTCTCCTTGGACCAGATGTGGCCAATGTAGTCCATCCCACCAGTCTCGGTTCAGGTCTGACAATCCTGGTAGGCTTTGCTGTGGCGGTGATTCTGTTCGAAGGTGGAATGAACCTTCGTATTGCCCGCATCCGGCGGGAGGGGAGGACTATTCGCCAACTCATTACCGTTGGAGCGTTGGTCAGTGCGATTGGAGGAATGTTGGCGGCAAAGCTGTTCCTCGGGTGGGAGTGGAAGATTGCTACACTTTTCGGGACGTTAGTGATTGTGACCGGACCCACGGTCATCACCCCATTGCTGCGCCGGATCAAGTTGCGCCGATCAGTAGGAACAGTACTGGAAGCAGAGGGTGTTTTTCTGGATGCCATTGGTGCTATCGTGGCCGTAGTTGCCCTGGAGGTGGCACTCAGTCCATCTGGAGCCACATTCGCTAAAGGAATCTGGCATATTGTCATTCGAATCGGTGCTGGTGCACTGTTTGGTCTTATTGGTGGATTTGTTGTGGCTGGTTTACTGCGCTTCAGGAATCTGGTACCAGAGGGATTGGAAAATGTTTTTACTCTGTCTCTCGTTTTCGTGCTTTATTATGGTACGAATGTCCTCCAGCCTGAGAGTGGAATTGTAACTGTCACCGTCGCTGGATTGGTGGTAGGTAATACTAAAACCGTTGTACAGCGAGAACTCCATGAATTCAAGGAACAGTTAACAGTGATGCTTATTGGAATGTTGTTTGTATTACTGGCAGCGGATGTACGGTTAACAGACATTCATTCTCTCGGGATAGGTGGGATTCTCACTGTAGCAACACTTATTTTAGTAGTGCGACCGTTAAATATTGCCGTAGGGACTTACGGTTCTGATCTGAATTTCAAACAAAAGGTTTTTCTATCCTTGGTGGCACCAAGAGGAATTGTTGCAGCTGCTATTGCTTCTCTATTTGCTATTGAACTGGAAGTCCACGGAGTCACTGCTTCTGGAGAATTAAGAGCAATGGTATTTTTTGTAATCGCTGTAACGGTCATCCTTGCTGGGTTGACCGGTGGAACTGTTGCTGGTATTCTCAATCTAAGACGACCCAGTAACATGGGTTGGATAATCCTGGGTATTAACGAAATAGGACGTAAGCTGGCAAGTCTTTTGAATGATTATGGTGAGGAAGTAGTATGTATCGATGAAGACCCAGCTGCGTGTCGCCAGGCTGAAGAGGAAGGATACAGGGTCATTTATGGTAATGCGTTGGAGGAAAGGACCTTGCTCCGGGCGGAAATCGATACACGTTACGGGATAATAAGTCTCACTCCCAATGAAGAAGTTAATCTTCTTTTTGCCCAAAAAGCTAAAGAAGAGGGCAAAGTACCACATCTACTTGTAGGATTAAAATCAGGACTAGAAGGTGTAACACCTGAAATGGTACATAATATTGGAGGTTCTATTCTTTTTGCCAGACCGAGAGATTTGGAAGTGTGGTCTGTTAGACTGAAACAGGGACAGGTTGAACTTCAGACCAGGGAATGGACTGGATCTTCTGGTGATAAACCCGATCTGATCTCTTCCTCTATGGAAAATCTGGTATTACCATTGGTATATCATCACAATAGTAAAGTCCATCCGGTAGATGATAACATAAAATTAAAAAATGGTGATCTTCTGACTTTCCTGATCAACTTGCGCAGGAAAGTTGAAGCAGAGGGTTGGTTGCGTCAGCAGGGATGGATGTTACCAGTCATAACCACTATAGTGGCGAATCATTAATATAGAACTTTAGTACTAGTACTCTTAAAATAAGTTATTTATACATAACCAGTATGGATTTATAGTGAAGCTTTAAATGAAGTTGATCTTTGTTTAACATCCCTGATTATTTTACACAAATTTTAAGTTTAAATAAGATTGTAATTTGAAAAACAGACTTAAAGTTTCGTCTAGATTGATCTCTTGAATATTACCATCACTATTTGGATTTTTTCAAGGAATCCAGGATTAGTTTGCTAAATAGTGACGAGATGTTGTTTATATACATCCTCACAGAACCTATGTATCTATTGATAATTCTTTGTTTCTCGACGACATTACTTATAAATTCAACCTTGTGAAACTAAATAATAGACCTCGGAGCACAGCGTTACCGCGCTTTTTCATCATTAGTGCGGTTTTAATCGTTAATCAAGTAACTTTTCTTCTAGCTCAATCTCCTCTCAAGATTAGTGAGAAATCTTATGGAATATTTCTTTCGAATGCTGCTCATGGCGGTACGATTGGTGGGTATTACGTCAGTGATCTAGGACGAAAATTGCAGTTCAATCTTCAGGGGGGGATCATGGATGTCCGTGCTGATACTGAATTTCCAATAGTCGATCCATATACGGGTTACACATATCAAGCACGTCAAACCAATGCTATCATCTTTCCTTTTATAGGAGGCTTTCGCTTTCACCCTTTTATGGATAAAATAGCTAACAGTTTTTCTCCTTTTTTTTCGGTAAGTGTAGGTCCAATTGTTGCGTTAGATCCCCCAGATAAGAAATCATTTTTAACTGCTATGGGTAGTTCAGAAGTCATCATTAATATGGGTGGATTATTTACTTTAGGGGCGGATATAATCATGCCCAGTAGCTCATTTTTCTCGATCAGTTTTGGTTATAACGTTTTCCACTTCCAGAAAGCTATGGATGGTGAATCAGATTTTAGTGGGGGAGTGCTGCAAATCATGTTTGGCAAAAGGGTGAGAATCTTATGACAGAACGGCACCATTTCCTCATCGATCCTAAGTGTATTAAAGATGATAGATTTGTTCTTAATGGTAGTGAAGGACATCACCTAAAAAATGTAGTTCGATTGGGTGTAGGCGATGAAATTTATCTTCTCGATCAAAAGGGAAATGCTTTTCGGTCAATAATCGATAAAGTAGCCGCTGTAGAAATTACTGGACATGTGGAGGAAACCATAACCGATTATAACAGCCCTGCTGTCAGGTTGCATTTAGCAATTGGTTTACTTAAAGGAAATAAGATGGTTGAAGTAGCTAAGCGGGCTACCGAATTGGGAGTATTTTCAATAACTCCTTTATTAATGAAACATTCAGTAAAAAGGAATAATAATCGAGAAAGACTGTTGCGAGTTATGGCCAGTGCCCAGAAGCAGTGTGGAAGAGGATTAATACCAGAGTTAAGGACTTCTATGAGATTAGTTGATTGGTGCCAAAAGTCTCCAGTTGAATTTAAAGCTTTTACTCATCCTTCACTAGACTCAATCCCGTTGAATCGATGGCTTAATTCGATTAAAGATACAGAGGAAATCTCATTACTCGTTGGTCCAGAGGGGGGTTATCACAAAGATGAAATTGCTATTTTGAAAAGGCTGGAGATTTCTCCTGTTTCCTTGGGCAATACCCGAATGCGATCAGAAACAGCAGCCATTGCAGCTGCAGCAGTATCTCTTGAATTTTTTCATGCCAGGAAGAGCAATGTCTGAATGTCTATTCTGTAGAATAATTACGGGAGATATTCCCGGGGATATTGTCTATGAGTCAGATGAAATCTTAGCATTCAACGATATCAATCCCCAAGCCCCACATCATGTTTTGATTATCCCCAAAAAGCATATTGCCACCCTCAACGATTTGAAAGATAATGATAGTTTCGTAGTAGGTGATATGGTCAGGACAGCCAGTAGAATTGCAACTAATCTCGGAATCGCAGAGTCAGGGTACAGAACTGTGTTCAACTGTAATGCTGATGCCGGACAAGCGGTATTTCATATTCATCTTCATTTGTTGGGTGGACGGCCAATGAGTTGGCCACCGGGGTAGAAAAATAATAATGATAAATTGCAGGTTAATAAAGAGGAAATATCTTCTGGAAATTTTAAGTATATCCTTAAAGAAAATCGCCTATCACTAAAAGATGTATATTTCTGATCTCTCGTTACAAGGTTTTAAATCCTTCGCTCAAAAAGAGAAACTTCATTTTGGTGAAGGTATTACTGCCGTAGTTGGGCCTAATGGTTGCGGAAAAACTAACATAGTTGATGCTATTCGCTGGGTTTTGGGTGAACAAAAATACAGCACTCTCCGTAGTTCCAGGATGGAGGACATTATCTTTAATGGTTCAGAAAGTAAGCGCCCTGTTAATGTTTGTGAAGTCAGCCTGGTAGTCCATAATAATAGAGGTATGCTACCGGTTGACTACAATGATGTGGAAATTGCTCGTCGTATCTTTCGTAACGGAGAGAGTCAGTATATGATCAATCGAAGTAAATGCCGGTTGAAAGATATACAGGATCTTTTTGTGGATACGGGTATGGGAGCAGATGCCTATTCAGTGATTGAACTGAAGATGATCGAAGATATTCTGAGTGAAAATGCCGATGACCGTAGACGGATGTTTGAAGAAGCAGCGGGTATTAATAAGTATAAACATCAACGTAAAACGACATTGAACCGGTTGGAACTGACCAAAGGAGATTTAAATCGAGTTAGTGATATTATTAGTGAAGTAGAGAGTAAAGTCCAAGCTCTCCAGTTGCAATTGAAGAGATATGATCGTCATGCCAAACTGACCCGGAAACTACAAGAGCTTGAAATAGAATTAGCCTACCTGCAACAGTACGATCTCAGGAATAAGATTGAACCCTTGCAAAATAAAATTGAATCATTGACGTTACATCAATCTACTCGTAAGGATGCTGAACAAGGAAGAGAGGACGCTTTAGAAAAACTCCGTTCAATTTCTCGAAAACAGCAGGAAGAACTGGCTGCTATCCAAGAAAAGATTGACTCTCTCACTGAAATCAGACAGGAAAAGAATAATCGAATTCTTGTGTTGAGTGAACAAATAAAAACTACTAAGCGTGATATTGAACGGGCAACTCAGGAGTCCTCTGCTTGTGACATACGGATTAGTGATTATAAAAAAGCAATGAATTCCATCAACAGGGAGTTAACAGAAGTAGATCCTAATGTTGAAGCAAAACTCACAGAATTTCAAGTAGCTCAACAACAGTTGGAAAAAGATAGTGCTGACTACACCTATAAGCAAGAATCGTATGATAAATTAACTGAACAGTTCATTAAATATCAACACGAAGAGAATACTCTCAAGTCCCTGGTCGAGCGAACAGAATACCTTTTGGAGGATCGTCGCCATCAGTTATCAGAGTTAAGCAATCAGTCTGCAGCAATCGAAAACCAGATTGAAGAACTGGAGCAAAGACAAGTTCTAATCCAAGAGGATATCGACTTAGTGCAAACTCAATATGAAGAACAAAAGGCTTATCTTACAGAATTGAACAAAACTTATAATGATCTATCAGAACGTAAAGATGAACTCAGTAGAAAAAAACAATTCGCTGAAGGGAAAGAGGCTACTCTTAAAGAGCAGATAAAATTTTATCAAAATATCATTGATAGCAACGAGGGTCATCCCAGTGGTACTCGAACTGTATTAAATAATCTCAAAAACTTCCCTGGTGTTATAGGAACCCTTTCAGATCTAATAAATGTAGATAAACAATATCGCCCCGCTATCGAAGCGACTTTAGGAGAATATCAATCCCTTTTAATTGCTAAAACTCGTCGTCAGGCAATAGTAGTGTCTGATTCTATTAACAAGGCAAAGGCCGGTACAGTGTACATTATATCACTAGATTCAGTTCCATCAAGAAGTAAAAAGAACCAGTCCTCGATGAATGGAATCATCGACAATGCTGCTAACCTGGTTAATTGCGAAGAATCAATTAGACCTCTCGTAGATTTTCTTCTAGGAGACACTATAGTGGTCAAAGATAATACTACTGCTGAGAGATATCGGAAAGAGATTGAATTCTCAGGGAACATAGTCGACCTTGATGGAACTTATTACGATTACAACGGGTTGATTCGGACAACGGGTAGGGGAGAAGAGAGTATCCTGTCCAGGAAGGAAATTCTGTCTAAACTCGAAAAGGAATTAGAAAATATAAGTGTTGAAGAACTAGTCACGGAACTGTCTACAATTGAGCAATCTTATAAAGAAACTTTCAACGAAAGAGAAAAGATTTCCCGTGAGATGAAAGTATTACAGTCCCAATTATCTGAGTTATCTACAGAAGCTGCAACGATACTACCCCTCTTATCTCAATACCAGTCAAGAAAAGATGAGTTTTCCACTTCAAAATTGAACTTGAAGAATGAAATAAACGGTTTAGAAGGAAATCTGGAGCGGGATCGAACTCAGATAGCTAAAATAGTTGAAAAAACATCAAAACAGAAAAATCTTGTTGGAGATGCCAGGTCCAGTTTAGAGAATGCTCGTTCCCAGTATGAAGCTACTAATACTCAGGTTCAACAGATAAAACTTGATTTGATGGATTTGGAAAAGAGACGTGATGCCCTACATTATCGAATCGAGGGTATTAAGGAAATCATCAATGAGAAGAAACAACGTAAAAACGAGCTTATCAGTGAAAGAAATTTATTAAAGTCTTCTCTAACAGAAAAAGAACAAGAAATTAAAACGTTGGAAAAAGAGTCAACAAAGATTAACGCCCAGTATTTAAAACAAATCTCCATTCGAGATTTGAGAAAGGAAGCTTATTCTGAGACCCAGGAGCAGATTGAATACCATGAGAGAGAAATACGTGATGAACTGCGAGAACGGGAGCGCGAAATAGAAGAATTAAAACGCTTGGAGTTACAAGTAGCGGATTTTAGTAGACAAACGGATCTTATCTCTAGTAGGATTCAGGAGAAATATAAAACACCAATACCGTCAGTACTTGATGTACAATGGGATGTTGTGGATATATCTCTCGAAATAGACAAAATAGAACGAAGCCTAGAAAGAATCGGACCTGTAAATATGGCTGTAAAGGATGAGTTTGAAGTAGAACATAATCGTCTGGAATTCCTGCAGAAACAACGTAGCGATCTAGAAGAGTCTGAGAAGAGTCTTTTAAAAAGTATTCACCATATTGATACTAAAGCTCGAAAACAATTCACAGACACTTTTGAGTCTATCCGAGAAAATTTCAAGAAAACATTTGTCCTATTTTTTGAAGGTGGTGAAGCCAATCTGGAGCTGAGAGGTGATGATCCTCTGGAATCAGATATCACTATACTGGCCAGACCTCCAGGTAAGCGAACTCAGAATTTGAGAATGCTCTCTGCTGGAGAGAAGGCATTAACTGCCATATCTCTCCTCTTCTCCATTTACCAGGTAAAGCCCAGTCCTTTTTGTATTTTGGATGAAGTGGATGCTCCCCTTGATGATAATAACATTGGGAAGTTTACGCGAGCCCTGGAGAAATTCTCTGATCAGACGCAATTCATTATTGTTACACATAACAAATTAACAATGGAAGCGGCACGCTTTCTTTATGGCGTAACTATGGAACAATCCGGAGTATCCAAGATAGTCTCGGTAAGATTCGACTGATCCAGTTTCTTTAATTTCCTTTATATTATTCAATATTATTTCACAGCGGATTTGCTTTTTTCACTAAAGGGTGTTAATTATCCTTTATTATGAAGCCTGATTTAGTAACCAACACCGATTGGAACTGGCATGATTTAATGCAATATCGTATCCATGAGATACTTCTCGTAGCCAGTCCCTATGACGCCTATATCCTGGAAGAAGATGGTCGTTTGACTGAGCAAATCTATCAGGAATATGTGGGGATGAATCTCTCCTCGGCCCCCAGAGTTTCTCGGGTTTCCACAGCATCGGATGCTATGGCTTTTTTAGCTGGGAATCGATGTGACTTAATTATCACAATGCCCCGTCTTTCTGACAAAGATCCGGTATCATTTTGCCTATCGGTCAGAGAAGAATACACGAATATCCCTCTGATTATGCTCGCCTATAACATGGCTGAACTGTCTGGTATACCTGATGATTTAATGAGAACTATCGTAGATAGAGTCTTTATTTGGAGTGGTGACGCTTCAGTTTTTCCTGCTGTAATCAAATATGTGGAGGATGCCCGAAATATTTCAGACGATATTAAAACCGGTAACGTCAGGGCTATCATAGTTGTTGAAGATAATCCAGACTACTATTCGATGTTTCTACCTACGATATATACTGAAATTATATATCACACCAGACAGCTAATGGATAAAAGTCTTAATGATGCACATCGATTGTTACGAATGAGAGGTCGTCCGAAGATTCTATTGGCCACTTATTACGAAGAGGCTGAAGAACTCTACCGAAAATTTCGAGAAAATCTCCTGGGTGTCATATTAGACATTCGTTTTCCTAAAAGTGGCAAATCAGATAAAAGGGCCGGTGTAAAGCTAGCGAAGTGGATACGCAAAAGTGATGAAGCTATGCCCATTATTCTTCAGTCCTCGCAGGAGGATGTTGCCAAGTTGGCTAGTGAAGTAGGAAGTTATTTTCTGCATAAGTATGCCGATACTTTCATTCGAGAATTACGTCAGGTGATCTTGGAAAATTTTGGTTTCGGCGATTTTGTTTTCCGTTTACCCAACGGTAGGGAAGTAGAGCGAGCTGCTAATTTGTATGATTTTCAGGGCAAGTTAAAGGAAGTGCCGGAAGAATCGATCCGGTATCATGCTTCTCACAACCATTTCTCGAACTGGTTAGCTGCTCGAGGGGAGTTTAAAGCAGCATCCCTTTTAAGGCCCTTAACTCTGAAGGATTTTGCTTCAGTTTCAGATCTTCGACATTTTCTCTTGGAAACGATAATGGTATCGCGAAAGGATATTCGAAGGAGACAAATTGTTGATTATTCTACTGATTCTTTCGATCCTTCAACAGCTTTGGTCAGGTTTGGACGAGGATCTTTGGGAGGAAAGGCCAGAGGGTTAGCTTATGCCAATCGATTAATATCCCGATCTGATATTCAGAATAAGTTTCCTGACGTGAACATTCGTGTACCCAATATGGGAGTCATTGGTACCGATTTCTTCGATGAATTTATGACTATAAATCATCTTTGGAGTTACGCTTTAAGAGCTAAACAGGATAAACGAGTTAAATTGAAATTTCTTAGTTGCGATCTTCCCGAGAAATTAAAGGAAGTACTAAGCTCTTACCTCATAAAAGTAAAACATCCCCTGGCTGTCAGATCATCTGGCTTATTAGAGGATTCTAAAGTAATGTCCTTAGCCGGTGTTTACTCCACTTATATGCTGCCTAATAACGCTTCCAATTTGGAGGAACGATTGGAGCAATTAGAAAGCGCTATCAAACTTATTTATGCTTCCATGTTTTTGCAGGAATCAAAGTCTCTCATGGCATCATCTCTTCATAGTCCTGAACAGGAAAAAATGGCAGTAATTTTACAGGAGTTAGTAGGAATTACACACGGAAACAACTTTTATCCTACTTTCAGCGGTACAGTTTTGAGTATGAATTATTATCCTATCTCCTATTTGAAACGTGAAGATGGGATTGCTTACACAGCCCTCGGTTTTGGTAAGTTAATTATGGAAGGAGAACGATGCCTTAGGTTCTGTCCACGTTATCCATCGATTTTGCCTCAGTTCTATTCACCTGCTGCCATGTTGGAGAATTCACAACGGTTTTTCTATGCCCTACCTCTGGAACCTACCGAAGCCAATGATGATGCTGATGATGATCTTATAAAGCTTGAATTAGAAGTAGCTGAAACGGATGGAAGCATTCGTGATCTTGCCAGTGTTTTAACAGGTGCAGATGATGTTTTGAGAGAATCTTTACAGCATAAAGGACCCAGGATAATCACCTTTGCTAATATTTTGAAATGGAAAACATTTCCTTTAGCAGATATTCTGGTGGAGCTTCTTACCATTGGTGAAGAGGCGTTTGGTTCACCGATTGAAGCTGAATTCTGTGTTAATATTCATAATGCTAAGCCTTCCGAATTTTGTCTCCTTCAGATGCGACCTATGGCTTCAGAAGCGTATCGTACGGCCATCGATGTAATGGATGTCCCTAAAACTGATACAGTATGCAGGAGTAATCTGATTTTAGGAAATGGAGTAATTGAAGATATTTTTGATGTAATATTTGTAGACCCTCAGAAATTTGATGCGTCAAGCACCATAGAAATTGCCAGGGAAATAGAAGTTTTGAACGCTGAGATGAATTCTCGAAACCGTTATATTCTGATTGGACCTGGACGTTGGGGTTCGGCTGACCCCTGGTTGGGGATACCTGTAAACTGGAAGCAGATATCTCATGCCAAGGTGATTGTGGAAGCCAGCCTGGAAGAATTCCATATTGATCCTTCATTTGGTAGCCATTTTTTCCAGAATGTGACCTCGCTACGAGTGGGGTACTTCACAGTAAATCCCAGAGCCAGGGGAGATTCTTTGGATTGGAATTGGTTGCGGAAACAAAAGATATTTGAACAGACAGCACATCTGAATTGGTTGAAATTCGACGAACCATTCATTATCCAGATGGATGGAAGAATTGGTGCAGGAGCTATATTAAAGCCGGGGAATAGTAAATAATTCTGGATTTAGTTTTTATATATTTAGAAAAAGATTGTTATTTAATTTGATTATGCTTTCCAAGTAAAGCGTGTCGGGACAAAAATCTTGACCATTTTCACAGTAATCTTATGATAAGTCACAACACCTTCTAACGTCAAAGCTCACTGGCGGGAATGGAGCGCAGCGTAATCCCCGTCCAGTG
>JBHHUM010000143.1:0-3391 GCA_046861645.1 Fidelibacterota bacterium | reverse complement strand
ATTCAAATTAAATAGTACTCTACGCTTCTCCATAGGGTATGTTGGCTAACAATTTCGTTCCTTTACCGGGTTTCGATTCTACATTGAGGTCACCACCAACAAGTTTTACCCTTTCCTTCATACCCTGCAGTCCAATGCCTATTTTCCCGGATCTACCTTTTGCCAGACTTTCTAAATTAAATCCTCTACCATTATCCTCAATACTAAGATAGATAGCATCTCTCTGCCTGCCAATATCAACCACAACAGACTGAGCCTGGGAATGCTTTGCCACATTGTTCAAGCCTTCTTGAATAACCCTATAGAGTACGGTCTTTATCTCGTTGTCAACTTTTTCAATTTCTGGTACACCGTTAACTTCAACTTCTATTCCTGTTATATCAGTGAAACCACGAATATGAGATCTTACTGCCGGTAATAGGCCCAGCTTATCCAGTACAGCAGGATGCAGCTCATGTGAAAACCGATGAATATCTTCCATGGTTTCATGGATCAGACTAATACAATTAGTTATCCTTTTTCGGGTCTCACTTTCCGGGAATGGGCTCTGCTGGCGAACAATCTCCAGATCCAGGCTAATAGCTGTAAGAGCCTGACCCATAGAATCGTGGATTTCCCTGCTTATCCTCTTTCGTTCAGCTTCCTGAGCTCTAATAACTTCTGATGAAAGCGCTCGCAGCGTTTCTTGCTGACTACGTAAAGTGGCGATGAGGTCTTTCAACTGTTCCTCCAATTGTCTCCGCTTGGTGACATCACGGGGGATAACGAGAACCGAAATAAGTTTCCCCTCAGAACCATACTGTGGAACCATGGTTGTTTCCATCCAGAGATTTCCCTTGACTGTCTCCACCAAATAGTCATCTTTTATGGTTTTCCCGGTAATAAACACCTTGCTAATATCCTGCTTTAGCTCAGATCCAGACATTCCTCTTATTACTTCAGACAACCTCTTTCCTATGCAGTCATCAACACTCTCTCCAACCAAACTGGCAAATTGATTATTGACGAAAACCAGGGTCTCTGTTTTATCCACAACTAACACAGCGTCTTCCATGGACTCCACCAGCGTTCGGTATTTTTCTTCAGATTCTATTAAAATCAACTGTGATCTTTCGAGTGCCTGCAGCTTTTCATGTTCTGCCTGGGCCTGTCGCCGGTGGCTTATCAAAATGGCCGTTATGACTGCAGCCGCCAGAACCAACAAAAGCCCAGTCCCAATGGTTAGAACCCATAATATTTCTACTGAAGTCGAAGGCACCAGAATCCTCCTGCATAGCATAAGTTGGAAACAATATTCAGCACACTATGAATTGACCAGACCATAATCACGGGTCTAAGAGCAAATGCCACCAGGTTGCCAGAGAAGTAAATCAATATAGCACCCATTACCCAGAAACGAGGCTGCTTAAAGAGAGACTCCGGATTCTCTCTTAGAAATCCCAGCAATGTAAAAGCTGAAGCACCGGCTAGAACCGCACTTTCCAAAGAGGACGTGAAACTATCAAACCTGGTCGGCTCTTCCAAGTAGATCTTGGCAACGATCCATATTAGCACAAATAAGGGAATGGTGAACTTCAGAAACTGCCTGGAGTTAGACGTCTTCTGCCAGTTGGATAGGATAACCATTAGAAACCCAAATTCAAGTAAAGTATAGATATGTAACTCCATCATGTTATGTGTTGAATTATTAACGACCCGATAGATAGAGATTGAATCAAAAAAAGCTACACAGATAAACAGCCATAACAATATTTTCATGTTGCGTGACAGAATATTCCAGGAATACAACCCCAGGGTCAGTGGAACCGCATCTGACATAAGTGATATGACTTGACTGGAGGGTATCTGCAGGATATAACCTCAGGAATTCAACTCATTATCAACGCCACAGTAGGGGGGACAACCAAGGGGACGCTCGGCCAATTCACCACCTGTAAGATCATTTTCGTGGGAATCTGTCCCTACCAATACAAAGGTCTGTGTCCCATCATCTTCCTGTGCATAGTATATACGTACCCCAACTGCTTCGGTTTGGTTCAACAATTTTAGCAAGGTCTGCTTGCCGAAGAACCCGGCTTTCATGGCACCTGTACCGGCACCATCACGATAATTTTTTGTCAGCCTGCTTGCTTCTCGTAGATCAATAGAATGATCTTCACTTCCTGTAAATGCCATAACACACCTCTCAGTTTACCAGCGTTACTCCACTACCCCATTCAGTGCTACACCCAAGATATAAAGGTTTAAGAGAACAATTTTTCCTCTATTTGCACGTTTCTCCACCTTCATACCTCACCTCAGCCATAAACCAATATACTTATATTGTACTCTCAAGGCAATACGTCAAACGTCGTATTTCTGCCTAGTCAAATGTCGTATTTAGTGGGTGTTATAGAGCGTAGTATATCCTTGTATTAACCCGTTCAGAGATCATCACCCTCCAACATGAAGTGATCTTTAAACCAAATAATTTGAGTTTGTGTTAATTCCCCTTCAGTACCACAAACGTCCCCCGCTGCACCTCCGGCCAGGTGGGCAGATCAGCCTCCACCACGTAGATGTAAAGTCCGCTGACGATGTCCAGTCCCGACCGTGACTTCAAATCCCAGGAAGCGTCTGCCGTCCCGGCTGTGTGGTCAAACTCCTTGATAAGATCCCCAGACACTGAGAAAATAGATATCTTGCAGGCTGGGGGGAGATTGGTAAAGTTGATTTTACTTTGTCCCCCGGTTTCAATGCCTGTTCCCCCGCGGTAGGGATTGGGAAAAATAGAGACTTT
This sequence comes from Fidelibacterota bacterium, assembly GCA_046861645.1. GTDB lineage: Bacteria > Fidelibacterota > Marinisomatia > Marinisomatales > UBA2128 > UBA2128. Next base: position 612 of record JBHHUM010000143.1, on the reverse strand, counting down.
CTTACCGTCCCACTGGGCTCCGGCATCATACAGCACCCGGGGATAGACCGGTTCCGGCTCCCCAGTGTCCGGATCCCGTCGGTAGTTCCTGCGGGGTGACTCCAGGGACGGCAGCTCCGGTTTACCAATAAGAGCCGGGTCGTCGTAAGCCGTTACTACATAGAAGTAGGGGTGGTTGTTCACAGGACGTACGATTCCTTCTAAAAGGTTCACCTCAACTCCGTATTCATCCCGGGCCGTAAATACGGTCATTGTATCTATAAACTCATGAGGTAGGGGTTCACCGTCAAACGGCGGCAGGTTGAACTTCGCTCCGCCGAAGAGAGTGTCACCGGTTTCGTAGTTGAGGAGAATGACCGGCTCATCAACAATATCAAAGGCGGCAATAAACTCCCAGTTCTCAGGGTGGAACATGGAGCGGTAGATGCGGTAGCCTACAAAGTCACTGGTGGTGCCTACCATGGGATCAATAAAACCTTCCGCAGAGTTGTCCCACGAGAGCAGTACCCCCTTGTCCAGCGGATTGTAGGAGAGGACGGGTGACGGTGGAGGAAAGGCAATCTTGTAGTGGACATCCTCTTCCGGGCCGGTGGGGTCATACGGCGTCCCTTC
>JBHHUM010000054.1:0-14302 GCA_046861645.1 Fidelibacterota bacterium | reverse complement strand
GTGGTAGGAAACCATGGCGTCAAAAAGGTCGTGGTGTAGCTCGAGCAGGGTCTACTCGTTCTCCAATATGGAGAGGAGGGGGTGTGACGTTTGGCCCTAAACCCAAAAACTATGAAAAGAAACTTCCTAAAAAGATGAAAAAATTGGCACGGAAGAGTGTGCTATCTCAAAGAATTTCCGATGAAGCTATCATGGTCATCGACAGTATAACATTGGAAGAAGCAAAAACTAAAAAATTCGTGGAATTGTTGGATAAGTTGGGAATTAAGGACAAAAAGATAACTTATCTACCCGCGGAATTGGATGAAAATGTCCTCCTTGCTGCTCGTAATCTACCTAATGTATTCATCGTACAGGCTGTTAAAGCTTCTACTTATGATCTTTTGGATTGCGAGGTTCTTCTATTCGATAAAGAAGGTCTGGAAAAACTGAATACGCAGTTAGGGGTTTCTTAAAATGGTGAAAGATAAACAGGTAATCATACGACCTTTGCTTACTGAGAAAATGAGCCACTTAGAAGAGTCCCAAAGGAAATACGCTTTTCAGGTTAATTCTTTTGCAAACAAAATTGAAGTTAAACAGGCTATTGAAAAAAAATTTGATGTTAAGGTGACAAATGTTTCCACCATGAATATGAGGGGAAAGAGTAAGCAGATGACTATGCGAAGTGGCGGCCGACCTATCAGAACTTCTGGCCGACGTTCAGATTGGAAGAAAGCAATAGTCACCTTACAGGAAGGATACAGTATTGATTTGTTTGGTATGGAGGCTGAAAGCTGATGCCCGTTAAAGCAATCAAACCAATAACACCCGGTCAACGAGGTAAAACGATCTCTACATTTACTGAGATTACTAAATCCAGACCAGAAAAAAGCTTGACGCGTGCACTGCACAAATCCGGTGGAAGGAACAATCATGGTCGGATTACTTCCCGTCGCCGGGGTGGTGGTCATAAACGGAAATATCGCTTAGTTGATTTCAAGCGAGACAAATTTGACATACCGGCTAAAGTGGCTGCTATTGAATACGACCCTAATCGATCCGCTCGGATAGCACTGTTACATTATACTGATGGTGAGAAGCGCTATATTCTAGCACCTTTTGGACTTAAAGTGGGAGATATAGTTTTATCTGGAAATCGGGTTCCCCTTCGGATAGGAAACAGTCTTCCCTTGAAAAACATTCCTTCTGGTCATATGGTGCATAATATCGAGCTTGTTCCAGGCCGGGGGGGGCAGATGGTCAGAAGTGCAGGAACTGGAGCTCAGATAATGGCCAAAGATGCCGGTTTGGTGACATTAAAGCTTCCTTCCAAAGAGATTAGATTAGTCAGAGAGAACTGTTTTGCTACAATTGGAGAAGTTGGAAACAAGAGTCATGAAACCATTCAATTGGGAAAAGCGGGGCGGAATCGCTGGAAGGGTCGTCGACCCAAAGTACGTGGTGTAGCGATGAATCCTGTGGATCATCCTATGGGAGGTGGAGAAGGTAAATCTTCCGGAGGTAGACATCCATGTTCTCCTACTGGTATTCCTTCAAAAGGATTTCGGACTCGGAAAAAGAATAAATCTTCCAGTCGCTATATTGTGAAGAGGAGGAAGAAGTAATGGGTCGTTCTGTCAAAAAAGGACCTTATGTGGATGAAAAACTTCTGAAAAAGATTAATTCTATGAAAAAGGGAAAGAAAAAGACTGTTATCAAAACCTGGGCAAGACGTAGTATAATCGCTCCTGAGTTTGTGGGGCATACTATTGCTGTTCATAATGGCAGACAGTTTATTCCCGTTTTCATCTCAGAGAATATGGTCGGACATACACTAGGTGAATTTTCACCTACCAGAACTTTCCGATTGCATTCTGGAGACAGGAAATAATAAAGCCATGGAATCAATAGCTAAAGCACGTTACATAAGACAATCAGCTTCGAAAGTGAGAAAGATGCTTGATTTAGTGCGGGGGGAAAGTGTAGGTAACGCTTTGAATGTTTTGCATTTTTCTCCGCAAAAAGCCTCTAAAGTTATCGAAAACACCATCCATTCCGCAGTGGCTAATTACTTGCAGACCGAAGAAGGAAAAACGGCTGATCCTGAAATTCTATTGGTTAAGGAGGCTTTTGTTGATGAAGGACCTACCATGCGTCGTTTTCGTGCCGGCGCCATGGGCCGTGTTAAGAGAATTCGTAAAAGATCAAGTCACCTGACGATTGTTTTGTCAGATAAAAGATCTTAAGTGAGGTACGTGTGGGACAGAAAACACATCCGATAGGATTCAGGTTAGGAATCAATAAACCATGGAGTTCCAACTGGTTTGCGACTAAGGAGTTTCCTGAGTTTATGGCCGAGGATATCCGAGTCCGTAAGTACATTGAAAAAAGATTACCTAATGCAGGTGTTTCAAGGGTTGACATTGACCGGACTACTAAGAATTTAGTGATTTCAATTAATACAGCTCGCCCGGGAATTGTAATTGGAAAAGGTGGGGAAGAAGTTGATCGTTTGAAAGAAGAATTGACTAGACTGACCGGTCAGAAAGTGCAAGTGAATATATTAGAAATCAAACGACCTGAATTAGATGCAAAATTGGTGGGGGAAAGTATTGCTCATCAGTTAGTCAGGAAAATATCCTATCGTCGAGCAGTAAAAAAGGCTATTCAATCCACAATTAGGATGGGTGCTGAAGGTATTAGAATTAGAGTTGCGGGAAGATTGGGAGGCGCTGAAATAGCCCGATCGGAAACATTTAGGGAAGGCAAAGTCCCGCTGCATACCCTCCGGTCCGATATCGACTTCGCTATAACCGAAGCGAGAACAACTTATGGTACTATTGGCATAAAGGTTTGGATTTATAGTGGGGAGATCAGTACCTAATGTTAGAGCCGCGAAAAGTTAAGTGGAGAAGGGTACATCGGGGTCGTCGTCGTGGAATGGCAACCCGGGGGAGTCATGTCGCATTTGGAAGCTACGGGCTGAAGGCTCTGGAACCGGGTTGGATTACCGCTCGGCAGATAGAATCCTGTCGAGTAGCTATCATTCGTAAAATTAGAAAACATGGTCGTATGTGGATCAGAATTTTCCCAGATAAACCCATCACTAAAAAACCTGCTGAAGTTCGTATGGGTAAGGGTAAAGGTGCCCCTGATCAGTGGGTAGCAGTAGTAAAACCTGGAAAAATCATGTTTGAAGTGGAAGGAGTATCCAAGGAATTGGCTGCTGAGGCTTTCCGCATGGCAGGCTTTAAACTTCCCATTAAAACGAAATTGGCTGAGCGGCGAGAGCAGGCCGGTTAAGCTGGAGAAAGTGATGAGACGTGAAGAATTAAGAGAAATGTCCAAAGCAGAGTTGAAGTCAAAGCTTTCGGATAATTTAGAAGAATTAGAAAATCTCCGTTTCCAGAAGGCTTTACAACAGTTAGAAAATCCTCTTCGCATTCGACATTTACGCCGGGAAATTGCTCAGGTTAAAACTGCCCTTAGGGAATATGAGTTAGGTTTAAGAGGAGTATCGAATAACGAGGAGAATTGAAATGAGTGACCGGGGCAGAAAACAGATTTTAATGGGAAAAGTGATCCGTAACTCCGGTACTAAAACGGTTGTTGTAGAAGTGTCACGTAAGGTAAAACATCCTATTTATAAAAAATATTTGGTCAGGAAAAAGAAATACATGGCTCATGATGAAAAGGGACAATATGGAGTGGGTGACAAAGTCAAGATTATTGCTTCACGTCCTATCAGTAAGACCAAACGGTGGCGGGTGACTGAGTTAGTTGAAAAGGGTAAAGCAGAGTAAAATAATAGTTGAATTGAGGCAGCATCATGATCCAACAGGAAACAAGGCTGAAGGTAGCGGACAACACTGGCGCAAAGGAAGTGCTTGCTTTCAAAATCCTTGGAGGTACCAGGAAACGTTATGCTCGGGTGGGGGATATTGTTGTAGTGACGGTTAAACAGGCGATACCCGGTGGATTAGTAAAAAAGGGGGAAATATCCAAGGCAGTTGTGGTTAGAACCCGGAAGGAGATTCGCCGAAAAGATGGTTCCTACGTTCGGTTTGATGATAATGCAGCCGTTTTGTTAGATAATTCTCTGGAACCAAGAGGAACTCGTATTTTTGGACCTGTAGCCAGGGAGTTGCGTGAAAGTGGGTTTATGAAAATTGTTTCGCTGGCGCCGGAGGTTATTTAGGATGCATATTAAAAAGGGCGATACCGTTATGGTTTTATCTGGTGCTTATAGAGGGAAAACAGGGAAAGTTTTGCATGTCATTCCTAAACGGAAAAGAGCTATTGTGGAAAGTGTGAATTTTGTTAAACGACATAGCCGTCCTTCTCAACAGAATCCTCAGGGTGGAATCATAGAAAAGGAAGCATCAATTCACATCTCTAATCTGGCGGTAGTTTCAGCTGGAAAGCCAACCCGGATTGGGCATCGTTTTCTTGATACTGGTCGAAAAATAAGAGTTTCTCGTAGAACAGGGGATGATATTGATTCTTAGGAGTTAATGTGGTAAAGGAAGAGAAAAATAAAAAAACCCAAACTATTGCCTCTAAAGCAGTAAAAAAGACATCAGTGAAAAGGTCTGAGGTTAAGAAAAGTACGGCAAAAAAAGCAAAAACAAAGAGTACATCTGCCGTGAACAAGAGCTCGACAAAAAAACAGACATTTGAGAAAAGTAAATCAACCAAAGCAAAAGCTGTGAAAAAATCTACTCCTGCCAAGAAGTCTAGAACAAAGAAAGTTATGACCTCTAAGACAGTGGAATACCAACCTTCTTTACTGCTATTCTATCATGATAAAGTTGTACCAACATTGATGAAGAATATGGGATATAAAAATTCTTTGGAGGTACCTAGACTCAGTAAGATTTCTCTAAATGTCGGTATAGGCCGAGCAAGAGATGAATCGGGTTCTTTGGAAAAAGCAGCCGAAGATATGGCAGTCATTACAGGACAGAAGGCAGTAACTACTCGAGCTAGAAAGGCGATTTCCAATTTCAAGCTGAGAATTGGAGATCCTGTCGGTTGCCGGGTTACTTTGCGACGTTGGAAAATGTATGAGTTTCTCGAGCGCTTGATATCAATTGCTCTGCCAAGAGCTCGCGACTTTCGAGGACTTTTAGCGAGATCGTTTGATGGTCGAGGGAACTATAGTATGGGTATCGAGGAACATATTATTTTCCCAGAAATAGACTACGATAGAATTGACAAGATTAGAGGTATGGACATCACAATTGTAACCACTGCTAAAACGGACCGGGAGGGTTATGAGTTGTTGAAATCTCTTGGTTTCCCCTTTCGACTTGATAACCGATTCGAACGGGAAAAAAGTGAGAATAGTAGTAGTCAAGAAGAAAATGTATCCTTATCTCAGGAAGTTTCACAAATAGCTGAGGAAGTGTGATGGCGAAGAAATCTCTTATTGCAAAGGCAAAGCGTAAGGCCAAATTCAGTACTCGAAAATATCATCGTTGTTCTAATTGTGGCCGTCCGAGGGGGTATCTGAGAAGATTTGGTATTTGCCGTCTCTGTTTCCGTGAGATGGCATTAAAAGGTGAGATTCCTGGTGTTACAAAAGCAAGCTGGTAAGTAAGGAGGAAAATACTGAAGTGACCATGACAGATCCAGTAGCTGACCTTTTAACGAGAATCAGGAATGCACAAAATGCAAATCACCGTTTTGTTGATATTCCTCTCTCACATTTGAAAAAGAGGATACTGTTCATTCTTAAGGAAGAACATTACATCCGTGACTTTATTATTGTGAATGATGATAAGGGGGGACGTTTGCGAGCTTTCTTGAAATATGGAACCGAAGGTGAGCCGGTTATCAGTTCCATCAATCGGGTGAGCAAACCCGGTAGAAGAGTATATGCTAAAGCAGGAGATATACCCAAAGTCTTAGATGGTCTGGGTATTGCCATTTTGACGACATCAAAAGGTGTGATATCTGATAAAGTCGCTCGGAAGTTGAATGTAGGCGGTGAAATATTATGCAACGTTTGGTAGGATTAATAAATGTCTAGAGTTGGAAAGAAACCAGTCCAGATTCCTGAGGGAGTAAATGTTACTTTAAAGGGTAATCATATCAGTATATCAGGTTCTAAAGGAACCTTAGAGCTCGATATTCACCCTGATATTGAGGTCATCAAAGAAAACAGTTCAATTTTAGTGAAACGACCTTCTAATAGTAAAACTCACCGGGCGCTACATGGCACTTCACGGGCTCTAATTCAGAATATGGTCACCGGAGTCTCGGATGGATTCAGCAAAGAGTTATCCATTCAAGGAGTAGGATTCAGGGCCAATATGGAAGATGAAAGACTTAGACTCTCTTTGGGTTTTTCACATGATATCTATTTTGAAGCACCTGAGGAAATTCACATTACTGCAGCTCGGAATACAATTAAAGTATCAGGAATTGATAAACAGTTAGTAGGGCAGGTTGCAGCAAAAATTAGATCCTTTCGTCCTCCGGAGCCCTACAAAGGAAAAGGAGTACGTTATATGGGTGAATATATCCGCATGAAGAAAGGTAAAACCATTGGTGGGGTTAAATAGAGCAGAGTAATGAAAGAACAGCAATTAAAATCTATTAGAAGAACTAGACGGCGACGCAGGAGTAAGAATCTATTTGCGAATAGTAACCGTCCCCGCCTGGTTGTTTATCGCAGCTTGAAGCATATCTATGCTCAAATAATCGACGATAGTAAAGGAGATGTTCTTGTCTCTGCTTCTACGACAGAGGTTTCTGCGAAAGCCATATTAAAGAATGAAAAATCTAAAATTAACCAAAGCAGCAAAATTGGATTAATCCTTGCTGAGAGGGCTAAAAAGAAGAAGATCAAACAGGTAATTTTTGATAGAAATGGATTTCTTTACCATGGTCGAGTAAAAGCATTGGCTGATGGTGCACGTGAAGGAGGGCTGGAATTTTGAGTCACATCGATCCGACTGAATTAGATCTTAAAGAAGAGACTGTCGTTCGTGTCAACAGAGTGGCAAAGGTGGTAGCCGGAGGACGCAGGTTTAGATTTAACGCTCTGGTTTCGGTTGGGGATGGCAATGGTCATGTAGGCTTAGGTCATGGTAAGGCAAATGAGGTGATTGCTGCTATCACCAAGGCCAAGGAAGATGCAAAAAAGAATTTGTTCCGTGTTCCTATAATTAAAGGGACTATTCCACATAAAGTTATTGGTAAATTTGGAGCTTGTCGAGTCATGCTTAAGCCAGCTGCACCGGGTACCGGCGTCATTGCTGGGGAAGCAGTGAGGGCTCTGGTAGAGCAAGCGGGGATAACTAACATTTTAACGAAACGATTCGGTTCCTCAAATGCAAATAATGTTGTTCGAGCTACGGAAGTTGCCCTGCAAAAGTTGCAGGATCCTGTTTCCATTGCTAATAGACGAGGTATCACTTTAAGACAGGTTTTTAAGTAAATCATGGCGAAAAAGAAAACTAAAACATTATTGATTACTCAGGTTAGGAGTACCATTGGTCACAATAAAAAAACAAAGCGAACTGTGGCCGCCCTGGGTTTGAAACGGTTGAATCAGACAGTCACTCACGCAGATACCCCTCAAATTCGTGGGATGATAAATGCTGTTCAGTTTCTTCTTAACGTGGAGCAGTCATGAAATTGGGTAATCTGAAACCAGGAGCAGGTGCCAGAAAGGATCGCAAACGAATAGGTCGGGGTCCTGCCTCCGGAACGGGAAAAACATCAGGACGGGGAAACAAAGGCTACCATTCCCGATCTGGTAGTAAAAGACGACCATGGTTTGAAGGTGGACAGATGCCTCTCCAGCGACGAGTTCCTAAACGTGGCTTCAGTAATGCTCGCTTCAAGAAAGTTTTTCAGGTCGTTAATATTGGACGTCTAGCTGAGTTAAGTGAAAAAGATATCAACGTCGAACTAATGGCCCAGAAAGGATTGATTAGAACAAATGGTGTGCCGGTGAAAGTATTAGGAAATGGTGATATCAAAAATAAGATAAAAGTTTCCGCACACTCCTTTTCTGCAACAGCCAAAGAAAAAATAGAGAAAGCTGGCGGACAGGCAATCGTAATATAATGTTAGAGAAGTTTAAAAATATTATGAGTATTCCTGAGCTACGGAAACGGATAGGCTTTACCCTGGGACTGTTGATCATAGTCCGGCTGGGTGCTCATGTACCCATTCCGGGAGTTAATGTTGATGCTATCTCGGAAGCCTTCAAGCAGTACAGTAATACTTTGTTTGGACTCTACGATCTCTTTTCGGGAGGGGCATTTCAGAAAGCTACTCTATTTGCTCTGGGTATCATGCCCTACATCTCCGCTTCGATTATTATTCAGCTTATGGGAGTTGTAGTACCTTATTTTCAACGTCTTCAGAAAGAAGGGGAAGAAGGACGGAAAAAGATTACCCAAATCACTCGTTATGGTACTGTATTAATCTCTGCTTTACAAGCCTATGGAATTTCAGTCTTCTTAGAGAGTCTGGATCCAGTGAATGTCGGTAATCGACTCATGGAAGTAGTGCCTCCTGATTTCGCTGGGTTTCGATTTATTGCTGTGGTATCGTTAGTAACCGGTACAATTTTTATCATGTGGCTGGGAGAGCAGATCACTGAACGAGGTATTGGTAACGGAATTTCGCTGATTATTATGATTGGAATTGTAGCCAGAATTCCCATGCTAATACTTTCAGAAATAGACCTTATTAAGAATGACCTCCGCGGTCCTCTGACTGAAGTAGTCTTAATGGGTATTATGATCGTAATTGTCGGATTTGTCGTTTTAATTACTCAAGGCACTCGCAAAATCCCAGTACAGTATGCCAAACGTGTTGTAGGCCGAAAGGTGTACGGAGGACAATCGACTCATATTCCCATGCGTGTGAATACTGCGGGGGTGATGCCAATTATTTTTGCTCAATCCATTATGTTTTTGCCTACTACGGTTGCTACTTTTTTCAGTGGAAGTAACTTTTTCCAGGGGATTAATCGTGTATTTTCTTTCAACCACTGGTTCTACTGGTTGGTCTTTGGTATTCTCATCGTTTTCTTCACCTATTTCTACACTGCTATCGCCTTTAATCCTCAGGAAGTGGCTGATAATATGAAAAAACATGGGGGTTTTATTCCAGGTATTCGACCAGGTAAAAAAACTAGTGAATTTATTGACAACATCTTGACAAGGGTAACTCTGCCAGGTTCGTTCTTCCTGGCTTTTGTGGCTGTATTTCCATTCTTGCTTATGAAAACCATGGATGTGAATTACAGTTTAGCTTCTTTCTTTGGAGGTACCAGTTTATTGATCATTGTTGGTGTTGCTTTAGATACTCTTCAACAGGTAGAGTCTCATCTTCTAATGAGACACTATGACGGTTTTCTGAAGCGAGGAAAGATTCGTGGTCGACGCCGGAGTTGATATGGTTGCAATTCGCAGCCAAAGGGAAGTAGAAAGAATTGAAGAAAGTAGTCAGATCGTGGCCGAAACACTCGATTTGTTGAAAGACAAAGTTACCCCTGGTATGAGTGGTAGGGAATTGGATCGTATTGCGGAAGAATATATTCTTTCCCGGGGCGCTCAACCTTCGTTTAAGGGATATTTGGGCTATCCTGCTACGTTGTGTATTTCCATCAACGATGCTGTAGTTCACGGTATTCCTGATGAAACTCCTTTCAGAGATGGTGACATCGTCAGCATCGACTGTGGCGCTTTTAAGTATGGATACCATGGAGACCATGCCCTCACCTTTCTGGTAGGTAATGTGTCACCGGAAGTAAAAAACCTGGTGAAGACTACAAGAGAGTCACTTTATATTGGCATCGAGCAGGCGAAAACTGGAAACCATGTTTCTGATATTGGTCACGCTATTCAAAGTTTTGTGGAAGAGAAGGGCTATAACGTAGTGAGAGAGTTGGTAGGACATGGCATTGGTCGTAATCTTCATGAAGATCCTCAGATACCTAATTATGGCGAACCTGGACGAGGTATGAAACTGAAGAGTGGGATGTGTATCGCCATCGAACCTATGATTAATCTTGGTGGTAAGGAAATTTATACAAAACCCGATGGGTGGACAATTTGTACGAGAGATGGAAAGCCCTCCGCTCACTTTGAACATACTGTAGTGGTGAGTGAGGAAGGGGGTAATATCTTAAGCAATGGAACTGCATATGGATAAAGAAAATGAAAGTTAGATCTTCAGTAAAGAAAATATGTGATAAGTGTAAGATCATCCGTCGTAAGGGAGTGGTAAGGGTGATTTGTATTAATCCAAAACACAAACAAAGACAGGGATAGTTATGGCACGTATTGCGGGTGTTGATTTGCCAAGAAGTAAAAAAGTGGAATATGCCCTCACTTACATATTTGGAGTGGGACATACTACTGCTCAAAAAATTATATCACAGGCAAAAGTAGATGGAAATATTCGAGTGTCCGATTTGAGTGAAGATCAGGTGACAGCGATTCGAGAAGCTGTAGGCAATTTAACGATTGAGGGAGAACTTCGGACCGATCGGACGATGAACATAAAGCGTTTGATGGATATCGGGTGCTATCGAGGGTTGCGACATCGAAGGGGTCTACCAGTGCGTGGACAGAGAACGAAAACGAATGCACGTACACGGAAAGGTAGAAAGAGAACTGTCGGTTTAGGACGGAAAACAGTTGGCAAGAAAGGATAGAAGTACAGGATTATGGCAAAAAAAGGGACAAAGCAACGTAAAAAGAAAAGGGGGCAAATACCTACTGAAGGTATCGCTCATATTAAGGCGACATATAACAATACCATCATTACTTTTACTGATATGAATGGAAACGTCATTATCTGGGCCAGTGCTGGTTCTTCGGGCTTTAAAGGGTCCAGGAAAAGCACACCCTTTGCTGCTGGTCAGGCGGCTGAAAAGGCAGCAACTGAAGCTCTAGATTTAGGTATGACTTCTATAGAAGTGCGTGTCAAGGGGCCTGGACCTGGACGTGAACCTTCTATTCGTTCTTTAGGTGTAGCTGGATTGGAAGTGACAAAAATCACTGATGTGACTCCCATTCCTCATAACGGTTGCCGTCCACCGAAGCGCCGCCGAGTATAAGGGAGATTTGGAATATGGCACGTTTTATAGGCCCAAAAGCAAAAATAGCCCGAAAATTTGGAGAGAATATTTTCAGTAATGAGAAAATTTCTAAAATTTTAGAGAGGAAAAACTATCCACCTGGTCAGCATGGACAGAGCCGTCGCCGCAGACCATCAAACTACGCTCTACAACTTCGCGAAAAACAAAAAATGAAGTATGCTTATGGTCTCCTGGAACGTCAATTCCGTCGATTCTTCCAGAAAGCTGAACAGATGAAGGGTGAAACTGGTGTCAACTTAATGCAACTTTTGGAGCGAAGACTAGATAATGTTGTTTTTCGTTTGGGCTTCGCTACCACAAGAGCTGCCGCACGACAACTAGTAACTCACAGACATTTGACCGTGAATAAAAAAATTGTGAATATACCTTCCTATCTCTTAAAACCTGGAGATGTAATTCAAGTGAGGCAGAAAAGTAGGAAATTGTCAGTGATACACGATTCAGTAAAACGGATTAGGGGAGATCTGGACATTGCCTGGTTAAAGTTAGATAAGGGATCTCTTTCTGGTACATTAGAGCAGATTCCTGAACGAGAACATCTTGATAGTATGTTTAACGTACAATTGGTTGTAGAACTTTATTCAAAATAGTAACAAGGGGAAATCGAGAATGGTAAAAAAGAATGAGTTCAAGTTTCAAATTGATGAACAAACCTCTACCCGGGAATTTGGCAAGTTCACGCTAGAACCACTAGAGAGGGGCTTTGGTATTACTATTGGAAATTCTATCCGGCGTGTGCTGATGACCAGTATTCCTGGTGCGGCTATTACTGCTATTCGTTTGGATGGTGTCCTTCATGAGTTCAGTACCATTGAGGGTGTAAAGGAAGATGTGGCTGATATGATTCAGAATCTCAAACAGGTTCGTTTCAAACTCAACGATAATAATCCTGATAAGGTTGATTTAAGTTTTACTGGTAAGGGTGAATTTAAGGCCAAGGATCTGGATGTGTCTCCACAGTTCAAAGTTATGAATCCCACTCATCATATCGCTACATTGAATGATAATACCGACTTTACTATGGAAATTCAGATTGGAGTAGGAACTGGTTATGTTGATGCTAATAGCCATAGTCGTGTGGATACTCCAATTGGTACAATCTTCATCGATTCAATTTTTAATCCAGTAATCAGGGTTAAATATGATGTTCTGCCAGTGTCTTCGGCAAAAGACAGTCTCGAGAAACTCATTCTTGAGGTCACTACTGATGGAACAATCAACCCAGCTGATGCGGTGAATCATGCCGCCAGCATACTAATTAATCATTTTAGTCAATTTGTGATCGCTGGAGCTGGACCTGTTCTTGAAGTCACCGAAGAAGATGATGAAGAAATCATTAAGGTTCGCAAATTGCTGGAACGGAGTATCGATGAAATGGAATTGTCCGTGAGGAGTCATAATTGTCTTCAAGCTGCAGGAATCGAAACCATCGGTGAACTGGTAGCCAAGGAAGAAAGTGAGATGTTGAAGTATAAGAACTTCGGACGTAAATCACTTTCCGAGCTTGTAGAAAAGTTAGGAGAAGTGGGTCTTCAGTTTGGTATGGATGTGGAAAAATACATGGCTGAGACCGATAATTAAGAGAAGGAAACTATGCGGCATCAAAAGAGAGGTAGAAAATTGGGTAGAACTGCAAGTCATCGTAAAGCGACTCTAGCTAATCTTGCTATTGCCTTAATCGAGCACAAACGTATTAAAACTACAGATGCCAAAGCTAAGGAAACGCGGCGTTTCATCGAACCCTTAGTGACTAAAGCTAAAAGAGGTACTCTTCATGATCGTCGGCAAGTATTGAGGAAAATTCCTCAACCTGACAAGGTAAAAATCTTATTTGATGAAATCGCTCCTAAGTATGCCGATCGAAATGGTGGCTATACTCGTATCATCAAACTCGGTGTGAGGGATAATGACTGTGCTTCGGTTTCGCTATTAGAATTTGTGGATTATGTGCAGGACTTGTCCAAAAAGCACGATGATAAGAAACAGGCTAAGAAGAGTGGGAAAGAAGCAAAGAGGAAAATTTTTGCTGGGAAAGATAGTACTACTCCTAAAACAGAGATTGAAGAGGAGAAATCTTAAAGTTTGATTCCTGACAATGACTTTTCGAAGGCAACCATCTGGGTTGCCTTTTTCATTTTTTTCATTATCATAGGGACTGCAGCCAGCGAAAACCCCTCAGCAGAAATTAAAAGCCTGTGGGTTGTGCGGTATTCGATGGTATCGAAAAAGGAGATTGATCGTGTGATTGAGACGGCTGTGGAATATGGATTTAATCACCTTTTCGTACAGGTGAGAGGTCGGGGTGACGCCTATTATTCCAGCCAAATTGTACCGCGGGGACATTACCTGTCTGATCCAGATTTTGATCCGTTAGCTTATGCGATAGAAAAAGGTCATTCCGAAGGTTTACAGGTGCATGCTTGGTTGAATACTTTTCTTGTGTGGTCCAGTCCTGAAATGCCAAGCGATTCGAATCATGTGATTCGAACTCATCCAGAATGGATTGACGAACCAGGTCATCAGACAGGTAGTGATATTCATTATGGAAACGGAAATGATGGTATTCCTCGCTTTCTCTCCCCTGCAGTGGAAGGAGTCATAGACCATCTCAAGAAAATATTGGTGGAGATCCTCGATCACTATCCTGTGGATGGTATTCATCTCGATTATGTTCGTTTAGCTGACCTGGATTACGGTTTCCATCCCGATGCACAAGGTCATTTTGAAGAAGCATACAGTATACGTCCATTTGATATTAAAAATGGTGATAATGAAGAGATCCGTTACTTGCGTTCTGAGTGGGAGCGCCTGCGACGGGAATCAGTCACAGATTTTTTAAGACAATACAGTCAAGTGATCATGGAAAAGAAACCGGATTGTCTATTATCCGTAGCCGTAAAACCTGATCCTTCTGTCGCAAAATATCGCTATTTTCAGGAATGGGATGAATGGCTTACTGAAGGATTGGTGGATTACGTAGTACCCATGAATTATGCCACGGAGATGGATGATTTTCAAAGCAATCTGCAAAGTATTGAACGGACTGTTCAAGGAAAGTACAATCGTAGCATAATTATTGGTGTAGCGATTTATAATCAATCTCCAGAGGCTGCAGCAGAGAAACTTAAGATTTTGTCTACTCGGGATTTTGCTGGATTTTCTGTGTTTTCCTGGGATGCTCTCAAG
>JBHHUM010000142.1:0-3411 GCA_046861645.1 Fidelibacterota bacterium | reverse complement strand
AAGGAAAAGTCACCTAATGAGAACGTTAAATACACTACCGTCATACCCAAGCGAGAGATTATAAGGCATTCAGGTAAGAAAATGGAAAAGACCTCAATAGAATGGCGTCAATGGTATGAATCGGTTATTTTAGCCACTGGACAGGTCATTTACGATTGGGATCTAAAATCGGATATTACACAATGGAGTGGGAATCTCGAGGAACTGTTAGGATATACACTCGAGGAATTCCAGCTTATGGAGAATCCTTGGGAGAGTAGTCTTCATCGTGACGACCGGGAAACGATTAACAAGACTATTCGTGAAGCCATAGAGGGAACAGTTGTATCTCTGAAACTTGAGTATCGTTTACGTCATAAAGACGGCTCCTATCGCGATATCCTTGACCGGGGACTGATTTACAGAGATACCCATGGTAAAGCGATTAACTGCCTTGGCTCCATGTCTGATATTACAGTTCAAAAAAAGGCACTAAAGGAGTTAGAGCGAGCTAATAATCTACAGACTGTTTTGTACAAAATTGCAAATGCAACCAGTACTATTTCTGATATTAATATTTTCTATAAGAATGTTCATAGATGTCTTAAGAAAGTTATTAATACCACTAATTTCTTTATCGGTATATATGATGAAAATACTAATACGATGTCGTTTCCCTATTTTGTTGATGAGGAAGACAGTCCACCAGATGGTCCTGTAAAAATGGGAAAAACGTTATCGGGACATGTCATCAACACTGGGGAGCCTTTATTTATTAAGGAAAAAGATATTAGAAGGTTCGCTCAAGAAGGAATTATTGATCTTGATGTAGCCGGCAAGGTTTCCAAAGTGTGGTTGGGCTATCCTCTTAAGCATGAGGACAAGTCGGTTGGTGTTATTGTCGTACAGAGTTATAATAATCCTGATCTTTATACAGAAAGCGATATGGAAGTTCTGAAGTTTGTTTCAGATCAAATTGCTTTGGCCATAGACTTTATACAGTCAGACGAAGCTATTAGGGAATCTGAAAAGATGCATAGGCAACTCTCAATTCAACTGGAGAAGTCTAACCAAATGAAAGCTCTTCTTCTGGATGTTATCACTCACGATTTGAAGAACCCGGCTGGTGTCATTAGTGGGATGGCAGAGATTTTAAATTCAGAATCACCAGATGACGAGCGAGTGGTTCTCATAAAAAGGAGTAGCGATGATTTATTGAAGGTAATTGAGAACGCTTCTGTCCTTTCCAAAGTTACCATCGGTGAAGAAGTAGAAAAGGAGGAACGGGATCTAGCCGACATTATTTTCGATGTGATTGAGGAATTCATACCCATAATGAAGAATTCCGGAATGAGCATCGAGCCTCGATTGGAAGAGACATTACTGGTCAAGGTAAATCCAATCATAGCTGAAGTCTTTAAAAATTACATCAGTAACGCTTTGAAGTATGCACGAAATGGCGAGAGGATTATTATTGAAGGACTGAGGGAGAATAATTCTGTTGTAGTAAGGGTAAAAGATTTTGGAACAACTGTACCTGAGGAAGATCGAGAGAAAATATTTGAGCGTAGTATACAGTTGGGAGAGGGTGAGAAACAGGGACGCGGTTTGGGATTAGCCATAGTCAAGCGTATTGCCGAAGCTCACGGGGGTGAGGTATGGATGGAACCTAATCAACCTCAGGGAAACATTTTCTATTTGAAAATACCTTTAAGTTAAGGAGTCGTGTAATGGAAAATGATTTATATAACGATCCAGAGTTTCAAAAACTCATACGAGAATATCTCGATTACCTTAAAGATTTACAATCTGAGTTGAAAAGAAATATCGATGATAGCAATTACAACGAAATCAGGAAATTTGGTCATAAGCTTACCGGTAGTGGAGGAGGTTATGGTTTTAATGATCTAACTGAACTGGGTAAGAAAATTAATCTTGCTGCCAAAGCGGAAGATGATGAATTATTGCAGAAGCTCTCAAAAAAATTAGAGGAAAATATTAATGAGAAACTTGAGGTACACTCAGCTTGAATTTCTCAGAAGTATTTTCTAATGATTCCTTGTATAGTAGTTGTTTGACACTTCTAAAGTACCAAACAATTCTCTGGAAATATAAATCCAGATTCACCTTGGTATTACGGAGAAAATAATAACTCATATAACCGATTGATCGGTTTATTTTTACAAGGAATCTGGGGGTTACTTTCCTGAACATTCGTAAATTAAAATAAATCATGAGTTACTCACTCAGGCTGTCACGTCCATCACGAAACCTCGAGGAAGTAGAGACCCCAGTATTTGATTGGTGATGAAACGTCTCTTCCGCAATAGAATTCAGGGAAAAATTGCCGGAGTTTGTGAAGGTCTCGGTGAGTATTTCAGTACTGATCCTGTCCTGATCAGATTATTGTTTGTATTGCTGTGTTTTTGGGGTGGTGCGGGTATTATTCTCTATTTAGCCGCTTGGTTTATTGTGCCTGAGAAACCCATCTAATAAGGTAACACTAATATTCAGGTTATCTTTTAGGATAAAAATTTTAGCAGGCTAATCTGGAGCCTTTTCAATAATATCACCAGATCCCAAAATCGAAGTGTTCAAGTCTGTTGGTGTTCCCCAATAAACGATATCACCACTACCATGTATGTTAGCAGTAAGGGATTTTCTAACACGTACATTTGCATCCCCTGACCCATTAATTGTTACAGTCACTTTTTCTGCCTCGAGCTCAGTAGCGTCTAAATCCCCTGAACCATTGATTGTTACTTTGAGTTGATCTACAAAGCCATCTATTCTGATATCTCCTGAACCGTTGATCGCCAGTGTAAGTTTTTCGTTCGAAACTTCAGAAATATCGATGATACCTGATCCATTTACAACAGCGACAGTTAAAAGGGGCACTTCTACAGCAATGTCAACTTTTTTATTGGTGGAGAACCCTTTTTTGGAATCGATGTGAAGAGAGTAACCTTTTATCTTAGTCTCTATCGAAGGAATAATGTTTTC
Source organism: Fidelibacterota bacterium (assembly GCA_046861645.1). Classification (GTDB taxonomy): domain Bacteria; phylum Fidelibacterota; class Marinisomatia; order Marinisomatales; family UBA2128; genus UBA2128. Next base: position 429 of record JBHHUM010000142.1, on the reverse strand, counting down.
TTCTGCTGTGATCACACATTTGAATTTTTTCCCCTGTCTGACTGTGACCTGTGCAGAGATATCCAGATACAATGCATCAAACGCGCTCAGTTCCCGCTCCTCACTGGTAATATTTTCGGATCTTCTAATCTCGGCACTCTTGTTTACTCCGGCCAGGATTACTGTGATAAAACCTAATAACACAACAGAAACGAGTGTTTTCATGTATATATTCCTTTCATCACCACACCTTTGTCACGTGATAGCTTTTAATCCCAAGATAAGCAAAGTATACTTGCAAACGATGTATGATGTCAAGTGAATTGCCAGTTGACTTTTATTTATTAATTGTTAATGGTCAGGACATCGTAGACCTAAAAATATGCCAAGACATCAGTTGTGTCCATAAATTTCTGTACTTTTGAAAAAGCATAAAGAAAAGGGCCACGG
>JBHHUM010000053.1:0-14359 GCA_046861645.1 Fidelibacterota bacterium | reverse complement strand
TTGACCGTCAACATCAAAGCGTCAAACAATTGAAAATAGAATTTTTTTACAAATAGTTGCCAGTTAAACACGTTTGTGAACAAGCGGAAACCTTTACATGAGAATTCTTGAGATTGGAATTATTGTCTTAAATCTACCAGCTCTTCTAGGGTCAGTACTCTATAGCGGTTTAAGACCAAAATGGCTTCGATGGCTTCCACTAATAACATTACTGATCGTATTGCTTCACTTTCTAGTAGAAGGCTACAGGTGGCAAATGATAACAGCTTACTTTGTCTCGGGTGTGCTTTTTATGTCGAGTCTATGGGCTATGATTCGGCGATCCAGTCAAAGTCTACAAACATCACACCGATGGTTAGCGCTCATAACCAACGTTGCAGGAATAGTGCTACTATGTCTGTCGGCAATACTTTCCATCCTTTTACCAGTATTTTCCTTACCGACACCGACAGGACCACATTCCATTGGAACGGTCACTTATCACTGGGTCGATCATACCAGACCGGAGATTTTTACAGATGATACCACAGATGTCCGTGAAATTATGGTACAAATATGGTATCCTGCTGAACATGTGTCTGGTAGGAAGCCTGTTTCTTATTGGGGTAGAGCCTCAAAAACTATTGGGCGCGCTCAAGCCAACATTTTAGGGTTGCCGGAATTTATTTTTGACCATATTTCGTTAGTTACTACGCATTCATATCAAAATGCACAAATATTAATGAAAAAATCACATTTCCCGGTTATTATCTACTCTCATGGCTATGGAGGTAACATGAATTATAGTACCTTCAATGTAGAAGAGTTGGCCAGTCATGGATATGTTGTTATATCGATTAATCATACCTATGATGCTTTTGTAACCATATTCCCTGATGCAAGACGAGTGATCATGAAAGACAAACAATTCCAATATCCCGATGTTAGTATACACTCAAAGGAAGAAATTGAAGCGCTACGAAAAAAAGGTGATCCGTTATATGAACGAATGACAGATGTACTTTTTGTTTTAGATAGAATAGAATGGCTGAATGCAAATTCATCATCCAGCCCGTTTGTAAATCAGTTAGACTTGTCTCGTATTGGCGCAGTTGGTTATTCTTATGGAGCTAGTTCTGTCTATGATGCTTTAGGACGTGATAATCGGATTAAAGCTGTTGTATATCTTGATGGAGGTACACTTACCAGTTCAGTGAAACGACCTTCGATGTACATTTATCACGAAAGTTATGGGAAGCAACAGGAACGAACGGGTGCCTTTCAATCGCTGGCCAGTGACTGTTATGTGTTGTCAATTGCGGGGACTACGCATAGCAATTTTGCCGAGGGAGTCTTAATAACGCCTCTTAAATCAGCGACAGGTGCAGGCTCGATCCAACCCCAACGTACTTTTAGAATTGTAAATGATTATACTTTAGCCTTCTTTGATAAATACCTTTATAATCAAGAAGCTTTTTTGTTGGATAGACTAATGCCAGTGCATTCTGAGGTCACATTTTTGACTTCAAATGATTTCTATTAAGCAGTTGAGTTGCACTTAGTAGTTGAATTCAAGCCATCTTACTCATACTATATGTAGAAATGATGTGGAGGAAGACTCATCCTCAAAGGTAGTTTCTTATTTTTTCCTTCTGATTGATTCACTATTTCTACCGGGTGCAATCCTCTTGTCACTCTCTGGATTTTTTTACCCATTTGAATTCCTGAAGCTTCACCACACTCCTAACTTTAATGAACTATCTCAATCATCTCGTCTAATATCTAACTTCTAACGTCTAACGTATTGTAGGTAACCAGAAATTTGTAATAACTAAAAACGCTCTTCTCATCAAGTCAGGGAACTCTTGATCCAAAACCCACGTTAACGTGAAAAGCTGGGTCGAAAACCCAGAATTAGATAACGAGGAGGGATCGTTAACACGTCCCTCTTTTTTTATTGGTAAACAACAGAAGGAGAACGAAAATGAAAAAAGAGCTAAAACAAACTGTAGTGTTAATTTCTGTGAGTGCTCTATTAGCTTTGGTAATAATTCTGGGGCTTTACAACCGAACTTCTGATAAGATTTCCAAAGCGAACTCCCCGCCCGTCACGACTTCCTCACCAAAACCCTCCAAACCAGAGGAACGAATAGATCTCACTCCCTTCAATAAGGATGTTACCCTCTCTACCGTTGCCAACCTTCAGAATCAAGCTATTCTTAATTCCGAAGAGTCCGAAACAAAGTCTCCACAAAATGTCTCACCTAAGGTAAGTGATAAAGAATATCACGTCCCAGGAGATGAAAATGAATCCTTCTCTGAAGCCTTCAGGAGAGCCCGTAGAAAATTAGGTTCAGGAAAGATCTTCATTTGGAAGGGAGCAAAGTATACGACCAATTTCGCCAGTGAACTTCATCCTGTGAGGGAAGCAACTCTTACATCAGCAGATTCAGCGGGGAAAGACAATGTCCCTGGTGCAATCATACCCAACGACTCTGCTACTATTCCAGAAGTCAGTATCCCCGTAAGTAAGGAAATTCTCCTAAGTACGTCTCGAGGAGTGGGCTCTGGAAGCTCATCCGCCACTGGGAAGTGAGGAACTATTGATTTTATCCGAGGCTTGAACCCTCCTCGAAGCCTTGGGTGTAAGACGAGCCGATAATTAACAACTATCAGCTTGTTTTAAGGGTAGGATTTGTCAGTGGCTCCCATTAATCAGACTGAATTATCTTTTAATGAGGAGCTGCTGACAGATCTGCCAACTCTTTTACTGTCATTTACCCTATTGTTATGTAAATTTCTTTGACCATGGCAAAAGAGAAACCCATTACAGCTGAAGGAACGATTATCGAAGCCCTACCTAATTCCATGTTCCGGGTAGAAATGGAGATTGGCGGTAAAACTCATCAGGTTTTAGCCTATGTTGGTGGTAAAATGCGCAAACACTTTATAAAAATTCTTCCCGGTGACCAGGTAACTTTAGAAATATCACCCTATGATCTTACTCGAGGACGTATCGTTTACAGGCATTAATTCTCCACTTTTTTCACTCCTTTACTAAACTTCATGTCCAAGTTATCTCCCGAATTCTACATCCGTTCTGATGTAGTACTAATTGCTCGAGAATTGTTAGGCAAACTTTTATTGACCCGATTTAACGGGATGGTTACTGGTGGAATAATAATAGAGACAGAAGCCTATGCTGGGACTAGTGACCGCGCTTCACACGCCTACAACTGGCGTCGAACCAAAAGAACAGAGATCATGTACCACCAAGGTGGTGTTGCGTATGTCTATCTCTGTTACGGTATTCATCATCTATTCAATATCGTTACCAATGTCAAGGATACACCCCACGCCATTCTAATTCGAGCGATTAAACCGTCAATAGGTATAGAAGTAATCCTCCAAAGACGGAAAAAAAACAGTGTTGATCCAAATCTCATCGTTGGTCCCGGGACAGTAACTCAAGCATTGGGCATTCTCACCTCCCATACTGGAACTGATCTGACAGGAGATCTCATTTGGCTGGAAGATATTGGGATAACTATTCCTGATGAAAAGATTGAGGTCGGACCAAGAGTAGGTGTCAGTTATGCTGGAGAAGACGCCATCAAACCGTGGCGATTCCAGCTAACCAATAATTCATCGGTGCTTACGGGAGGGATGAAAGATGAATGGGAGAAAAATTAGAATTACAGCACCAAATTTTAATCCTACAAGAAATAGTATAGCCGTAATAGTCAACTTTAATGGGAGAGATAGTTCTGCGATCTTAGAAAACCAGGACAAGGTACTAAATACTATGGTTCATTATTCATTCGAGTAAGTAATGACAATTTTTTAATACGAAAACCTATCCTCCTTAGCAAGTCCAAGGACATTCAAAACGTAAAAGAGCATTTCAACATTCATTTTCCCCTACTTTTACAAATAGATCAATAACACTGTTCTTCCAGACTACTCGACCTTTTTCATAAGAATTTCCACTGCTTCACCGATATAAAACATGAGTGTCGAATCACTTTCAAACGACAAGCCCCACACTTCATCTTCATAGAAAGAATTTTTATAGCTGAGAGTAAGAGTATAAGGCTCACTCTCACCTGAAATCGTCCATCTGGCTTTTTCATCGTCGATAAAAACTGAACCATTAAACATAAAAGTGAAAGTAGCCTCCTGCATCCCTTCCGGACCCCCTTTCCAAGTTCCAAGAATTTGCTTCTTCGGGGTAAGCTGTTTTGCTGGCTTAGTTTCATTAACAGTTTCCTGAGCTAGAATTGAACTTCCAATAGAAACTAAACATATGATCGTCATAATAAAATATTGTCTCAAAGCTACCATTCAAAACGTCTCCTTCTTTCTTTGGGAAAATTCTTTAAATCAGATTTGCTCTGCAAAAGTTTCCGGTATATTGTCACACCAAGTTCAAGATAGTTAGAACCACTTCCTTGTACAGCCACGTGGCCACCTGGAAAAGTAACAAAGGGTATCCCTAAATCTGTCTGGTAATCCCGTAAACTTAATCTCAATAACCACTTTTCTCCTAATGGTATCCTGATACCGAAGCCTAACACAAATAGTAGTCCTTCCTCAACAGATAAATTTGACATACCAAGAGTAGTAAAACTTGTTAAAGGATCCCCCCGTCGAAAAGAAACCTCAATAGTTGCCCCAGTAGTGGCAATAGTCTCCTTTTGCCCTCCATCTTTAGTATCAACAGTAGTTGAGCTATAATTAATACCGAGTGCGTATCGAGGAGATAGATACCAAAAACCCTGAGCCTTGAAACCCCAAGCGTTACTAAACTCCATGCGTGGCATCAGATAGGAAGTCCCACCACCGATTTCCAGGATATAGCGAGAGTGTTGGGGTTGTGAAAGGACGAAAGACACCAGCAATATTGTGAACAATAAAATTTTGGTTATCGATTTCATATATTATTCATCAGACATCCATCGCACGGTTCAGGTTAAATCTAAATGAACCTGGGGATAAATGGAAGTGTAGTAAAAAGTATTTATGTGTCGATGATCACAACAAAGTGAACTCTTAAAAATCGAGGGCGTAGTACGGAAAGTTATTAATGGATAAAAAATGATAAAGACCTATCTACTTCTTGCAAAATTGATAATGAGTCTCCTTATTGGGGTTGTTGTAGCCAAGTCACAATTGGCCCAACCGATCATTATCGTAATTATCGTAGTTATTGCACTTCAAAACTGGGAGAAGATCAAATCCTTAACAAATACTCCCTTAAGTAGTTACCGGAAGTGGCTCACCGTTTGGATTGCGAAAAAGAAACGTCGAGAATCATAGTAAATACCCTAAATAATCAACTAAATCAGGTTTTCATTAATTTATAATTCCGAATAAGTAATATTCATTATCCACCAGACTTATTGAAGTAAAAGTCATATGCTTGTTTTGGATATAGTCTTCTACCAATAACTAACACAAGTTCCTCCCAACACACTAGCTCCTTAAGCTCATTCTATGACCCACAAAACCTTATGATTTCCAGTTTCCAGATTATGGGATTGGAAGATTTCTCACTATTGTAAGTAAAAAATGAGGTCACAGTCCCAACTCTTTCTAGAAAGTTAAATTATCGCCATTCATTAAATGGACAAGATTAACAGAATTGCACTGACCTAATTCCAGGATTGACTATACGTTTGAATTAGGTCAGCAAGACTATTCTGTACTCGTGACTCAGTGAGCGTTCATGTTACTCTTCCGCTAGATAAACTATCGGTTCTGTGTACTTATGAAAACTCTTTCGAGTTTCTGGAGCAAGTTTTCTGAACGCAGCAGCCGAAAGAATAAAACGTCCCCTATGAGAGGACTGACCACCGGAACCCAATCGCACAGCAATGTTCGCCGTCTCACCAAGAATGTCCGGGGTTGTAAAGGGTGGCAGAAAGATCACCATAAAAGGACCATAATGAGCACCCACCCTCAACTTCATTTTGTAGCCTTCGGTAATCAACCACTCCTCCACCTGATGTTTCATATCCATGAGTGTCCTGACTCCTTGATCAGCTAATTTAGCTGGGAAGAAGCCCAAAGCACTATCACCCATGTAATCGATGACTTGGCCACTACCTGAGTTAACCGTACTATTAGTGATTTCAGCAAAGGTAGTCAAAAGATCAGCTACCTGCTCGGTCTTTATACCTTTGGTAGAATGGAAAAAATTGGTGAGATCAGTAAAGAAAACCAATCCTTCTTCGTGATAGTTTTCCATGATATCCTCCTCGTTTGTTTGGTTGCTCAGTCGATCCCTACGCTCGACAGTTATTAGGATAGATCGTCGGCCCTTGCGTCCGACAGTTGTCAGGTTATGTAAACTGTAATACTAATTATCTTCATTTTCAAGTAAAACTTTGGTGCATACCAATAAAGGTGTAAGAAATGCAGCCAGTATGTGTTGCTATTAGTTTAAAGACACATTCCATCTTTAGTTTTGATAGCTATATTCAATTCTTATTAGTAACTGCTCACTGCTCCAGCCAATTCACATCACCTTTATTAACTAACTGACATTAATACGACTTATATTCCGCCATTCCTGTTTTCACCAGATTATCATTTACATTGATATAATCCCCCTTGTCATCTCTAACCCAGATTTCCCCAAGATAGCGACCGTATTTCCCCTTTTTATCTTTGACGGTCTGTAAGATAACGGTTTTGTCTTGGATAAGATCTCTTAGGTAATCCCTGGATATTAATCCCTCAGGTCTCTCCTTTCCCCTGAGTTCCGGAGCATTGATCCGTTTTAAGCGAATCTTCTCTCCCCTGCTCCAGATTTTCAGTCCAAGGTCAATATCCATTGTGCAGGTATCACCATCATAGACGGAAGTGACATGAGCACGATAGTGGTAGAGGGGTAGGTTTTTCATAACTTTCTCCTTATTTTTTGATTGTCTCGTCTACCAACCATCAGGCAGGGACTTTCAAAATTATTTCTCGCGAGGGAACTAGGAATGCCAAGAATCATATTACTGACTATTCTTGTTCATAGGATCCTTCGGATAATACCCTCTTTTATTGGATTTACATTGAAATTAACAAGTTATCATAATTTAGATCAGTTAATTTCAAGGAAGTATTTAATGTTTTTCGATGAACAGGTATAACTGCTTCTATTGATTGAATTTCCACTATAACTTAGATCTATACAATTTTATCAGCTCTAAAACCAATATCCACTTTTTCATCATCATAAAATTACATCTATTCTCTGTTGTCTTTGATATTTAATATCTGGCTTTTCAAATTTGAGACATTCTGAAGCTTCATAAACCGATGCCAATAAACCAAGCCCCAAAGTTCAATGAACTTTCAAAAATATATCTATCAAAATCTTTGCTATTTCGTTTGTTGTCATAAATTTTCTCTTTGTATTATTGGCGCTTTAGCGAGAATCTCTTTAATCAATTCATGTTAATGAAATTTATTTATCGCATAGAATAATTGACAGGGAACTAAACATCAATTTACCAAGCTAGGTTCTAAAACAAAAGATTAAGCGAAAATGTATTTATTTACTCCGTTTTCGAGTTAACTAAAATCACAATTCTGTCCTTATTAATGACCTGTGTCCCAACCAAAGAGGTAAAACGGTAGCAATAATATTAATAAAGAGAATACCTACTATTACTGGAATCAAACTTACCAGTTTTGTTTTGTGTTCCATAAGAGTCACAATCCAGACTAAACCACCTGCCATAATCCCCACATAAAAAAGACTGATCATGATGGTGATAATCCCTCCCGCACTGGAACTGATCCGCATGGGGTTCCTTTCGTTGAATTGAGGGAAAACCGCTCCCAGACCCAAAGCGATACTGATAAGAGATAGACTCATCAATAAAAGAAAGACGGTAGTAATCAAGGAAAAGGATAGACTCTGGCTCAAATAGTAATTACTTACGAAAGCCACCAATTCCGTTAAGGTGAAAAAGACAATAAAGGAGAGCCAGAATTTTTCCTTAAACAATACAGATAAATTCTGGGGAGAGACCATCATTATCCAGAGACCTTTACCTTCCAGGCTGATGAGGGGATAAACGAAGCGAGAGGTCAGTGCGGCAAGGATAAATCCGCTGAAGCCAAAGTTAAGAAGATAAATTGCCCGCTGCCAGAAGGGAGAAAGAAGTGAAAGACGAACATCAGCCCTAGATAGATTAATCAGGTAAATCCCAATAAAAAAGGCAAGCATTATAAATTGGAACCATTGCTGTGGTGTTCTAACAAATTGAAGAATATCTTTAACCACCAGGCCTCTCATAGCGGGAGAAAGCCATTTGAATCTAGCCAAGATACGATTTCTTCCTACTTGCCCAGGTACCAAATTTCTCTTAATAGATTCCTGTAGCTGTTGACCTGTCCCCTCCATAAGTTGAAAGGTAACATGATAGTTATGCTTGGCGATAAAATTTGCAACCTCAATTCCTACCAGAGCAGTAGATAGGAAAAGACTACTGAAGAAAACAAAACTCTGCCAGCGAAATTGAGAAAGAGCGTTGAAAATTTCGCTTAACCAGTAGCTGGGTATAAATGGGAATGGAGGTCGGGATAGATTGATAAGATAACGATTTATAAACCTGAAACTCTCTACATCTCCTGTCAAAAGGGTCTCCCTCTGGTTAAAATTGAAATAAACCCAGAGTGCTCCGGCAAATATCATCCCCAGAAAAAGTAATACAGAACGCATACGAAACCACTTTGTCAAGCGAATGATTATCATTAAAAGAGTAAGACTTATAGCTGTAGAAATTACCAGAAAAGGAAGCAGCCCAAATGATAGTAGAGCAAACATCTTCAGAAAAGTCAGTGATTTTACTGAGCCATAGGCAAAGGTCAGGGGCATACCAAGAATGAGAATAGCCCAGGAACTGTAAAGCAGATTTTCGGCAAATTTCATGTGAAAAATGGAAGTAAACGTAAGGGGAACTGTCATCAAAAATGAAACTTCTCGGGAGCGATATAGTGTAGACATTGCTGTAATCATGTTGGAAAGTATCAGGAGATAGAATATGATGGACCAGCTTATATTAAAAATTCTATCCAGTAATAATTCACCTAATTCACCTTGCTCCAAAAGGAATTTTGCTCCATTTACAAATAGTGAATATCCTCCAATTATTAGTCCGGCGATGATAAGAAGAGAGACAGAAATCTCAAGCCATTTGTTACGGATACTGGTTATTAAGTGTCTAAAAAATGCACGCAGCTTGATTCGGAGGATAGATAATGAATTCGGTATCATGAAATCAGGTTAGATAAGCTATGCAATTTTGATTCGTTTTAAGTTGAATTAGTTTCTACCCGTTCAACAATATCCAGGAAAAGATCTTCAAGATTGCCCTCAAATTGAGTCGAAGCCTGAAACGATGCCACCGATCCCATACCCAGAATCTTACCTCTATGGATAATGGCCACTCGATCGGAGAGCTCCTCAGCCACGTTAAGGTTGTGTGTTGAAAGAAAAACAGTAGTACCTTCTTGAGTTTTTTCCTTAAGCATATCCTTGATTTTTCGGGCTGTTTTGGGATCGAGTCCCACCATAGGTTCATCAAGAATTATGACTTTAGGCTCATGCAAGAATGCCGCTGCAAAAGCCAGTCTCTGCTTCATCCCCTGAGAATACCCTTCAATCCTCTCTAAAAGCCATTCATCCATCTCCAATTGAGCATTGTACGATTGAATCTTTGCAACCAATTCTTCGTGATTCATTTCATACATGTTACCAATGACATTTAAGAATTCCTCCCCCGTAAGTTTTTCGTAGAGAAAGGGGGCATCAGGAACATAGCCAATCATTTTCTTAACTTTAATGGGGTCCTTTTCTACATCGGTACCATTAATCAAAATGGTGCCAGAATCAGGAGTCATGAGTCCCACCATCATTTTGATCGTTGTAGTTTTACCGGCTCCATTCGGACCCAAAAAACTGAAGAGTTCACCCGCTTCCACCTTCAGGGAAATGGCATCCACTGCTATCAAAGAATTGAATGATTTTGTAATTTGTTGAAGTTCGATCACTACAATGCTTGTCTGTACTTTTGCTCAACTATACTAATAGATACGCGACCTAATAAAGGGATCAGCTCAGTCAGATTATTGAAATCACCTTCCAACAATGTAATGTGAGTAGCATCTGCCACAGACTGACCTAAAGTAGGATCAATGGCGATCCACTTGCCATCCAAATAAACTACCGGCCAGGCGTGATATAGAAACCGTCCCTCGAGATAGACCAACCCGATATGAATTTTGGTAGGAATTCCCAGGCTGCGACTCAAGGACGTAAACAGGGTGGTATGTTCACTACAATCTCCTTGTTGTCCATCGAGAATATCCAAAGCAGAGGAAAGGGTAACTACCGGCCGTTTCTTCAGATAATGGTAGATCCAATTGTTAAGTTGATCTACTCTTTCTAAATCGTTGTCACTATTTTTTGTCACTTCCTGTGCTAACTCTTTTATCCTTGGATGACGGCATTGGATAAAGTTGTTGGACACCAGAAAAGTATCAAGGGAAGCAGACAATAGAGGAGTCGGGACAGGTCGTAGTTGCAGTTGCAAAGGATTTTCCTGGACCACTTTCTGTCTTTCGGAATTAAGTGCCAACAGATAACTTACATCAATCCCATCTATATTCACGATCAGTTCTGACACTGAGGTTGGATCTATGATAGGTTTCTCCACGGGAATAGCATAGACATCCAACAAATCAACTTCACCCACTACAGATTCCATATCGAGAGCTTCTTCCGGGGTTGTCTTTTCCATCACCAACCCCATGATGGTTTCTTCCCGGTAAGTCAAGCCGTTATCATCAAGCCACAGAATTGAAGGAATACCTTTAAATTGAACCCTGATCTTGTTTAACCAATAACTGTTATCACCTATGAGAAGATTTTCCTTACCCGCATGTCTGATTTCCACTTGACCGATTTCCATACTAACCGGATCAAAGGCTGGCAGAGTCATTTTATCTCCTTCTTTTATCCCTTGCCATACTACCAGGGGTTGGATACTGAGATAAGTGTAAATTTCGTTGGGGATTTGAACTTTACGAGTAGTACTATCATCACCATTCAGGAACGTAATATGTAATGTCTGGTCAACCTTTCTCCCTCGGATTTCAGTAATAAATTGGTCTGATTGTAATTGAAAATCAAACGAAGATAGATGAAACAGAGTGTCAACATTTACATGATTTCTCATTAAGAGATCAGTTTCGATCCCAGCTACTGCCAGACTAAGTTGGGCAGTACTGGAGATTGAATATCCCTCCACACCCAGGTTTGTTACGGAATTGATAGCGAAACCTAATTTTTTCCCGTGATGGGTGACCGTCATCCATTCCGCATCAGTGGGAATCTCTTTGATTCCCGATTGCAGGGAAGCAGTTCGCCAGGGAGTAATCTCACTGAAATAACTGCTTTTTATAAGCAATCCCAAAAGTGTAAACCAGACTCCAAAGAGTAGAATGGTATATGTTGAGTGGATAGAGAAGGCGGTTTTACTTCTATTCATAATGGAGATGAATATAGGATAAATTTGAACACTTCGCATCACCAAAGTGAGATATTCAAATTCCGACATTGATGTGTACATCTTCCACCCATTACCCTGTAAAAAAACAAGCTGGAGCAGGCTTTTGAAGAGAGTGGAACTGGAAGAGGGGTTTTATAGGTATTAGAGCACTGTTTTTCTTTGGAATGGTTTTCCAGTTAATTGCTAATAAATGGGAACCAAAGATGTGGCTACCCCCTCCGTTTCATCAGAGAGGGGGCTACCCGGAAAGTGCTTTTTACAGAATGACCACATACCCCAAAGAAGCCGAAATACTACCCTGATAATTCATATATTCTATTTGATATTTCATTATAAATCTGTAATATTCACCTGTGAAACTGATCAACAGAAAAAGGGATTTGGCTGAAATCCGAAAGTTAATTGAGTTATTTCCGGTAACGGTAATCTTAGGGCAAAGACAATGTGGTAAGACAACCATTGCCGGACAATTTGAGTATAACCATTACTTCGATCTTGAAAATCCCAGGGATCTCGCCATCCTTGATCAGCCTCAATTAGCCCTTGAAAACCTGTCCGGACTTATTGTGATCGATGAAATCCAGCGCAAGCCTGACCTTTTTCCCTTGCTCCGCTATCTTATAGATACCAACCCCAATCAGAAATATCTCATTTTGGGGAACGCTTCACGTAATCTGTTAAAACAGAGTTCCGAATCGCTTGCAGGAAGGATCGGTTATTATCATCTAAACGGTTTTCGGATAAGCGATGTCGGCAAGGAACATATGGTCAGACTGTGGCAAAGGGGTGGACTGCCAAGATCTTATTTGGCAAACAGCGAGGAGGCGAGTCTGCTTTGGCGGGAAAATTACATTTCCACGTTTCTCGAACGGGATATTCCCCAGCTTGGTATTCAGATTCCCTCCCTTACCCTTCGCAGATTCTGGATAATGATCAGTCACTATCATGGCCAGATTTTGAACTACTCCGAACTGGGACGATCATTCGGTATATCCGATATGACGGTCAGGAAATACATCGATATTCTGGAATCGACTTTTATGCTCCGGATCCTTCATCCCTGGCATTTGAATATCAGGAAAAGACTGGTGAATCAACCTAAGATCTATTTAAGAGATTCAGGTATTTTTCATTCTCTCCAGTCGATTGCGACCCACCAACAGCTGCTTTCACATACTAAACTTGGGGCTTCCTGGGAGGGGTTTGCCTTAGAGCGCCTGTGCCAGTACATAAATAAACGGAATAATGAAGTCTATTATTGGCGAACCCATAACGGAGCCGAGATTAACCTTTTCTGGCAGAAAGACGGAAAAAATTGGGGCGCCGAGTTCAAATATGCAGATTCCCCACGATTAAGCAAATCTATGAGTATAGCCATGGATGACCTTCAACTTGAATTTCTCTGGGTCATTTATCCCGGCAATCAATGCTATCAACTGGCTGAAAATATTACCGTACTTCCCCTCCAAATTATCAATAAGATTAATGAAATGACTCAACCGGGGTAAAAACAGCTTGTCCCGATAGCCATCTGAGTGAGCTCCTACAGAGCATTACCCCCTGTCACCAAAAAGCAGGAAAGATTCCGATGGTGGACGTTGCTGGATTTATCATTGTATCCCTTTGAGAACTTGCGACCGACGCTTTGAAAGTGCGATGTTCTGAACAAATTGCCTGCCTGCCGTCTGTTTACTGTATCAACAGAGTAGACAGGTAATATTGGCAGGCATATTCACTATAAGAGAGATAACAAAACAAATGAATTTTTCAATTTTTGATTTCGGAACAGACAATAGTTTCTAAACAACACCATAAGGTAATCCTACAACATTATTGCTATATATTAGCAATGTAGCCTAAATATTAGATATATGCTTGGCAATAGATTGAATTATATCTATATTACATCATTAAAAAGCCCTGTAGTAATAATGCCAATTTCAAAAAAACATGAGGATGAGGTGATGGATAAAAAATCACAAACATTTCGACGGCTTGGTGAAAAACGAATCTCTAACTTAATTAAACACCTAAGATTGATTGGCAATTTAGCGAATAAGAAAAACTATAGTTACACTGATGAAGAAGTGAATCAAATGTTTACAGCTATTGAAAATGAATTGGAAAATACGAAGAAGAAATTTGATCATTACTCCTCTGAAGATTTTGGGGAGTTTAAATTCAAATAGTCGGAGGCAATCATGAGGCTACATAAACGAATTCCTATGAGATTCGAAGATAAAGACTATGAAGTTCGAGTACTCTATGACAATGCAAACATTTACGCTATTCCTTTTTATCGCAATCGTCCCCAAAATTGTTACAGGTACCAAATAAAAATTCCAAAAAAAGTAGAAGTTATTCAGCTTATAGAAACAGAGGCTGTAGATTCGTTAATAAATATGGCTAAAGACGATATTCTTGAAAAACGTGGAGATACACTCACTCAAATTCTACAAAAGATTTCCAATGCCAAAAAAAGTGACTTCGGAAGAAGGGAACTACCAAAGTAAGTGGGTATCATGCTTAATAGTGATTTTCTCATAAGAAAACTGGAATCTATTAATGGTAAAGACTATGGAGGCTATCAATCGCTTCGAGGTGAATATGATTTTTCAACATATAAGCTGATTATCCGTCAAATTCCTAAAGACCCCTATGCCCCGCCTCATACAGGTATTTACTGCATTCAGGTCAATCGTAATGATGAGAAAATTATTAACCTTGAACTGGATTCAAAAGTTCAAGAGATTGCTTTCAGGGATTTTCTAACCCGTCGATTCTATCGTGCCAGTGCAGAAATT
>JBHHUM010000052.1:0-14403 GCA_046861645.1 Fidelibacterota bacterium | reverse complement strand
ACATGGTCCTGAACCATGCGCGTCTACCTATTCCGCCATCCGGGCGATAATCAGCGGCGCAAAATTAGGTTTTGCTCCTCTATCAAACAAGGATTAAGCTTGTAACTATTAGCGTGCTGCAGTTATTTTCTCCGTCGAGAATGAGTGATGATTTTCGAGCTGTTACGACAAACCGCAAGGCTTTTCATGATTACCACATCCTGGAGCGATTCGAAGCTGGGATAGAGTTAGAAGGTAGTGAAGTGAAAAGTTTACGGGAAGGGAGAGCTAACCTGAAAGATTCTTATGCCAGAGTCATCAATGGTGAGGTTTTTCTAATTGGATGTCATATTGCTCCTTATTCTCATACAGGATTTATGGGGCACGAACCTTATCGTGAACGAAGATTATTACTTAACCATCGTGAGATAAGAAAACTTGAAAGAAATGTAGTCATTAAAAATCACACAATTATTCCGTTAAAGATTTACTTTAAAAGAGGATGGGCAAAGGTTGAGATCGCCTTGGCTAAAGGCAAGCGCAGCTATGAGAAGAAAACAGCACTTTCTGAAAAGGATCAAAAACGAGCGATGGAAAGAGAATTAAAGGGTCGGGGGAACCAGTGATGCGCAAGTTTCCACCTATCAATGAACAGATGGATCTGATCAGGCGAGGAGTAGATGAAGTTATTTCCGAGGAGAAACTAGTACAAAAACTAGAATCGGCTATTTTATTAAAGAAACCATTAAATGTTAAGCTTGGATGTGACCCCAGTCGTCCAGATCTGCACATTGGGCATACTGTGGTTCTCAGGAAACTCAGGCATTTCCAAGATTTAGGTCATACCGCCATTCTGGTGATTGGTGATTTTACCGCAATGATTGGAGATCCTTCTGGGCGGAACAAGACGCGTCCTCAACTTTCCCAGGAAGAAACTAAGGAATACGGGCAGAGTTATGTTACTCAAGCATCGGCAGTTTTGGATGTTGAGAAACTAAGAATTGTATATAATTCTGAATGGCTTAGCCCTATGAATTTTGATGATGTTATCAGATTAACCAGTCACTATACTGTGGCTCGTATGTTAGAACGTGATGATTTCGAGAAACGTTATAAAAATAAAGTTCCTATTTCTCTGCACGAGTTTCTCTATCCCCTTGCCCAAGCGATGGATTCCGTAGAGCTGAAAGCAGATGTGGAGTTAGGTGGTACAGATCAGAAATTTAATCTTTTGGTGGGGAGAGATCTTCAGAAGGATTACGGGCAAGATCCTCAGATAGTTATCACCACACCGCTTTTAGAGGGGACGGATGGAGTCCGGAAAATGTCTAAATCCTATGATAATGCCATAGGTATCACTGAAGAACCACAGGAAATGTACGGTAAGACCTTATCAATTCCCGATGAACTCATAGTTCCTTACTTTGAATTAGCCACAAACATATCCACTAAAGATTTGTTGGGAATTAAATCCCAATTAGAAAGCGGAGAGAATCCAAGAAACCTGAAACGTTACCTGGCAAGGGTATTGGTCACAATGTATCATTCTGCTGTAAGTGCACAAAATGCTGAAGATGAATTTGATAGAATATTCATCAAAGGAGATGAACCAGAGGTAATGGATGAGCATGTTATTTCAGTATCCCCCATAGCTATATTAACCGTATTGCATGAGGCAGGACTTATCTCATCTAAGCGTGAAGGAAGGAGGCTCATCGAGCAAGGTGGAGTAAAGGTGGATGGAAAAAAAATCAATGATATCAATGCAGTTATAGTAGTCAAGGAACCTCGAATCTTAAGAGTAGGTAAGAGGAAATTCTTAAAACTTGTTCCCTGATGTGTTTCTGCTTTTGACGGTTGTTCAGGTTAAGCTAAATTCTTGTGACATATTTAATGACTACTCAGAAATAAGGAGGAAAAATGGGTAGCAATACTATAGAGTTCACAGATAGTAACTTTGAACAGGACGTACTGAATTCTGATATTCCTGTTATGGTTGATTTTTGGGCAGAGTGGTGCGGACCCTGTCATGCGATTGCTCCAACTGTGGAGGAAATCGCTGCCGAATATGCGGGTAAGATAAAGGTTGGTAAATTAAATGTTGACCATAATCCGCAAACGGCTATGAAGTATGGAGTAAGAAGTATCCCTACTCTCCTATTCTTAAATAAAGGAGCGGTGACTGATCAAGTTGTTGGATCTGTCCCCAAAGGAAACATTACCCAGGTGTTGGATCGCATTCTCACCTGATAAAAAAACCTGAATGAAAAGGAAAATAATTATTATTGGTTCCGGTCCCGCCGGGTTGACAGCTGCTATTTATACAGCCAGAGCTAATTTAGAACCGCTGGTGTTTGAAGGGAATCAGCCGGGGGGTCAATTAACGATTACCACAGATGTAGAAAACTATCCGGGTTTTCCGGATGGTGTTATGGGACCTGAACTGATGGAATTATTTCGTAATCAGGCTAAACGTTTTGGAGCGGAGTGTTATTTCAAGCACGTCACAGCAGTTGATTTAACCGTAAGACCATTCAAAGTATTCATTGGAGAAGAAAAATTTGAATCTGATGCTTTGATTATCTCTACTGGTGCAACTGCTCGCCTTCTTGGCCTTAAAGCTGAAGAACAGCTCATGGGGCACGGTGTTTCAGCATGTGCTACCTGCGATGGCTTTTTTTATCGAGAGAAGGAAGTCATAGTTGTGGGAGGCGGAGACAGTGCCATGGAGGAAGCTTTATTCTTAACTAAATTTGCTTCCAAGGTAACTGTTATTCATCGACGGGATGAACTGCGAGCGTCAAAAATCATGCAGAAGAGAGCATTAGAAAACCCGAAGATCGAATTTGAATGGAACGCCACTATTAATGATATACTTGGGGATAAACTTACCGGTGTAACCGGTGTGGTATTAAGAAGTACTTTAGATTCTTCTACTCGGGAATTATCTTGTGATGGCGTGTTTCTGGCAATTGGGCATTCTCCTAACACTTCTCTTTTTGAAGGATTATTAGAACTCGATGATCATGGTTATGTGATTACGAAAAACGGCTCTACCCAAACTTCAGTAGAGGGAGTTTTTGCTGCCGGGGATGTACAGGATCATCTCTATCGCCAGGCAGTAACTGCTGCTGGAAGTGGCTGTATGGCAGCTATTGAAGCAGAGCGGTATCTGGAATCTCTTCATTAAGATTCTCCTCAACTAACTGATCTATTCCTGATATTCAGGTTTGCCTTATTTAACCACTATGTATTGAGGAGGTTGATAGATGAATAGAATACAAATTCCTATTTTTGAATTGAATGAAGTAAAAGTTGTTAGAGACAGTATTGTTAACCTGAAAATAAGAAACTTTCAGTTTCATCGTGGTGCTATTTATGGAATTATTGGACCAATTGGAGCCGGAAAGACAACTCTTTTAAACATTTTAGGTGGCCGTCTGTCTCCTACAGAAGGTACGGTAAAGTATGAAACTGAAGAGTTTCAGAAGACTTGGCGAGGGAAAATTAAAGTCCCAAAAGATCTCCTGATGTTGGATGATGAACCCATTAATTATAAAGGGACTGTAAGCGATTACGTGAAAAGTATTCTTCCGGACAAGGTAGGAGAAATATATAAGCAATATTACGCGTCAGCTAAAGTATCTACGCCATGGGATGGGTTGGTCTCAAATCTTTCCAGTGGACAAGTTGCTAAGCTCAAATTGATAACTGCAATGGAATCGGATCCCAAAGTTTTACTGATGGATGATTATGGTATAAACTTCGACCCTAACATTAAAAGAGACTTAGATCGACGATTAAAAAATAATGCCCGTTCCCGTGGCACAACGGTGATATTGAGTAGTTCAGAACTTTCTAAGATCAAAGAAATAGCCTCTGTTGTTTTGTTTCTTGACAATGGTCATATTTCGAAAGTTCGGTCTCTCAAACATCCCCGATAATAGAAATTTGAAGTTTGCTTTGTTGATTCTGGATGGTTTTGGGTTGCGAGACAACCCGGAAGGGAATGCTATTTCCCAGGCTAAAACGCCTTACCTTGATGAATTGTTTTCTTCATGTCCTATGTCAGCGCTGGAGACCTCCAGTGCTGCTGTGGGTTTACCTGATGGCATCATGGGTAATTCAGAGGTTGGACATATGACTATCGGTGCAGGGCGGATTATCAGACATGACCTGGTACGTATTAATGACGCTATCCATGATGGGTCTCTTCAGAACAATTCCAATCTGAGGTCGGCTTTTAATAGAGTAAAGAAAAATCATTCCTGCCTTCATTTGATGGGTCTCCTTTCCGATGGTGGAGTTCATAGTCATATCGATCACTTGAAAGCGTTATTATGGCTTGCTAAAAATGCAGGTGTACCTGATCTGGCACTCCATGTCATTACCGATGGGAGAGATACTCCTCCTAAGTCCGGTAGGAATTA
Source organism: Fidelibacterota bacterium (assembly GCA_046861645.1). Taxonomy (GTDB): domain Bacteria; phylum Fidelibacterota; class Marinisomatia; order Marinisomatales; family UBA2128; genus UBA2128. The sequence goes on along the minus strand of JBHHUM010000052.1, from coordinate 9,994 downwards.
CGTTAAAGTAATCCAGAAGTTCATGGAAGAGACTGATACTGGGAGTATTGTTTCTATTATGGGAAGGTACTACGTCATGGATCGTGACAAACGCTGGGAAAGGACTCGTATCGCTTACGATTGTTATACTATGGCTAAAGGTGAACAATTTGAAAATCCAGTTAAAGCTACAGAAGCTTCTTATTCTGTTGGGATTACAGATGAATTCATTAAACCTGTAGTCTTAACTGGGAGTCATACCACTCCTACCGTAGTTTCTAAAGATGATGTATTATTATTTTTCAACTTTCGTGCTGATCGAATGCGACAGATCGTAACAGCTTTTGGGAGTCAGAGCTTTGATGAATTCGAGCGGACTCTCCCCCCAATGAACTGTACGACAATGACTTCTTATGATGAAACTTTCTCCTATCCAGTTCTATTTGAAAGGCATGAATTAGTAAATACATTACCTGCTTTATTGTCTAAGTTGGGTTATTCCCAGCTTAGGTTGGCTGAAACAGAAAAATATGCTCATGTTACTTATTTTTTTAACGGGGGGGAAGAACAACCTTTTCCTGGAGAGCACAGGATCATGGTACCTTCACCAAAGGTAGCCACGTATGATTTGAAACCTGAAATGAGTGCTCCAGAAGTTACAAATCAAGCTCTTACAGCTATTAAGGAAGGTGCTTTCGATTGTCTTATTTTGAATTTTGCCAATCCTGATATGGTAGGTCATACTGGGAATTTAAGTGCTGCAGTGCAAGCTCTGGAGACGGTGGATAAAGCCATCAGAGATGTATCACGTGCAGTCATAAATACGGGTGGAGTAGTTTTCATTACTTCTGATCATGGGAATCTGGAAATGATGATTGATGAAATGACTGGAGAAATGCATACAGCACATACATTGAATCCGGTACCATTTTTCGTGGTCAATCAGAAGAGAAAGGTTAAATTAAAAAGGAAAGGAGGATTAGCTGATATAGCGCCTACTATACTTGATTTGTTAGATTTACAAATTCCGTTAGAAATGACTGGACATTCTTTGATTCAAGATTATGAGAGTTAAGCGTTATTTAGAAATAGAAGAACAATTTAACCAGAAGCGAATCCTGGTGATTGGGGATCTTATGTTGGATAATTATCTCTGGGGTGATGTGAAGCGTATTTCACCTGAAGCACCTGTGCCTGTGGTAGAGGTACATGAATCAAGCAGTAATCCCGGAGGTGCTGCAAATGTAGCTGCTAACTTGAGGTCTTTAGGAGCTCAAGTGACGATAGGTGGAGCTGTTGGTGATGATCGGGATGGTATCGTTCTTCAAGAACTATTAGAAAAGCTGGAAATGGAGACCACCTTTGTCCTAAAGGATTCCTCCCGTCCTACGACAGTCAAAACTCGTATAATTGCCAGAGGGCAACAAGTCGTGCGTACTGACTGGGAGCATACAAGTGGTCTTTCTGATAACCTACGATCGTCTCTCTTAAATGACATACAAAATGTTATTGATACTTATGATGGAGTGATATTAGAGGACTACGATAAAGGGTTTTTTGATAGCAACATGATTAAGTCTCTAATACAGATTTGCAATATAAAGAATATTCCTGTCTTCGCTGATCCTAAGAAGGAACATTTCTTTGATTTTTGTTGTGTAACTCTCGTAAAACCGAATTCATCCGAAGCTGCCATTGCCACAGGTACAACCACAATTACTGAAGATAATATTGATGTAATAGGTTCTAAACTTTATAAACGTTTGGAAAGTAGTTATTTAATGATCACTAGAGGAGAACATGGCATTTCTCTGTTTGATACCAATGGACATCACCGAATTCCTACCAGAGCACGAAGCGTGCACGATGTTTCTGGGGCTGGAGATACCGTCATAGCCACATTCACATTAGCTTATCTATGTAGTGCAGATTCAATCGAAGCAGCAGCTCTAGCCAATTATGCTGCAGGTAGTGTTTGTGAGGAAGTGGGTGTGGTACCCGTAACCCGAGGAAAACTCCACGAGATTATTACTCATCATAATTCCTAAATCAGTGTTCAAAGGGAGTTTAATCGCTTTCATTTTATGGATACCAGGCTTTATTCAATCTGGAATTAATTATGACCCATGGGATTGGGTAACTTTTAAGAATGTTCAGTATACAAATTCCATTACAGAAGGAAATGAATATATTTACTTTGCCTCTAACGGTGGTATAATGCGTTATCAATTTTTTGGTCATTATTGGGATTATCCTATCACTGAGTCTCAGGGTATTGCAGGTGAAGCCATTACGGCAGTGTACTTTGATTTACATACTCAGATATTATGGGCAGCCACCTCACAAGGATTAAATTACTCTATAGATGGAGGTGCCAGGTGGTATCTTGCTTCAGCGGAAATTCTTGGTTTACGACCCGGGGAAGAGATTCTAAGAATTGGCTCTACTTCTAACTATTTATGGTGTATCACACAAAGTCAAGTAATGAAAATTGATCGCCTTTCCGGCTATCTGATTTCTCCCTATGCTTCACTACCTGATAACGATATCAACTGGGGGAGCGCTGTAACAAGTGGGAACGTTGATTGGAATGAGTTCTTCCAGGGATATACAGCTACGGGGGGATGGATGTTTCACGGGAATCAGTTGAGAGGCTCTCTTAATGAAGAAGTGATGATTTCTACAGTCTATCTGGATCGATTTGGTGATATCTGGGTAGGAACTTTTAATGGTCCAGTATTCTACGCTGATCCCCAGATGATGACTCTCGAACCCCTTCCATTTGGACCGGCTCAAACAAATACAACTGTCCTTTTGTACGATGGAACTACTTTATGGTTAGGAGGTCATGCTTCAAGATTAGATAATTCTGGAATAACAAGATATGATTATGAAAGAGGATATTGGGATGTATTTCGTAAAGGAAAGGAAATAATGTTTGGTTCGGATAATGTGTTTGCTTCCGTTGTAGTCGGAGATGAAGTATGGTTTGGAACTTCAACAGAGATTCAAATCTATGACAAACAAAAGAATTCATGGTATCAAGTTGGAGAGAACAAGTTATTGCTGGAGGGATCGATAAAAGCTTTGGCTTTTGATGGATCCTATGTCTATATAGGTACTTCTTATGGTTTAATCAGAATGAATCCATCTACCCGCAAACGTAGTCCATGGCAAGAAGGAGATGAAATAAGAGGATTTACAGTCCATGATCTTTTTTTTGATGGTGAAGCACTCTGGATTTCATGGGGGATCAATAATCTCTGGAAATGGATACCCTCAACGAATCAACTGGAGACGTTTAGAGATTTACCCTATTCTGCTGATAAGGGCTTTAATTTGGTTGAATTACACGCTCGGAAACAAGCCATGACAGCTAATGGTAACGAAGTGTTTTTTGGAGACGAATATGGGATACTTATTTACAATAAAAGTCTGAATAGATGGCAAAGTATGAAAGGAGCTGGCCGACTGGTTGGTCACCAATATCTTGATCTCCTTGTGACAGTTGATCCGGAAAGTGGGCTTCGTTATCTCTGGGCAGCAATGCTGGATGGATTATATCAAGTTAATTTAGATAATTATCAAATTACTTATCTAACAAGGGAAGATGGCTTGCCTGATAACAAAGTATATGCTCTTTCCTCAGCTGGTGGTTATCTTTGGATAGGAACTCCTTCAGGTCTGACACAATTCGATTGGCAGAGATACGTAGAATGAGACGTTTATTAGGGTTAATCTTACTGGTTTCTTTCTCTTTAACATCTGCTCAAAAGGGGAAAGGTAGAGAGCCTGGTGTACCAGAATTTGATGTATTTACTCCTGTATATCCAGGAGCAACTATTGATTCAGTAAAGCTGAAAGTTCTTATTAAGATACCTTACTCTTCCGTTCAGTTTCTTAAACAGGGCTCTATCTTTGTAGCAGAGTTCGAAATGGCTGTGATGATTTCGGATAAAGATGAAAAGTTGATCACTCAAAATAGGTGGAAGCGACGGATTGAATCTGAAGATTACGAGGAAACTATCGCTCGGAAACCCCTTGATCTGGAAACTCGATCTTTTGTTCTTTCCCTGGGTAAGTTTATCTGTAAAATAGAAGTAAAAGATCTTGATACTCATAAGAGTGGGAAAAAAAGTATAGAGCTTGAATTGGATGATTTTGGTGGGGAGGTTGTCCTTAGTGACCTTATGTTAGTTAACCAAATGTTAATACATGAGCAATTTTCCCATGGAGTACCTATCATACCTCCTAAAATAACAGGAAGCGATACCAGCTTTACCATCTTCTATCAAGCTCGACTACACCCTGGGGAATACACTCTTTCTTTAAAATCCATTTCATCAGATGGTGATATCCTTTCTGAAAAAGTGGTAAACGGTTTCAGTGATGGTCATTTCATATCAGACATAGTTAAACTTCCTGTAGAGCACGTTGCTAGGAAAAAATTTAAAGTAGAAGCGATACTTAGTCAGGATGGAATGGATTCTCAACGAGAGCTTTTGGTGGAAGTCAAATGGAGCGGACTTCCTACTCAAGTTGAAGATTTGGAAGCTGCTATTGAGCAGTTAAGATATATTGCCTCCAGTAAGACTTATAAGAAAATAGCTAAAACTAAAGGTGAAGAACAGGAACAACTATTTCGAGATTTCTGGGAAAACAGGGATCCTACTCCAGGTACCAAGAAGAATGAACTGATGAATGAGTATTACAAGCGGGTAAGTTATGCTAATGAGAAATTTGGTTCCTTTCAAGACGGATGGAAATCATCTATGGGGATGATTTATATCCTCTTTGGTACGCCAGACGATGTTCAATATACACCCTATGGTTTAAATGGACGTGCCTATCAGCGGTGGTACTATTATAAGATTAATCGTTCTTTCCAATTTGTTGACCGTAACGGTTTTGGTGACTATGAATTAGTCGAACCATACTTTCCATTTGGGAGCGACTGATGGCTCAGAAACAGCTTCAGTCTGATTACTCTTACCCACGTCCCTTTTCTCATTCAAGTCTCTCGGTGTTCGATAAATGTCCTGCTCAATTTCGATTTTATTATCTTGAGAGAATTGAAAAACCTCAGGAGAGCATCGAAGCCTATTTAGGAAAAAGAGTTCACGAAGCACTGGAATTCTTATACCGGAAAGTGATGGATGGACATATTCCTTCTTTTGATATGCTAGTAGAATATTTTCACGATCTCTGGGAAGCAGGATGGCATAATCAGGTAGTATTTGTCAACCAGCATCTACCAAGGAGTGAGTACCAGCAAACAGGTGAAAAGTGCTTGGCATGGTACTATCGAAAGTATTTTCCTTTCGATGAGCCTGTGGTGAGTGTAGAGGAAGAGTTGGTATTCAACCTAGATGAGGATGATAATTATCCCATTAAAGGAGTCCTTGACCGGGTACAGCATGATGGTAATGGCAAATGGGGAATTCATGATTATAAAACTTCAAAACGACGGATGTCTCAAGCTGCTGCTGACAAGGATCGTCAATTGGCTCTGTATCAACTTGGTTTACAGCAATTGAAAGATCATGTGGAAGATGTGCGTTTAGTATGGCACTTTGTACGTACAGGAGATACTGTAGAGTCTAAAAGAAATGAGACCCAACTTAAAGAATTGATTCGTGAGACGAAAAATAAAATAGATATCATCAGGCAAACTATCTCCCGAGGAGGACCATTTCAAGCCATTGAAACTCCGCTCTGCAATTGGTGCTATTACTGGGAAGAGTGTCAGATAAAAAATACCAACAATCCTTTTGTCCAATGATTTAAATCGCTATAATTTCCACGCCATTATGTACAAATTAAACCAGAGAGAAAAAGTGCTTCTACATAATCTTTTTTCACCAGAAATATTGAGTGAAGTAGTAAATCGATTTTCAAATACTTCACTTAAAGAATATGAAGCTCTTTACAGTAGACTACTTGGCATGGACACTAAAGGTATTCAACTTGTCCTCTATGTAGACGGCGCTGCTGACCTGAAATCTGAACAGGCTGGGATTGGCGGTATTTTTTATCTAAAAGGTCGGGAGAAGGAAGGGGAACTTTATCATTTCACTCGTAATATTGGCAAGGCGACCAATAACGAAGCAGAATATGAAGCCCTTATCGAGGGCTTGAAAGTGGGTAAGGAATTAAAGGGCATGCAAATTAATGTATTCAGCGATAGTGAACTATTAGTAAAACAGATCAATTTAGAGTATAAGGTGAAAAACCCCCGTATCAGGAAACTGTACAAAGAAGCCTGTCGCTTGCTAGGATCATATGACTCTTGGTCTGTTGAACATATCGGTCGGGAAAAGAATAAAAAGGCTGATATCTTAAGTAAACAGGCTTTAAATGAGGAGCAAGAGATACAGGAGTGAAAGCTCTCATCACTGCTGGTGGGCATGGTACTCGTCTTCGTCCTATAACTCACACTAAAAATAAACACCTGATTCCCATCGCAAACCGTCCCATGCTTTCTTATGCTTTAGAATACGTAGCTGAGGCGGGTATTAAGGATGTAGGAATTATTGTTAATCGAGGTGATAAGGAAATTGAAGACCAGTTTGCTGACGGAAGTGATATGGGTTTAAAGATTACTTATATTCCCCAAAACGCTCCTCTTGGTCTTGCACATGTTGTGAAAATTGCACAACCCTTTATAGGTGAAGAGAAATTCATTTTTTATTTAGGTGATAACATTCTTGTAGGTGGCGTCCGCAATTTTATTGAAGAGTTTGAAGCTAATGGGTCTAATTGTCATTTGGTATTGAGTAGAGTGCCAGATCCAGAGCGTTTTGGTGTTCCGGAAATAAAAGGAGATCGGATAGTCCGAGTGGATGAAAAACCTCTCAAGCCAAAGAGTTCTTTTGCAGTAACTGGTATTTATCTTTATGATCAGACTATTTTCGAAGCAGTTAATAGTATTAAGCCATCTGACCGGGGAGAATTGGAGATATCCGATGCCCATCAATACCTTATCGATCATGGATTGAATGTCTCCTTTTCAGAAATAACCGGTTGGTGGAAGGATACTGGGAAAGCATCAGATCTATTAGAAGCAAATCGACTTGTTTTGGATAACCTGCAGGAAGAACTTAACGGAATAGTCGAGGATTCGATTATTTCAGGACGAGTATCCATAGGTGAAGGCAGTAAAATTTCCGGTAGTACCATTAGGGGTCCTGTGATCTTAGGGAAGAATGTAAAAGTGGAAAACAGTTATATTGGACCCCATACTGCCATTGCTGATGATTGTACTCTTAAAGGTAGTGAAATCGAGTTTTCTATTCTAATGGAACGAACCTCCATAATAAATATCCAGACCCGAATTGAATCTTCATTGATTGGCTACGATGTAGAGGTAAAGCTCGGATCTGCCAAACCTAAAAGCCACCGTCTTCTTATTGGGGATCAGAGCCGTATTCACCTTTCATGATCGACTCTATTGAACCTCCAATCCTAAAGTTAGATTCACTTTCCGTCCATTTTCCCATTGAAACTGGATTTCTACGTCGAAAGAAAGGGATGATCCGAGCTGTAAACGGAGTATCGCTTGATATTTGGCCAGGAGAGACACTGGGATTGGTAGGTGAATCAGGTTGTGGTAAATCTACCCTGGGAAGAACTGTAGTCAAATTACAAATACCTAATAGGGGGGATGTATTTATTAATGGTCAAAATTTAGGGGAAAAGTCTCGAACAGCTCGGGAAGTACAGCTTATTTTTCAGGATCCATTTAGCTCCCTTAATCCCCGGATGACGATTGGGGAAGCCATCAGTGAAGTGTTGAGACAGCATCGAGTAGTACCCGTTGATCAAATTACTCAACGTTTAGTAACATTGATGCAGATGGTAGAGTTGTCACCCGATCAAATAGATCGTTATCCACACGAATTTTCAGGTGGCCAGCGGCAGAGAATAGGTATTGCCCGAGCGTTAGCAGTGGAACCCAAGCTTATTATTTGTGACGAGATCGTTTCGGCTCTGGATGTGTCTGTACAAGCACAGATCCTGAACCTGTTAATGCATCTCCAACAGGACAAAGGTTTTGCTTATCTTTTTATTTCCCACGATCTTTCTGTAGTACGGCAGATTGCCCATCGGATTGCAGTCATGTACGCTGGCAAGATCGTGGAAATGGGAGCTACCGAGCAGGTTATGAGTGAACCTCTCCATCCTTATACTCAATCCATTATGGCTTCTGCAAGAGGAAAAGTAACTACTTTTGGTGAAGTTGCAAATCCTGCTAAACTTCCTTCAGGATGTTATTTCCATCCCCGTTGTCCTCTTGCCGCGGATACCGATGGTACTCTTAATAATAGGTGTTTCATTACTTTTCCTGAATTTAAAGAGGTAGAAAAAGGACATCTGGCAGCCTGCCATATCCTACGAGCATAAAGACTTTTGATGATTAATAGTAATAGCCCTACTGTAAGCTTTCAAACTTTAGGATGCAAGTTGAATCAATCAGAAACAAACGCTATCCAGCAAGAGTTTGTCAATCGGAATTATAAAATTATACCTTTTGGTGAGACAGCAGATATTTCAGTGATTAACACCTGTACTGTTACCAATCAAGCTGATTCCAAGAGTCGTTCAGTTATTCGAAAAGCAATCAATGCTTCTCCAGAGGGGAAAATTGTTGTCACGGGTTGTTATGCACAAATCCGACCAGATGATATTAAAGCAATCAAAGGAGTGAACCTTATTTTAGGTACGTCTGAAAAACATCGTCTTTTCGACTATCTGGATGACAATTCAGAGAGTAAAGTATTGGTGTTCGTTAACGAGAGTGGTGAAATAGACAGTTATGATGATTCAAAATTTATCTCTTCTACAACTCGGACGCGGGCATTTCTCAAAATCCAGGAAGGATGTAACTATTACTGTAGCTATTGCATCATTCCTTTTGCGAGAGGGAAAGCTCGTAGCCGTGATTATGATAAAGTCATAAATGAGGCTAAGCGTTTGGTAGAAGCAGGATACCGAGAGATTGTACTTACAGGCATTAACATCGGGACTTATCAACATCAAAATGGAGAGTTATACAAACTGCACGATCTATTAGTGGGTTTGAGTGATATCGATGGTTTGGAACGTATTCGGATCAGCTCGATAGAGCCTAATACCATTACTAAGGATTTACTTTATCTGATAAAGGAGCGGGAAAATATTTGTCCTCATTTACATGTACCTCTACAGTCGGGATCTGATACTATATTAGCAGCTATGCAAAGGAAATATGAATTTAAAGAATATCTTGAAGTAATAAATGATATTACAAGTATTCTTCCTGATGTGGCTCTTGGAACAGATATTATTGTAGGATATCCGGGAGAAACTGAATCATTATTTCAACAGACTGTGAAACGAGTTATCGAATTACCATTCACCTATCTTCATATTTTCCGCTATTCGTCTCGTGAAGGGACGGTTGCCTCTTTGATGGAGGATCAAATACCAGAATCGGTGAAAAAAGAGCGAAGTGCAGTATTACGCGAGGTTGGGCTAAAAAAGAAACGGGAATATGTTCGAGGGTTTGTGGGCAAGACCCTTCCCGTTCTAGTTGAAACACAGCAAGAAGATGGAACATATTCGGGTTTGACACCGAATTATTTAAGATCAGTTGTCAGGATCCCTCAGAATTTTAAATGTAAGAGGGGATATACTAACACAATTATTCCTGTTCGTTTTAATATGAAAAGAGGTATCGATTTGGTTGGTATGGCTTTAACATGAGTAGTTCCCAAAAATTTCTTCAGCCCTTCGTAAGCATTGCTGGTAATATTGCAGTGGGTAAGACTACCCTGACAGATATTGTAGCTGATCGCCTCAACTGGCGGCCCTTTTATGAGTCTGTGGATGATAATCCTTATCTTGCAGACTTTTATGGAGATATGTCACGTTGGAGTTTCCATTTGCAGGTCTATTTTCTCTCCAAACGATTCCAGACACAACGTCATATGATCACCGGTAATCGTCCAGCGGTTCAGGATCGAACTATTTATGA
>JBHHUM010000051.1:0-14416 GCA_046861645.1 Fidelibacterota bacterium | reverse complement strand
ATCCACTCCACAATTGTAGATACTCCTTGACCAACACCTACGCACAATGTTGCCAGTTCGTAGTACGTCGGTCCTTCGCTAGCCGGTATCTCCAAAATAGTAAGCTGACACCTCACCCTCATAGAAGCTGGGACCAATCAGTTAACCCTAGGTCGCAGAAGCAGGGTTTGTGTCCTCGAGAATAAAATCTGACAGTGCAGTATCATTGTCTTCAGAGGAGCTGGAGCATGAAACCGATAAAAGAGAGGCGGAAGCAATAAAGTACAGCAGCCCCTTCTGTCGGAATTGTTGAGTGAACCCACTGGCATCCATGGGGCTCAAATATACAGTATAATTTGTCGAGGTTCTATTTTCTCGCTAATAGAGCAGCCCCCATTGCGACGGCGTCTCCTCCCAATCCCGACAAGGCCAACCGCACACCAGACATCCCGCCGCCAATTGCGTGTCGCTCGGCAGTCTCCCAGATAATGGGGAGAAGGACATTTCCAAGAATCTCATAGACTCCCCCGCCTATGAAGAAGCCTTCGACTCCGGTGAGATTTACAACATTCGCCACAGCAATACCAAGTATGCGAGCCTGCTCGACTAGAAGTTGGCGGGTCAGCTTATCACCTGCATCCCACGCACTTCTCAGGGCTGGGCTGTTAACCGTTTTAAAATCATTATCCTTGTGTTTCATCAAAACTGAATCTTCGCCTCTCAAGACTGCTCCCCGCAACTCCTGGGCGAATCCAATCTTGCTGACAAACGCTTCCAGACACCCTTTTTGCCCGCAACCACACCGGGTTCCATCCATCTTCACCACCATGTGACCAATCTCGCCGGCCGTTCCGTTTTTCCCTCTCACAATCTTCCCATTCGCGACGTAACCGCCGCCAACTCCTGTCCCCGGCACAATGCCGTACAGAGAATTCAGCCCTTCTCCTGCCCCAAGGAAATATTCAGCCAGTGTAGCCAGATTTACATCATTCTCTACGGCAACGGGCTTGTCAAATACTTCGCTCAATACCGAAGCAACGGCAATGTTCTTCAGCCCCAAGTTAGGCATTACAGCCACATTACCTTGTTCATCTACCGAACCGGGCACGCCCACCCCAATAGCATGGAGATCCTCGATGGAAACGGAAGCTATATCACATACTCTGGTAAGACTCTGTACCATTGTTGCTGCGATCACACTGAACTTTCCATTGGGCGTGGAAACCTTGTCTTTAGCAAGAATCTTTCCCTCTTCAGTGGATACAATGGCGGCTATCTTGGTACCGCCCAGATCAATACCACCAATGTACTTTTCAGCTCCGCTCACAATTATTTCCTTTCCAGCAGTTCAACCAATAAGTTGAGATAATCTTGCAGGTGCCTTGTAATAAGAAAATTCTCCCTCACATACTCCCGGGCTTTTGACCCGATCTCGCCAGCCAAATCTCTATCCTGAAGAAGCTGAATGACCTTGGCTGTACATCCGGAAATGTCCTGCGGCTCCACTAAGAACCCTGTCTCTCCGTCTTTGATCTGGGTCGGAATACCCCCTACATTCGACGCCACAACAGGAGTGCCCTTCCATAGCGCTTCTGTTACCACCAGGGCGAATCCTTCCCGGATCGATTTCTGGAGTACCACTGAGGAATACCGTTGGAGAACATTCACAAGAATAGGATCATCTCCGCGTATAAAGAGGACGTCTCCATTTTCCATGTGCTGCTTGACCACTGCGACCATTTTCTCATATATGCGAACTCCCTCCGGATCATCGCTAGCCATGTTGTAGCAGAAAACCAGGCGGCAGTCCACTTCCTTCCTGACTTCCTCCCATACCCTAAGTACCCCCTCAGGATCCTTCCACGGATCGAAGCGCGAGACTTGTGTGATGATAGGCTTGTCTGTGGGAATATTCTCCCGTGTCAAGTAGTCATCAATTGTATTCTGCGACAGATCCATATTTTTATTAGACAGTGGGTCAATGGACGGCGCCATAATCTGCTGTTCAAGCTGCAGATCGGGGCGCTTGTAAGCTTCAGCTGAGACAATCATCTTATTATATTCTACCACATACTGCGCCATAAAGTCCCACGCCTTCTGGTTAGGCTTGGTAATATCAATATGGCAGCGCCAGACCCAAGGATGGGAGTGCTCAATGTAGTGTACCAGGGCCGCGGGCTGAGGGTCATGTATAATTACCACATCATGACCAAGATCGACAAACTTGGCAAACTTCTCATTTGTGTATTTGTAGAGGTCAAGTTCCTCCTGCGAAAAGGATATTTCATTGTCCCCTTGCAGTGTGTTATGAAATTTCTTAGTTACCTCGAAAAATTCCGGTGTTCCATGCAGCACGCGCCAGTCCGCCCTTACCCCCACATCATTCATCAGGAGGATAAGATTGCTAAGGATCTCCGCTACACCACCCCCATAAGCAGTAGCGTTTACGTGTGCCATTCTGATACCGCTCAAAGTGGCCGCCTTGGAGCAGATGGTCTCCAACACCTCATCACTAACAATTCCCCTGTAATCATCAAGAAATCTCATTTCTGTCTTTTTTCCTCTTTTATTAAAGCCCTATTTTTGTACTATTTACCGTCAATCATTTTCTACCTCTTTAGCAACAATCACTTTACCCCACCACAATTTTATGCTGACCAACCCCAACACTATCAACGCGAACGCAAACAAAGAAGAGCTAGATGGAGCCGGAATAATGAGCTTTCCAATGCCTACTAACAGTAGAAATATTGTTAGGGCTGTAGTCAGTACCAGGTACGCTCCTTGTTTAAACTGTTTGAGGGGGATTTCTGCGCCGATGCCGCAGCGCTTTGCAGTGCCTCTCCAGAAGCCTAAGGGCTTCACCCTCCGGAAAAACCTGTCCAGGATGCTGTGCTCAGTCTCAGGCGTCAGCAGTGTTACAACTACGACGGAAATTGTGGAGGCCGCAGACATAAGCAGCAATCGAAACCACTCGTCTTCTATTGTAAAGAGAATAACCGGCGCCACAATTAAAGACGTAGCGATGGCTGCTACTTCCGAATAGAGGTTTATCCTTTCCCACAGCCAGCGCAGTACTAAAACCGAACCCATTCCTGCCCCGAAAAGAAGCGAAATATACCACGCTGCCTGTATGGAACCAAGATTAGCCATAATAACCAGTGCAATGCCAAGAATGAGCAGATTCGATAAACGGGCCACGATTACCAACTCTCGTGACGACGGCTGCCTCTTAAGCCACGCTTCGTTCACAATCCGCTTGTAGATATCATTACTCCAATAGCTTGCCCCCCATGTCAGGTGCGTATCAATTGTGGAAGCTAACGCTGCCAGTAATCCTGTCAGCATCAATCCCCGGATGCCGGGTGGTAGGAGGTCTTTGATGCCGGTAGCAAACAGGATTTCGCGGCCGGCTACAAATGTTTCGCTGCCTACAGATCCTGGATCGTACGGATAGATCACCAGCAGCGCTACACCGATAGGCAGCCAGAAGAGAGACCGGACAAGAATCTGTGCCACTGTAAAGATAAATCCTGCCTGCCGGGCTCCACGATCCGTACGGCAAGCCATAGTCCGCTGGGCAAGGTAGCCGGTTCCATCGCTGTTCATCTGAAAAAACCACTGCAGCCCGATCAGCACCAGGAATGGAAGCACAGCATCCCAACTGTTCGGGCTGAAGGACAAAATCTCTCCAGCACGCGCCTCACCGTAAAGCGCTACCAACCTATCAATCATGCCGCCGAATCCTCCTGCCTTGGAAACTGCGATAATGGCATAAATCAGTGTAGCAATCATAGCGATGGAAAACTGTACGATATCCGTGGCAATTACACTGCGGAGACCACCTGTAGTGGAATAGAGAGCCACAAACGCCAGAATTACAATTATACTGACTATATTATTAGCCGTGGCAATCCATGGGTCTAATCCTGTCGCACCAGAGAAGAGTTGAGCGCCGATGGACTGCACCCACATTAGTATTGTGTTATAGATTCCTTCGGGAAGCCACTCATGCCAAACCAGAAATGTCTCCGAAATTCTAATGGCGGCCACTAGAACCATAGCCATTACTGTGCAGTTAATCACAGTGCCATAATAAACGGCTTTGAGTCCACGGAGGGCAACAACACCGCGGCCGCTGTAGCGGATTTCTGTAAACTCCGCATCTGTTAGAACCATAGACCTGCGCCAGGCCCGGCCCAGGATAAATCCCATCATGAGAAATGCCAGACCATATATCCACAACCGCCAAAGCATAAAGACGCCGCCGGTAGCAATCAACCCCATGACCAATAGTGGTGTGTCTGCCGCATACTGAGTGGCAGCCATGCTGAAACCTGCTTTCCAGCCAGGAATCGTCCGGCCAGCTAAGAAGTACTCCTCAAGGTTTCTGGAGGCTTTAGACTTGGCCCGGAAACCAGCGCTAACACTGTAGGCAATAAAGACTAATACTATTATTAGATCAATCATTTGTGAGAATCCTCAATAATCACAGTACTTCTCTCAGGTCTGCTGCCGCCATCTCCGGGTTGCTTTGACAAACCCATAAACCCAACTTTTCAAATCCTCCCATCTCTTGGGTATTAGGTAAAAACTCAAAATACAGTCCAACCCCTGGGCCGTTGTGTAGAACCCAATTAAACGCTACATCTCGTCCAATCTTAGGTAGAATATTCCGGTACAGTCTCATAGTATCACAGAGCCCTTCTGCAACAGATTCAATTTCTGAATGACTAAGCTCGCACAGATATTGCTTTTTAGTCTCCTTAATCATAAGAATCATATCGTAAGGTCGCTTCATGAAGTAAGGAACCGCCAAAACGGCTTGTCCATAATCTTTCAAGACCAAGTCTACTGGGGTTTGCTCAAACATATAGGCAGAAAATGAGCGCTGCTTTCTCTGGTAAAAACTGAGGTTATTCTGAAATCGCCCCGGCATCACATTGCTGAATGCAATCTGCTGGTGACCGTGGATTAGAGAGCACCCTGCTGAGCGACCATAGTTCTTGATAATGGATACAAACCTGCTAATACCCTTGTCGTTGTTCCACTGCTCATTTCCAGTAATTCCAGTTTTTGTCCCATACAGAAACATTTCTTCCAGGGCCGCCAAACGCTGCAGTACTATAATACGATCACTAAGCGGCATGTTGTGCCAATCACGATTGTGATAGGAAGATGTCCATTGCAGGAGATGGAAACCAAAAGCAGTTTGTTCGTCTCTGTTACTATCAGACGCAAATGGATATACGATGGGATACAGATTCTTGTTAATAAATGTAAATCCTTCGCTCAACTCAGCGACATCAATAACATCTGTGGTATGTCCTTCACATATAGGACATGAGTTGTTTTTAACAGTCTTTACACGGTCTTTGTGCTCGTGGGGTCTTTTAGATCGGGAAGGATTAAAAAGCGTCACTGATTTGTCCCGCGGATCCTGCACCCATTTCCTGTCCGGAAGCATTTCATTCAGAGCATCCTCTTCCCTAAAAAGAGCAATCAACTTTTCCATAGGCAACCTACTTACAGATGAAGACTGAAGAATCTTTTTGAGCTTGTCATGTTCTAAAAAGTCAGGCATAATCGCCAACACCCTCCTTTTCACTGGTAGGAATGCTGTCAATGGCGCTCAAAAGCTCCTTAACTTTTTGCTCCCAGGTGAATTCCGGAATGGTAATGTGATATGCCTGTCTGCCCATCTCGGACCGAAGTGTGTTATTCTCCAGCAGCTCCTCCAGCGCCATGGAGAATCTGTCCACATCATCTGCCTGAACGACAATCGCTCCTTTTCCTTTGTAGAACGGCTCACCCCCATATCCTTCAGCTAAATACTCAACGGCAAAGGGAATCAAACGACTACTCACCACAGGCACCCCCGTTGCGGCAGCTTCCTGCACCGACATCCCGAAACCTTCCATAACCGATGGAGAACAGTAAACATCTGTGATCCTGTAAATGTCTGGTAAGCGTTCATGCTCATGACCAATAACTACTGTATGGGATCGTATCCCGAGTTTATCAATCAGCTTGTGCAACTCCGCTGATAGCTGCTCTTCCGTTTCATCAATGGAAATGATCAGAACACAGTCCTTAACACGCTGTTGAACCTGTGTAAATGCCTTAATCAGCACATCCTTTCTCTTGGTGTGATCTGTACGACTGATCTCAGTAACTATTTTATACCGATGGAGAGTGTCCGCTGGTAAATCTGTACAATCAGAGAGAAATTTCCATATATTGTGGTTATCTTCAATCTGACGGGGATAGAAGCGCTCAGTGTCAATACATGGCGGAAGAAAAAGGGGCTCCTTACAGCTGTAATCCTGCTGCAATGATTTACGAATTACCGTGGAGGTGGCTACAACTCCATCCAATTCCTCAAGGAGTGATCTCTCTATTTCAATCCGTTCATCAATCCGAAGCATTTCCCAAGTACTCGGGTCCATATTCTGTTTCTTCACAACCCCGAGTGAATGGGGAACCCATATGTGCCTGATGGGGTGGGCATACTTCCGGCAGAAGAAAACGCCCAGTTTAAACCCATCCCAATAATGCGATATAATCAGGTCAACTATAGTCCCTTCATTTTCGATAAAATCAAAGAGGAACTGAGCGAGCTTTGGGATTTGCTCATTCATATCCTCCTTGCGCATGAACTTGTCTTTGTCATCCTCGACGTAGAGGATTCTCTGTTTATCATTTTTATAATGTAATCCCCTGTGCATCTCATCGGTAATAGGATGCTTGTATCCTCCACGATTAGCAATGGTGATTCTGAAACCTAACTTGGCCAGCATATCCGAAAACTGGTTTACATAAACGTTCTGCCCCCCTGTATCAGGCAGTCCCGGCACAATATTCCACTGATGAATCCCATGATTTGAGATCATCAGAATGTGCCCCTTATCCGAACTTAGAAAAGAGCGGTGAAAATGTTCGGCTCTCAGAGAATTTATAGTCTTATCCGACTTTCGTGACATTGAAGTCCCGATCTATGATCAAATCTGCTCGCGCCTTGTGTTTTGAAATAATCTTGTGTTCAATTTTAAGGACCTTCTCAATGAAGTCATCTTGCTCTTCCCTGGCACGTTCTAACCGAGAGGCTTTCGTAGCATGATAGGTCAGGTCAATGAAGACACGGCAGTTAGCATTTTTCAGCATGGTTGTATAGGTACCTTCAGCAATAACGACTTTAACGTTTGTTAGGGATATCGTTTCATCAGTAGTCTGATCTTCTTTGTAAATGACCAGTGGCTTGGTTATTGATTCCGATCCCTGTAGGACCATCTCAAGATGTTTGTCCAGCAGGTCCAAACGGACCTCTTGTGGACCAACCCAGCCAATGTCTTTTCTGCGAGTGGCATCGTTGGTCTTTGGGGGATAAACAAAATAATCATCTTGCTGGAGAATAACGCTGTTCACACCATCCTTGGAAAAGCCTTCCGCCAATGCAACGGCCGTCTCAGATTTTCCACTTCCCGATTCTCCCGCAATAGTAATCACATATCTGCCAGCCACTTGTTGTCTTTCCGTCAGAGTGTTCTCCAATACGCCGCGGGCAGCCCGATGATGTTTCTCCTTTATCATCAATTTATCCCCAATCATCACACTGATTTCTCTTTCATAAAATACCGATCCCGCAATTCTTCCGGTGTCACGTCTACAACATCTGAGTTGTAAAAGTACTGTGGGATAACCACCCTCTTGTCCTGTTGGCTTATATCAGATAGAATAGATTCAAATACATCAAAGTATCCCTTTGCCGTCTTCTGCCAAGTATATTTGTCCTGAACCCTCTTCCTTCCAACTGCCCGCATTCTTTTCCAGTAATTCACGTCTGTCGCTAAGAGCAGTATGCCTTCTGCAATGTCTTGCGGGTCTTGAGGATCAACCAGTACCCCATATTTTCCGTTTTTATCTTTCAAGCTCTCACTGGGTCCACCATTTTTAGTCACGACAACAGGCAGTCCAGATGCGATGGCTTCAAGCGGCGCCAACCCAAAAGGTTCATAAACCGCAGTTAGTGCAAAGATTCCCTGCAAGTTTTTTGCAAGGTATTGATAACAAGCTGCCAATTCTGTTTGGCTGTTCAAGCTGAATGCAGTGATGCATCCGGCCAAATCATGATTTTCTATAACATCCATTATTTCCCCAAAGACAGTTTGTTCTTCACCTGAAAACAGTTCCATCCATTCTTCCATAGGATTCTCCGACCCGCGAGTAATAATCGCAAGGTTGGCAGATGCCTTCAGTTTCGGGCTTACAGCCCACGCTTTGACTAAATCAAGATGATTCTTCTTACGGTCTAATCGACTGGAACAGATAACCAACGGTAGATTTCGGCGAGACTCGCTGATATCCCGCTTAATCATCCTCTCAACTTTCTCGGGAATCTCAATGTCCTGCAAATCTCTGGCAAATATGCTCAAATTTACTCCCGGCGGAATGACAGCAAACTTCCCCTCGTCAGATGTATCAACGGCATCTTCATAGAGATGGTGCCCGTATTGAATCATACGTTCTTGTTTCGTGCTTGTGATTATTCTGCTAGCACTACTCATAGCTAATCTCTCAGCAGTGATCCGTTTATCAAAGTGAAAATGGCGGACTTTTTCTAAAAATATTTCTTCTCCTACAATGAGCTTATCCATTTTTTGAGCACCTAGGCTGTGGCCAGTGAACGTGTACGGTTTTCCTCGCTCATTTAGAATCATCGCACCTGCTAAACCACCATCGGCATAGTGCCCTGTGAAGATATCCGGGAAGGCAGGTTTGTTTTCGTAGAATAACAAGATATTGTTAACCCATTCATAAATGTACGGCCACATATCTTCCTTTTTAAGAAAATGGAGTGGTCCACAAGGGAATCGTAGAATACGAACATTATCGTGCCCCAGATAACCGTCAATTCGCCCCGCAAACTCTGGCCAATTTGTATCATCAATCTGCCTGGTAATAATGTCAACACGATGGTCGTCTTCACCCATGGCCAAAGCAACTTCCTTAACATAAACGAGTTGCCCCCCAAAGTCCGGGTGTTGTGTCCACCCATAATCGGTTGGATCAAAGTTACCCTGAGGATTAAGAAATGCGATATGCATCAGGAATCTATCCCTGTCTGAAACCCTATGCAAACATGCCTACGACTACAATAGTCAGCACAAGTAGTCCACCAGCAAGTATGCGATAATTCTTATACCATGGTAGAGATCTCAGTTCCTCGGTTTCCGCCCGGTAGTGCTTAGGTGTCCAAATATAGCTCTTAACCTTTTCCATCTCTGGAGCCTCTGTTAACAGACTAACAACTATTATAGTAACAGTCGATAATATTAACAGGATAGCTGCCATATAAAGAAAATGAATTTGAGGTAGCCATGAAGCATCCGGAAAGATAAATCTGAGAATGAGTTGTCCTATACCCAAAATGAAGCCTACGATTATTCCCGCAAAGGCTCCATGACTATTTGCCCTTTTCCAGAACAAACCCACCAAATAAAGTGCTACGATGGGTGGGCTGGCATAGGCCAGCACACTCTGAAGATAATGCCAAAGAGAGGGAAACTTCAATATTTGTGGAGCCCACGAAGCTGCCAAAATCATAAATATGAAAGTGAAAATGCGACCTGCCCACATAAGTTCTCGACTACTCGATTTGGGACGAAGCTTTTTGAAAAAGTCCATTGTTAGAAGGGTTGAAGCAGAATTAAGAGTAGAATCCAAGCTGGACATAATGGCGGCTAAAAACCCAGCCACAATCACTCCACGAATACCAATTGGCAATAGATCAAATACTAATTGCGGAAACGCCATATCAGCTCTTGGAAGATCTGGATAAAGTACACGAGCCATCGTACCCGGTAAAACCATAATGAAAATAGGTGGGAGCTTCATAAGACCTGCAAACAAGGCGCCCCATCGGCCATGATCTACATTTTTTGCTGCGAGAACCCGCTGAACCATAAACTGATTTGTACACCAGAAGTAAAACCCCAGAATAGGTACCCCAGTTAATACACCAAGCCAAGGCAAAAACTCATTATCCAAAGGCATAAACAGGTGAAGCATCTCGGGAGGGATCACTTCGGTAACAGCACTCCAAGAGCCAATCTTTATAAAAGCAAGAACGGTTATAATTAGAGATCCAACCGTAAGAAGAACGGCTTGTATAGCATCAGTCAGAATAACGGCTGACAGCCCTCCTGCCGTGGTGTATATACCGGCAATGACGGCTAATATCATCATGGTCATCCACATGGGAATATCGGGGTAGACTATACTTATAGCAATGGCTCCGGCATACAGTGTGGCAGCAGTGTCAATAACGATAGTCATTAGAATATTGAGACCTGAGAAGTAGAATCGTGACCTGGAATCGTATCGCCGCTCAAGAAACTCCGGTAATGTGAATACCTGCGACCGGAGCAGATAGGGTAAAAAGAAAATTGCAAAGAAAACTAGTATTACAGCAGCCATCCATTCGTAGTTGAAAACGGAGATGCCCGTTCCATAAGCACTCCCAGCCATGCCTACCAGACTACTGCTCGACATATTGGAGGCGTACAAAGACAATCCAACCAGGGGCCAGATGAATGTCCTTCCTCCAAGAAAATAATCCTCTGCGCCCTTGTGGCTCCTTGCCAGATAAATACCCAAGCCAATAACAAATACTACGTATAGTCCTGCAATCGACAAATCAATTGGATGTAGTTTGTAAGGTTGCACTTTACCTCCTATTCATAACCTTGATTATTGGAATAGAGTGTAATATTCCCCATCGCCGGAATTAAGAAAAAGGTGAGGAGGCTTTAGCGCCCCCCCACCTTTCTAGATCAGGTCTTTAACGCCTCCTAACCTCGTTTAAAAATTGTAGGCCAAGGATGCTATAAGTGAACGACCCATGATAGGACGGGCCATACGGAAGGATTTCTCACCAGCCAGCACTGACTCAGTTCGAGGATTCCCTTCCGTAAGACCAATTGTATTGGTCAAGTTAGTCGCATTTACCGAAAACGCTAGATCACCCCATTGATAGGTCGCTCCAGCGTTAAACTGGATAAACCCGGGTAGTTTGGCGCTTTCAGTGTTGGCATCATCCGTAAAGCGGTCGCCAAAATGCTGTATGGTCACATTGACAAACAAATCACCCATGGTATATGATGGCATCAGGGTGAAAAAGATCTTGGGAATACGGCGGACTTGTTTGCCTTCAAAGTCCGTGGTTACTCCACCTATTGTGAAGACATAGTCCCTGTAGGTTATATCTTGAACGGTCCCAGTGAAATTAAGACCAATATTGCCAAGCTTGGCAATTAATTCAATCTCAGTTCCCATTGCTATAGCATCGGCGTAACGAGTCAAGTTGGTAATTGATCCGTCATCACCTACGACTTCGTCGCCGAACGGGAAGTCATTTAATGTGCTGTAGAAGAAAGTCGCAAATGTTGCCAAGTTTGGTGAATTGTATTTTCCGCCTATCTCAAATTGAGATATATCCTCAACTCGGGATCCCTCAGCCTTGGAAAACACAAGATTGTTGTCATCTGGTGCCCGGAAACCGTTGCTAGCACGACCAAACACTGCCATGTTATCACTCATTTTGTAGTTCAACCCTACGGACCACGCCAGCTCATCATACTCAAAACCCCAGGTTCCATAGGTACCATCTCCATACAGAACAGCATCATCAGCCATAGTTGTGGTGTCAGCCATATCGTAGTTTTGAGTGTTTTCAGTCATTCCGTTTATTGTACCCGATTCGGATCGCAATCCGGCATTAATCGTCATGTCACCTATGGTGAATTCATCATTCAGGTAAAAGGCGTTTACGAAATTGGTGAATTCATAGTTCAAGTACATGGATCCATACTTGGAAAATCCGTTATCCGTGTAATAGATACCAGTATCACTATCCAGTAAATCTAATGCACGCGGATTTTCAGCTATCTCCATTAGTACGTTATGCCACCACCAGTGTGCTTCCTGTTTATCATAGGAAAACCAATACCCTAAGGTAACATCATGACTGCCCAAACTTCTTGTCAATGATAAATCGTTGGCAAAATCATTCATGGGCATGGTAACTGCCCACCAACCGACATCCACTACCAATCCGTTGCCATTGAGGTTACTGATGTCGCTAATAGTATCTCCAGCACCTTCTCCTCTGACATAACTCCAAACCGGATCAGTAACACCGGCCGCAGTAGCATAATCACCTGCCAGAGATGGATCGTTCAATGAGAAAATGGCGTTGAACTGATGATCCAGAACTGAGCGTTTCATCTTGTTGCGCAGCAAGAGATTGTCACTTAGTTCATACGACAATTCGCTGCCAACTGTATACAGGGTAGGATGCATACCGTCATCTAGATACTGCTCTTGATATCCGCGGCCCTCGGGCTTACGTACATTGAGATAGAGTAAATCTAGACTGGTCATCGTGCCATAGTTGGCATCAAAACCTTCCAGTTCTTCATCTAAACCACTTAGGGGGACCGGCAGGTAAAAAACATTGCGATCGTTGAGATATTTCCCGTACAACCGAATGTACCCTTTATCCATCAAGTAGGTCAGGTTGCCTTTAATTTGACCACCTTGATTAGCGGTAAAACCAGTGGGTCGAATCCCCTGATCTGTACGATAAAAGCCACCCATGTGATAGCGGATATTCTCCCCAAGAGGGCCACCAAATTCTAAATCTGTGCGGTACATTCCATAATCTCCAGTGGTAAATTTTGCTGACCCGCCAAATTTAGCACCACCCGTTTTACTGATGTAATTGATGATGCCACCTGCAGCATTAGAAGCTAATATTGATCCGGAGCCACCGCGGACACTCTCCATACGTTGGATATTTTCGTCCATCCTCACTGCAAGGTCCACATTGAAAAACATGCACTCCGGTGCATTAAAAACTGGCATCCCATCTTCCTGTACTGACACGTAACGGAAACTACCATCAGCGGGAATCCCGCGGGTGAAGAGGTTGTTTCCACCTTCGCCACCGGAGCTCTCAACATAGAACCCTGGAATGTATTTCAGAAGATCGGCCGTATTCCTTGGGGCACGTTGAGAAATTTCCACGGCATCCGCTGTGGAAATAGCAACGCTCGACTCAAGTTTGGATGTCGGATTAAGAACACCTGTTATTACAACAGCATCCATACCAAGAATATCAGTGCCCAAAGTGAAGCTAGCAGTTACAACACCGTCGGTAATAACAATGGCATCTTTACCTGTTTTATAGCCAATAGCGCTGGCTATTATTGTGTAGCCGCCTGCGGGGACATCAGCGATAGTAAAATCACCGTTGGCGTCAGTGGCGTCTCCCATGTTCGTGCCATCGAGGAAAACGTTGGCGCCTACAACAGCACTTCCATCACTGTCTGTTACTGTACCTGTAATTGTTCCCTGTGCCATTGCTGCAACCGGAAAAAGGCACAAAAGGATATATAACAGGCTTGTATTTATTCTGTTCATATTTCCTCCCAAGTTGTTTCTATCTTTGTTCCACTGCTTGATAATATGGACACAATGTTACAATTATAGTAATTACAGATTAACAAATCAAGAAGTTCTTTTACTATATGTTGCACATTGTTTGTTAAATGTTGCATTATGTTAGGTATAGTTGTACAATGTAGCCAAGATGAGTACTTATTGCATTCAATAACCCGGGAATAAAAGAGGGGAGGTAATACTATGCTTGACAATATTGACTTTAAGATCTTGGATGTTCTACAGGATGATGGTCGGATTCCCTTCATTGAGTTGGGAAGGCTAATTGGCCTCACAAGGCAGGCCGTAACCAGAAGAGTAAACAATCTCTCCGCGGCTGGTTATATCAAAAAGTTTACTGTTGACTTAGACCATGACCTCCTTGGAAAACCAATTATAGCTTACGTTGATATAATTTTTCAGACATCTTTAACAACAGAGGTTGAAGAAGCTACTATTAAATACATATTAAAAATTAATGGTGTCAGAGTTGCAAACACAACAGTTGACGAGAAACATATCACCATTAAAATTCGTACAAGAGATATTCAAGATTTGAACCAAGTCGTCCGCTCAATCCAAAATGATCTGCCTGGAGTGTCCACTCACACAGTCTTGGTAAACGAACTCTTCTTTTCTAATAAGAAGATCTCCTATTCAGAAGACTAACTTTTATCCGAATATAGTCGGCTTACGATCACACCAACCGCAGTTAAGACACACCTTCATATTCAGCCTGCCATATAAACGCACCCATCCTGTCATATGGGCGGAGTAAAATGACTGTTTTTCTCACACTTCATTCTGGCACACCCCTTGCATCTATGGTAGGTGAAATCGCTTCTTAATAAGATTAAAAAGGAGGAAATAAAAATGACCTTAGTAAAATGGACACCTGCTCACAGGTCCCTTCGGGGAAATAGTTGGTTATCACCTT
>JBHHUM010000050.1:0-14491 GCA_046861645.1 Fidelibacterota bacterium | reverse complement strand
CAGGAAAGCGGCCAGAACGATAATTACAGTGCAAAACCTCTTCATAGGCTCCTCGAATATCTGTTTACCAAGAAACTACAACTCCGGGCATTTAGATACAACCCCTTCAGCTAAAACGATTGACTTTCCTCAGTGCTATGATTATAATTCATGGATAGGAAGTTGTAAATTCGTGTATGAGAATCTTCTTTAGAAAACTCCTGAGGAGCTCCTTCTTTCAGATACTATCAGGTATTCTGATCGTGATGGTCATCGGTGGCTGGGGTATCAGTAAGTTGGAAGGAATTGCGGAAATTACCCAGGGTATTAATCCCTTTTGGTGGGCAATTGTTACCATGACAACAGTTGGATACGGTGACTTTGCTCCTGAATCACCAGCTGGTCGTCTCTTTGCCGTGATTATTATGTTTGGAGGTATTTCTCTTACAGCACTGTTGACGGCAACAATATCATCCATCTTTGTAGCCAGAAGAATTAGGGAGGATAAGGGATTGGAAAAAGTAAACGTAACAAATCATATGATTATCTGTGGATGGAATAAGAACATCCACCAGATTCTTGACTCCATTCAGAATCTATCCGCCGGTCGTAAGCTTGAAGTGGTACTTATTAACGAAGTGCATGAAGATGAGATTGATGCCGTTCGTAACAAGTACAGAGAGATTAAATTCAAATATGTCCGTGGTGACTTTACCAGGGAGACAATCCTCGAAAGAGCTAATCTCAAGGAAGCCTCCACGGCTATCATTCTACCTATAGATGGGGTTGAATCAGGAAGCCACCCTGATGAGAAAACCATCTTTGGTACCTTAACCATTAAAACTCTGGCTCCTCATGTTCGTGTGGTGGCCTATTTGACCGAACGGGGGAACCTGACTCACATCAAAAGAGCAAATGCTGATGAGGTCCTCTTGTCTGATGATTATGGTGCGTTTATGCTGGCTGCTCACGTGATTGATCCAGGTGTCCCTCAGACGGTAGATCGGCTTCTTAATAGCCGGTCAGACTCCCGGTTCAAGCGGGTTGACATCCCCCCAGAATTCGTGGGTCGGTCTTTCTCAGACTTATTCGACTATTACCGTAACCGGAAAGGGTGGTTACTGGTGAGTGTCTTTTCCGAAGAAGAAAAGATCGGCATAGGAGAAATACTTTCCTCTGACACTTCAAGTTTGGATGCTTTTATTGAACGCAAGCTGAAGGAGGCCGGTCATTCCCTCCAGGAGGAGAGTAAAATGTCAGTGGTGATAAATCCTCAAGATGAGTATATCATCAAAGAAAATGAAAAAGCAGTCGTAATTCAATAGGCGGTGACTATGGAAGATCTACAAAATCTAGGTAACTTTCGCGTTTTTTCTGATCTGTCTGAAGAGCAATTGAATAAGTTTCGCAAAGTAGCAGAGATCAGGGAGTTTAAAGCTGGAAGTGTGATTTTTGATGAAGGAGATATAGGGGATTCCCTCTACTTACTCTTGGATGGAGAAGTGGAGATTAATCAAGCTCTTACTATGCAGCTCAGTAAAGGCGATTATGATACCCGGGAAAAAGCCATCATACGTCTAACCAGTGATTATAATTCTTGCTTTGGAGAAATGTCTCTGTTAGGGAGTGATGATAAGCGTACGGCTGGAGTGAGGGCAATATCCGACTGCAAAATGGCTGTGATTATGAAAAATGATTTCTTCGATATTTGTAATACAAATCAGGATCTTGGTTATATCGTAATGCGGAATGTGGCAGCTATTGTTACTGATAATTTGATCAAAGCTAATCAGAATGTTCTGAAACTGACCACCGCCTTCAGCTTGATACTGGAGAAATAATTCTTTAATACCAAGATATTGAGCAATGGAGGTCATAATAGTCGACCCTTTTCGAAATAAATGATGCGTAAAATAAGAATGCATAGAATTTTTTCAGCTAAATTTCTTTTGTTTTCTCTTGGTCTTGTCTCCTGTGACGTTTTTACATCATATGACGACAAAACAGGAATAGATTCAAGGATAATCGGTGAGTGGTACTATATTAATACATATGCATCAGGCTTCGGACCTCCAGAATATATAAGTGGGATTCAAATTAGAGAAAATGGTCAGGTTTATCAGCTTGCTATAGAAACAGCAACAGGGCAATTGAGTATCTCCAGTAAAGATTCAATTGGTAGAATCGATAAAGCAATAGATAACCACGTTACCTATAGAAGTTACCGTCGAGGAATGATGTTGGAAAATACTTACAATTCGACTTACGAACTTGCCGGAGATACTCTATTTTTTAATTATTCAAGAGACGAGGAAGAATATATACCCTTAAATAATTTCTATATTAATTCAGAACTTGGGGCACAACTGACCGATCCGGTATTATCGAGTTTTCAAATACAGATAAATGATACCGAATTTATCAACGCTCCGATTAGTACTGCTCCTTCTGCTTATGCTCATTATGATCTTGAAAATAATTTGATTATTAAAGCCATAGGGGCACACCAGAATTTCCATGTGATGATTTCTGCTTTTGAAGGTGTTGGGAATTATGACATTAATACAGTGAGTATTTCTTATATTGTTTGGTCTGGGGATGAAGGCTATGGAATTACCACTGAGGAAGATTCATCAGCTGTAGATCTACGCATTCATCAAATCGAAGAACAGGTTGAAATTAGCGGTGAGTTGTTTTTTAACATTGGTATTATACAATTTTCATACGGTGATTTTTCAATCCCCATCTATTAGAATAGATGTGAACCATTATGACTGATTATATGACAAATACGGACTTACTTTCGAAAGTTTATAATCCCTCTGTAGTAGAAGAGAAATGGTACCAACACTGGCTGGAAAGGGATCATTTTCATGCTGAGGTAAATACTGATCGTGAACCATATACGATTGTGATTCCTCCACCTAATGTCACCGGGAGTCTAACCATCGGTCACGTCCTTAATAATACCATTCAAGATATACTCATTCGCCGAGCGCGCATGCAGGGTAAAGAAGCCTGCTGGATACCGGGCACTGATCATGCTTCTATTGCTACTGAAGTAAAGGTAGAGAAAATGCTGGCTGTCCAGGGCTTAACGAAAAAAGAAATCGGTCGGGAAAAGTTTCTAGAGCATGCCTGGAAGTGGAAGGAAGAATATGGTTCACTCATCACCGAGCAACTGAAACGGTTGGGGTGTTCCTGTGATTGGGTTCGGGAACGGTTTACCATGGATAAGGGATACTATCGTGCTGTCATCACGGCTTTTGTGCGTCTTTATGAAAAGGGGCTTATCTATCGTGGTTACCGGCTGGTTAACTGGGACCCGGCAACCCAGTCTGCTATCTCAGATGAAGAGGTAGAACACCGGGAGGTTAAGGGGCATCTCTGGTACATCCGCTATCCCATCAAGAATTCCGACGAATTTGTAGTAGTTGCCACTACTCGTCCAGAGACTATGTTAGGTGATACGGCAGTAGCCATTAATCCAACTGACAAACGCTATACTCATCTGCGAGGAAAAGTCATCGTTTTGCCCCTGGTCGGGAGAGAATTATCGGTTATTTTTGATGATTATGTAGATCCTGAATTTGGTACGGGTTGCGTTAAAGTTACCCCGGCCCATGATCCTAACGATTTTACGATGGGGAAAAAGCATCATTTGGAAATGATGAACATTCTCAATGGAGATGGTACGCTTAACGACAAGGTTCCAAGAGAATTCCAGGGACTTGATCGTTTCGTTGCCCGTGGAAAAGTGATCACCCGTTTGAAAGAGGAAGACTTATTGGAACGGGTCGAAAGTTATACCACTAACATTGGTTACTCACAACGTGGGAGTGTCCCTATTGAGCCCTACCTCTCTGAACAGTGGTTTATGAAGATGAGTACTTTGGCTGCTCCAGCACTGACTGCTGTCCTGGAAGGTGAGATCAAGTTTTATCCGGATCATTGGATCAAGACTTATGAGCATTGGATGAGTCATATTCAGGACTGGTGTATCAGTCGCCAACTGTGGTGGGGACACCGGATTCCAGTCTGGTATTGTCGAAATGGTGACGAAAGAGTAAGGCAACCGGATTGTAGAAAACCTATTGTTTCCATCGATCCACCTGAAAAGTGTCCGGTTTGTGGATCAGGTAATTTAATTCAGGACCCTGATGTTCTCGATACCTGGGCCAGTTCCTGGTTATGGCCCTTAGCAGTTCACTCCTGGCCGGAGGATAGTGCCGATCTGGATTATTTTCATCCTACTAATGATCTGGTTACTGGACCCGACATTATCTTTTTTTGGGTAGCAAGAATGATAATGAGCAGTCTAGAGTTTAAGGGAGAAATACCTTTCCGGAATGTCTATTTCACTGGCATGGTACGTGATGTACAGGGACGGAAAATGAGCAAATCATTGGGCAATTCCCCAGATCCGCTGCTACTCATGGATACCTATGGTGCGGATGCCGTACGCTTTGGTCTCATGCTGATCGCCCCTCAGGGACAGGACATAATCTTTTCTGATGAGCGGATTGAAGTTGGTCGTAACTTCATGAACAAGTTGTGGAATGCTTCCCGTTTCGTCCTGATGAGTGCCCATGGAACTGATGCCCTAATGCTGGATGAGCTGAGTAGGGACCGGCTGGAAA
Organism: Fidelibacterota bacterium; assembly: GCA_046861645.1. Classification (GTDB taxonomy): domain Bacteria; phylum Fidelibacterota; class Marinisomatia; order Marinisomatales; family UBA2128; genus UBA2128. Next base: position 9,872 of record JBHHUM010000050.1, on the reverse strand, counting down.
TTGCTGATCGGTGGATCCTAAGCAGGCTAAACCGAACCATTTCCCATGTGGATAGACTTTTTGCCGCCTATCGTTTTAATGATATCGCTAAAAGGATTTACGATTTTACCTGGTCAGATTTCTGTGACTGGTACGTGGAGATTATCAAATCACGCCTGTACGCCCAGGATGATCTACGGAAACAAATAGCTTTCAGTGTAGCTGTATATGTCCTTAAAACTATCGTGAAATTATTACATCCTTTCGCCCCCTTTATCACTGAGGAACTCTGGCAAAAATTTGAAGCTGTGTCACCTGCTCTAAAGGAAGGAAACGATCTTATCGTTTCTTCATGGCCTCGGTTGGATGACATTTGGCTGGATGAAGATGCGGAAGAGGAATTATCTAATATTCAAAAGCTGGTAAGTGGTATCCGGACGATCCGGTCTGAGCTGGGTGTTGCCCCAGCAAGCAAAGCCAACGTGCTCATACGTACATCAGATGGGGAAGCGAAATTCATTGCTTCACATCAGAATATTATTCGTAATCTAGCTAAGGTTGAGAACCTGGTATTTGGTACTGACCTGGACCGTCCACCTCACTCAGCAACAGTAGTGGTAGGACAGATGGAACTTTTTATTCCTCTGGAAGGTCTTATTGATCTGGATAAAGAACGGCAAAGGTTATCCAGGGAAATTGAAGGTTTACAAATTAGACTAGATAAAGTGAAAGCTAAATTGAAGAATGAAAATTTCGTTAACAAAGCACCTGCTATGGTAGTAGAAAAGGAGAAGAAAAAATTATCAGATATGTCCTCGATACTAAAGAAACTACAACAAAACTACGAGATGTTAATATGAGAAAGATTATCCTGTTGCTCATGTTTTGTTCTATGGTGATGTCCCAATCCCATAAAGCAGACCTGACCCTATACAAGGATGGCTTTGGACTGGTCAAGCAGCCGGTAGCCTATCGGCTCACAAGTGGGATCAATCGAGTTAAATACGATGATATTCCCGATCAAATGGATATCAATTCCACCTTTCTGTCTTTAGAGAATGCAGAGGTTTATTTTCAGCGCTATCACTATGATGTCTTTACGTCATCCAGTTACCTTAAGGATCATATAGGTCAGGAAGTAACAGTTACACCTTCCGAAGGGAAGTCGTACAAAGGAAGACTCCTTGACTTGGAGGGAAACTGGTTGACAGTCAGTAGGAAGGGAACGGTGAAGATGTTTAATACCGATGAAATCATATCCATTTCCCTGGTTGATGGTGAAACAATAGGGGCTTTGAAACCGGAGCTGTCATGGAAAGTGGACTCCGATGTTTCCGGTTTAGTTTCCGGCAGACTGACCTATGTAACCAGGGGACTGGACTGGGATGCAATCTACAATTTCGTAATCAATCCCGAAGAGACCAGAGGTCGTTTTAAGTCTTCTGCTATGGTGCATAATAAAACGAGTCTTTCATTTGAAAAAGCCAATCTTACACTGATTGAGGGTAAGCTTCATCGCGTGAAGAAATACGAAGCACCCAGACCGGAAGTGCACCGGATGGCTATAGCAGAAGAAGCAGCACTATCTTTTGAAGCCGGTGAATTAGGTGACTACGAAGTTTACCGATTGAACCAATCTCTATCTCTACCCCAGAATGAATCGGTTACAGTGGACTTACGTCCGGAAAAAGATATAGCCTTCCGTCGTACTTATCTTTTTGAGAATCGCGAACGGGCCTCTGTGGAGGAGCCTCTGTTAGTCGAGTTATCTTTTACCAACAATACGGGTGAAACCATACCGGCGGGACTGATCCAGATTTACCAGACTGGCACTGGTGGTGCCCTGGAGTTTGTAGGGGAAGATAAACTTAATCAGATCCCTGATGGAGAGGAAGCCAAGATAACTGCAGGACGAGCCAATAAAGTTCGTGGACAGCGTAAAGTGATCAATTACGAGAGGTTGAAGAAGAGTGAAGAGGCAGTTATTGAAGTAGTGATTACCAACGGTCGGGATGATATAGCGGCTGTAAAAGTGACGGAGCACATTTATGGTGACTGGGTAATCAGGGAACCCTCTCATAACTACCGCAAAATTGATGCCCAGACGATCGTATTTGATTTAGAGGTTGCTTCCGCTAGTAAGCAGACTATTACCTACACCTATCGCAAAGATTGGCAGTAAATAGTTCCTGTCCAAGGATGTACCCCGGGATGTTTGAGAACTTTATTGATTGCATCTCTTGACAAATTCTACCCCATCTTCCCTTGATACTCCCGTTCAATTTGTAAAGGGTGTAGGCCCTAAAAGAGCTGCTATTTTAGCTGAAGCTGGTATTAAAACGGTTCGTGATCTACTCTACTATTTACCACGGCGTCATCTTGATCGGACAACTATCACAGCCATACGTGATCTGAAAAAAGATATTGTAGCAACAGTTGTAGCCAAAGTGGAAGCTGCCGGTGTTCGTCAAGCCCGGCAGAGGAAATATTTCCAGCTCATTGTCAGTGACGGATCGGGGATGATGAATTGTATCTGGTTTAACGGTATCCAATATGCACAGAAATCTTTCACTGTGGGAGATCAGGTTGCCTTTCATGGCAAAGTGGAATTTTATAATGGTTATCAACTTGTTCACCCTGAGTATGACAAATTAGGTGCCGAGGAACGTGAACCGTTGAACACCAGTGCTGTTATATCCCTCTATTCGTCTGGACAGAAGTTAAAGTCTGTAGGATTGGATAGTCGTGGTTTCCGAAGGATCATGCGGGCAGCGTTACATCAATTTGGTGGTGATATAGATGACTATCTGCCAGAAAATCTCCGGACTGAACTTCATCTTCTGAAACTTGACAAGTCAATCGAATACATCCATTTTGCTTCTGATCTCGAACAGTTAAGGAAGGCTCGTTACCGGCTGAAATTTGATGAACATTTTTTCCTGCAACTTCTGATGGCTCTACGGAAAGTGGGGATTAAAGAGGCTCAAGGTCGATCACTTACCAAGACTGGTCCTTATGTGAAGATGATCTATGAGGCGCTGGATTTTGAGCTAACTGCTGCTCAAAAAAAGGTATTGAAGGAGATTCGTCTGGATATGGCGTCGCCACAGGTAATGAACAGGTTGCTGCAGGGTGACGTGGGCTCAGGTAAGACGATTGTTGCCATTTTAGCAGTAGCCATTGCCGTGGGTAATAGTGTCCAGGCCGCCATCATGGCACCGACAGAAATACTGGCTCATCAGCATTACACGGTCTTCCGTAAGCATTTTGATCAGGTACAAATTACCACTGCCCTCTTGGTGGGGAATCTGTCAACAAAGGAACGCCACAAGATACTGGAAAATCTGGCAAATGGTACTATTCAAGTAGTAGTGGGGACCCATGCTCTAATTCAGGAAGATGTACAGTTTGCTGATCTGGGATTGGCCATTATTGATGAGCAGCATAGGTTTGGTGTAATCCAGAGGGGAGCCCTGGTACAGAAGGGTTTGAATCCGGATACACTGGTGATGACAGCTACACCCATTCCCAGAACATTGGCGATCACCTATCATGGAGATCTGGATTTATCCGTTATTGATGAGATGCCAGATGATAGGATTCCGGTTACTACAAGGGTGGTCACAGCGGATAAAATTCCTTCGGTTTATCAATTTGTCCGTGATCAGGTTGCTAAAGGTCGTCAGTGTATGGTAGTGTATCCCCTCGTTGAAGAATCTGAGAAATTAGATCTCAAGGCTGCTGAAGAAGGGTATCGCTTTCTGGCTGAAAAAGTATTTCCTAAGCTCAGAATGGCTCTCATCCATGGTCGTATGAAGAAGGAAGAGAAGGATACCATCATGGATGCTTTTAGCAGAAATGAGATTCAAATCCTCGTTTCAACCACGGTTATTGAAGTGGGGATAGATGTTCCCAATGCTACGGTGATGCTGATTGAGAATGCCGAACGATTTGGTTTGACTCAGTTACATCAGTTACGTGGACGAATTGGCAGGGGCAAGGAAAAGGGTTATTGCATTCTGATTCAGAGGGGAACAACCGCCACTGCTCGTCGGAGGTTAGAGATTATTTCACGCACTACGAACGGATTTGAAATCTCTGATGAAGACCTTAAATTACGTGGCCCTGGCGAGTTCTACGGAGCCCGTCAGCACGGATTTATACGTTGGAAAATTGCAGATCTGGTGAATGACGGACCCATTATCAGAAAGGCTCGTCAGGTCGCTTTTGATGTAGTTAATCATGATCCTCAGTTAGATAAACCGGAACATGCCATGATCCGGAGTCGTTTTCTGGAAGATTACCAACATTTACTCGAATTTGTTAACATTTCTTAGGAGAGTACGATGACTAACGAACGGTTAGATACTGACGAACAGCTTTTTGTAGGATTGATTTCCTCGTTTGCGAGCAGCGCCTGGGTGGCTTTAGGAAAAATTAAAAACCCGGTAACAGACAAGATAGAGAGAAATTTGGAGCAAGCTTCCTATGCTATCGATATGCTGGATATGATTCATCGTAGAATGGGTGATAACCTGAATGATGCGGAAAGGAAATTTCTACAATCCACCCTGGGTGATCTGAAACTTAATTATGTTGAAGAAAAGAAGAAACCCGATACAGAACCAGATCCTTCCAGTGATGAAGAGACTGACGAATTTCAGGATGAGGCAAAATCTGATGCAGATAATAAACCGGAGCAACCCCAAGAGTGATTACCCCCCAACATCTTAACCGTTTACTGGCGGGACTTGTTTTTCTTGTCAGTTTTCTTGTTTACTTTTCTACGGTGGCACCTACAGTTTCTTTCTGGGATTGTGGAGAATTTATTGCCACTTCCTACCGATTGGGTGTCCCTCATCCTCCCGGGGCACCCCTGTTCCTGATTCTGGGACGTTTTTTTTCTCTATTACCTATCCCGGGGGATATTGCCTATCGAGTCAATATGATTTCACCCCTTGCCAGTGCCTTGGCGGTTATGTTTCTCTATCTCATCATTGTCCAGTTAGTTCGTTATTGGCGAGGGCAGATCACTACTACCGAGGATAAGATTATTGCTTTCGGTGGAGGTGTGATTGGTGCTCTTGTTTTTGCTTTTACTGATAGCCACTGGTTTAATGCTGTGGAAGCTGAGGTCTATGCCGTCAGTACTCTCTCTACAGCCCTGGTAGTCTGGTTGGTGCTGCACTGGGCTGAACGAGCAGAAGAGCCTGGAAGCGAACGGTATATTCTGATTATTGCCTATGTTTTGGGACTTTCAACAGGTGTCCACCTGCTGAATCTCTTGGCACTGCCTTTTATGGCCTTAATAATTTATTTTCGTAAACGAAGCTTTAGCTGGACATCATTCACGACTCTCATGGGTATTGTGTTGGCTATTTTCTTGATAATCTATCAGGGGATAATCAAAGGTTTACCCAAAATAGCCAGGGACATATCTGAGATTATGTCCACCACAGTTGCCAGTACTGTGATTGGTGCTACACTAGTTATTGTCGGTCTTTTTTTGCTGGGACTTTTTAGTGCGGCAGGAAGTATTTCTGAGAGACATAAAAATCTCATTCGTTTGGGAGTAACCTCTCTACTCCTGATCTTAATTGGGTACTCATCTTATGAATTAATTTTTATTCGCTCTTCTCAAAATCCTGGGATTGATGAAAATGACCCGGAAACGGTCCAAGCGGCCATCAGTTACTTGGAACGGGAGCAATATGGTGACACAGATCTCTTCCGGGGGTTGACATATAATAACAGCACAGGTACTGTGGAAACGAAGACACTGTTCCCCCGGCGTGGTTCCCGACAGGGTAATCATATAAAAAATTATCGTAGATATTCATCAGATTTTGATTATTTCTGGCGTTACCAGGTGAAAAAGATGTACTGGCGTTATTTCCTGTGGCAATTTGCAGGACGTGGTCCTTCAGTCGAAACCCGAGTGAGTGGCTTCGGAGCCAGTCCTACAGAAGATGGTGTTGATTGGTTTCAGTTTGGTTTGCCGTTGGCTTTTTTACTGGGACTGGGGGGAATGTATTTCCATTTCCAGCGTGATCAAAATCAAGCTTTATCCATTTTGGCACTCTTTATCATGACGGGCATCGCCATTGTGTTTTATCTTAATCAACCTGATCCTCAACCAAGGGAGCGGGACTATTCTTATGTGGGTAGCTTTTTAGCTTTTGCTATTTGGGTGGGTATAGGCGCTTCAGCTATTTTTGAGAGAGTGTTAACAAGATTGCGTGAGAAACAGTTTCGTATTCCGGCGGCATTGGGTACCGGTGTGGTACTGCTTATCATGGTACCAGGTATAATGCTGTCAAAAAATTATCACACCCACGATCGAACAGGAAACTACCTGCCCTGGGATTATTCCTATAATATCCTTCAAACGTGTGAGCCCAACGGAATTATTTTTACCAATGGCGACAATGATACCTTTCCACTTTGGTATCTTCAGGAAGTGGAGGGGATTCGCAAGGATGTCATGGTTGCCAATCTTAGTCTTCTCAACACACCGTGGTATATTCGGCAATTGCGTGATTCCAGACCGGAGGGTGAACGGTTTATCAATTTGACAGATGAACAAATCATCCCGAAGGTCGAACTCCGTCGTCCACCGGTTCCCATGAAGATTAGTGATTCCCTCGACAAACAATTTGAAGTTCATGGCAACTTTTTAATCCGGTCCGGAGATGAGCCAATAACGGAAGAATTCGTACTTACCTTTAATGACTTTCCGGTTGGCAAGGAGTCGAACAAGGTTATTAAGGAGTTGCGTCAGCTGGGGCTGAAAGTGGTGAACAGTACACGACTGGAGGTGGGAAAAGCAAAGGTTAAAGGATCAGATATCATCAATTTTGATTATGAGGTGGTTGAGTATAATATCGTACCTTTCTCTTCGGGAAAGAACAGTGGTAATATACCAGTTTATTTGGGTACTCTGCCGTGGCAGGATACCAAGGTTGAAATAGTTGTTGGGGATGGGAGTGAGAAAATATCGTGGACCCTGAAACCGACTTTTTCTGGCAGGCAAGGAATCCGGGTTCAGGATCTGATGATTGTTCACATTCTGAACGAATGTGCCCGTCAGGTGGATGAAGAAGGCAACTGGAAGACGCCTGTTTACTTTGCTTCGACGGTGTCACCAGGGAATATGGTCAATCTTTCCCGGTATCTCAAGATGGAAGGTTTAGCCTTTCGAGTCAGTACCAAGCGTGGGGGTGGCATTGATTACGATAAAGTAAAGAAAAACCTTACTACTGTTATTCAAGATGATTGGAGTCGTGACTATCAGGTAGGCTACCGCTACCGTAATCTGGATAATCCTGATGTGTATTTCAATGAAACTACTGATATCAAATTAACACAGAATTGGCGTCATTCTTTTCTTCAATTAGCGGAGGTAGAAGCCCGGAAGCTATCTTTAACAGGTTTGGTTGACACCTTGGGAGTAAAGGAGAACAAGCATGCTCAGGCTGCTCGAGAATATCTGGATATGATGGAAAAGCTGATGCCTGAAGCGGTTGTACCGGTTATGAGTCCCATCATGTATGATAAAATAGGTGAAATCTACTCAACCATTGAGGATGATTCCCTGGCCATAGTTGCCTGGGTAAAGGCAGCGGTTCTATTGGATAAGGAAAATAAGTGGTATCCTCTGGATCCCACCAGGTTTTATCAAGCCGGTGAATTGTATCTCAAGTTGGGACAGGTTGATAAAGCAGCGGGGAAATATAGTGCAGCCATCCCCCTTCTACGGAAAAGAGTGCGGGATAATCCCAATGATCAGCAAGCCCAGAGCTTCCTTTCGACATGCCGCTACCGGTTGAACCAGATAGACGAATTCCTCAGGGAATCAACCCCCGATTCTTAACATGGGAGACACCGTGCGGGTCTCCATAATTATTCCCCATTGGAACGGGATTGAGATCCTATCCGACTGTCTCAATTCCTTGAAAAAGACTACGTATGCCAACCTTGAGATAATCGTGGTGGATAATGCTTCCACGGATGGTAGCCCCGATTGGGTGGCGGATAATCATCCCGAAGTTAGTTTAGTACGCAGCAATGAAAATAATGGGTATGCGGGTGGTTGCAACCGGGGGGCAGCGGTGGCTGAAGGAGAACTGTTGCTTTTTCTGAATAATGATACGGTTCATGAGTCTGACTGGATTGAGCCTTTGGTAGAGGCCATCCAGACTGATGATTCATTGGCAGCTGTGCAGCCTAAAATACTGAACTATTACGAGCGAAATCAGTTTGACTACGCCGGGGGGGCCGGAGGAGCGCTTGATATTCTTTGTTATCCCTTTGTACGGGGGAGAGTCTTTTTTTCTCTGGAAAAGGATGAAGGGCAGTACAATAATAGGGCACCCATCTTCTGGGCTTCAGGGACTGCTTTTCTGGTGAGAAAGTCACTTTTTGAGGAAAGCGGAGGATTTGACGAAAGTTTTTTTGCTCATCAGGAGGAGATTGATCTCCAGTGGCGGTTTCATTTAATGGGTTATGGGATTGCTGCTATTCCTCAGTCCGTAGTATATCATCGAAATGCAACAACTCTTCCCACGACTTCTCCCTGGAAAAAATATCTCAACCATCGAAATTCACTCCTTATGCTGTTATCCAATTTTAACCTCCCCATGACGTTCTATCTGCTTCCCCTTAGACTTTTACTGGAATTAGTGACTGTACTTTATGCTGCGGTTCTGCTTGATTTTGCCCACATGTTGGCGATATTCAAATCACTGGGATGGATACTCATCCATCCGGTGCTGATCTTGCGACGTCGTCGTAAGGTCCGTTCGATCCGCAGGAGGAAAGATCGGGAGATGATGGCCGAATTTTACCTAGGCAGTGTGGTTTTTGACTACTATCTACGCAGAAAATGTCGTTATGGCGATTTGGTACCCAGCCCCTGACGGTAAAGATCGTCATTATCAGGATCAAAATTTATCATCGCTTTTAATATCTTTTCGCGGTTTGGAAGTTTACGGGGCAAGTCTACAAAATCCCGGGCATGGGCGCCTAAGAATATAGATGTATAGTGTTCCCGGGGAGCCTGACGATAATTTTCTTGCAGGCGGGCAAGCATTTTATCAAAGGCGCTGATTGCTTCTATGGGGTCCCCTTCATTTAGGTAGGCCATGCCATCGTAAAAGTAAAATTTGGCAATACGGAGAGGTTTATTCTTACTTAAAATATCCACCAGTTCGCTCCTCTGCCGCCAGCCGCGGGTATAGAGGGAGGATATCCCCCGTAAGGCAATTTCCCGGGACCGTTCATAAAACCGTGTACCTCCTAAAATATCGTAAGTATCGGCTTCGCCCGCCAGAATTAGTACGCCATAAAACTCCAGAAAGCTTGCCAGAGGATCGAAAATCACCGGAGAGTAAGAGACACCCTGACCCTGTGAATAGGGAAACTGTACAGCTCTGGCAAAGTAACGTTGGTCGCTACCGTTACTGAAGAGACATTGCACACCATATAGACGTTCACCGCCTTTGTCAGCTACAGATTGGAAAAAGATTTGCACAGTCAGGGGGATTTCCAAGTCACTGTATTCTTCGTCCCAGGGTGAGGTAAGAAAGAAATTTTTTATCTGCTCATTAATTCCGGTGGTAACCCGTCTGTCATTTTCCTTCAACTGACTGACATCCACTGAAACAGCTACGGTACCGAATTGAGCGGTAAGCATCAACGGGAAGAGAAGGAGTCCTATATATCTGAATAAGAACATCATAAGGAAAATATAGAGAAATGGGGCGACTCTCAAGAGGAATCGGTGGTTTAGCGTAAGATTAGACACCGGAGTTACATCATTAATCGGTTACTTGTTAAACCCTAATTCCGATATTGGAATCTTGCAAAAATCACAACAGATTGTAATTCCAACA
>JBHHUM010000141.1:0-3481 GCA_046861645.1 Fidelibacterota bacterium | reverse complement strand
AGTTAAGACTCGGACAAAGAAAGAGACTCAAAGGTTAAAAACGAAAAATCATAAAGTGTGATCCCATCAGGGATGCCACGTATAACAGATAGTTATGGTTCCAGTTTACTACACTGCCAGAAAGAAAGATAATAATGAAATAATAATATAGTCGAAGTTTACTATAGCATAGGATAATTCTATATTAAGCTTGACACTTTACATAACTGGCACAGAGGCACGGAGAGATGAAGGAATAGGAAAGAAAAATGCTTGTGTCGATTGGCGAGATGAAACCTGATCTTTGTTGATCCCGTCTAAAAAAAATATGAATGTAAATCTTGAACAAAAAATAATTGGTAAAAGAATGGGAAAACATGCCGCAGGCCACAGGATTAAAACAGTCGCTATTTTGTCTTTCTACTACAAACATGAACTCTCATTTCAAATATATCCATTCTAGAATCATAACAGCAGTAATAACAATGATGGTGTTATCAATTACTGCTACAGCTTTAGCAGTGACACCTGACATTAAGGCAAATAACTCAGACGGGCCTGTAACTCCAATTGACAACCTTTCAGTAACAGTTGCACTCGACCCTGGAAGCCGTTCGGGTGAAAATGCTGATTGGTGGGTAGCAGCAGATACACCGTTCGGTTGGTTTTATTTCAATGTTAGTACTTTGGGGTGGGATTTTGCCGGCGCTTCTCATACTGACCTTGTTGTTACACACCAAGGGCCTTTATTTAACCTGACTACTTTTGAGATATTAAACATTCCAGTATCAGCTCTTCTATCAATTCCAGGCACTTACACAGTTTATTTCGCTATAGATACAGTCATGAACGGTATCTTGGATCTCGACCGGTTGTTTTTCGATTTTGTTGTGGTAAATGTGGTAGAACCTCCTGATATCTCATCCATTAATGGTTCCGTTATTCTTCCCGAAGGCGGTCTGCTTGACCCAAAACAGCTTACCGTGTGCACCATTGCAGGAAGTACAAGTGTCGACGCTGCAGGTGGATTTTCAGGACTTGCAGCCATTAACGAAGGACTCAGCCAGATTGTGTGTGTCGAAAACGGAGCCGGTAATGCGATAGCCGTTGCGTATCTTTCTGCGGATGACGTTGCTGCCGGCAATTTTACTATTGGACCTGAAACGATAGCCTTGGGGCTTATCAGGCTGAACCCATTCCTCATGGTTTTAAGCAAAGAACAAGAAGATTTGGTGATGGGTCAGGTCAGGTGCCACCCCGAATTTGCCAGTCTCGTTGCTGACATAGAGAATGCATTAATAGCCGCATCTTACCAGCCACTCGATTACGACACCTACCCCTACATCTACCAGAAGGCGGTCCGTATCGGAATCGAGGTGTTTACTGCCATAAGTGGGACAGCCCAATTTATGGATGCTATGCCTGCAGCAGTGGGGCTTGATAAGGATCCGCATATTGACGATCCTCCGGGCCCAGAAATTACACTGGTAAATCCCAAGCATCTCTTTTACGGTGTACACATTGTTGATATCGGTACAAGTACGAACCGAGTGACGTTAGTTAGGGGTAAGGAAGGTATCTTTCAAATTTGGCCGCCTGGTTGGGCAGATCCGTATGAAAAGCCTTGGCCCCTTGGCGATGGAACGTTTACCATAACCTTCTTTAAGGGTTTTAACTTTTCTGAAAGTGGTTGGTTCGACCCAATTACTGCGCCTGGGCAAGCTACGTATGCGAACTTCTTAAAGGCCTTTGGTATCGTAATGCCAATAATCAGCGGGTTGCCCCTCCACCTCGGGGATCGTACGATTGAAGGCATCTTCGAGATTATGAACATTCACCCTCAGGACACCTTCGATTTTCACATAGACCTTCTTAAGATAACATTAGATAAAGGTAACTGGAGGGATCTGCTCCTTGTGTGGTTTCCTAAAGTTTTCATGGAAAATTGGGACAAGATAAGACTTTGGCTGACACTAGCAAGCGCCAAATTTATTACAAACGACACGGGTAATATTACCCAATTTCTGCGTAATATGACGCCCGTCTTGGAAGGGATAGCGAAGGCCCTCCGTGGCTTCAATTATGCACTCATTGCAAACGAAGCAGGGCCATTCGGTTGGGATTTCATCTTTGCCCCAGGAAAGCTACCATACACCATCCAGCAGACAAATGGTGTTGTTACTGAGGTTTCTTGTTTAATCCCTCCAACGGCAGTGTTCACGGTTGATAACCCAAGCCCGGTAGTTCTTGAACCCGTGACCTTTGACGCTTTGGGCAGCTCCGACAATTGTCAACCAGTATCGCTTGAGGTGCACTGGGATTTCTATGGTGATGGGACATGGACTTCCTTTACAACGGATATGCAAGCCACCCCTGAGTATTCCTCACCTGGAATCTATCAGCCAATCTTGGAAGTCAAAGATTCAGATGAGCGTAGAGAAAAATTTTCCCTCGATTTAGTGGTGAGAGAGCCAGAACCACCTGTAACCATGCCCACCTTGCGTATAGATGGCGGCACTTCAAGCACAAAACAACAACTCGAAATCTTCACCTTTACGGGTTCAAACTACACGCAGAACAGTACAGTGACCCGTTATCTGCGTCATCCTGATGGAAGTGTGGAAATCCTGCCACCTACATCGTGGCCCGTTGACGGCAATGGGAACATTAACTGGCTATATGTCCCTCCCTGCACAGCACCGACAGAGACATATACGTTGTGGGTTGAGGATGATGTTACTCAAGAGAAAAGCAATGAGGTTGCTGAGATAATCATTGCCAACTCAAGCTGCACCACACCTCCTACCACTTTCAGCGCCTCTGGCAGGGTAACAAAGAGTGATGGAACAGGGATTCCTGACGTGACAATGAGTTTTACCAATGTCTCAGGTACGGGAACGTTGCCACCCTCTACCCAAACAGATACCAACGGCAATTGGAATAAATCAGGCTTCCAAACTGAAACCATTTATCGCGTAACGCCAAGCAAACCAAGCTATACCTTCAACCCACTCTCTCGTGATTTTAGCAGCGAAAGTACTAGGCTGAATTTTATAGGGATAGGAACAACTGGAAACCAGCCTCCAACAGCGGGTTTCACCATGAATGCCCAGGGTAAGACCGCCATCGAGAACCAGGTCCTTAATCTCACAATTGCTCAGGGGCAGACCGTAGATGTCTCTTTTTCGGCTGCCAGAAGCTCTGACCCTGACGGCTCTATTACAGCCTATGAGTGGAAGATAGATGGCATCGTGCAGTCCACATCGAGGGACTTCCCCTTCCCATTTGGGCCCAGACAAAGCCCCTACCAAATCTTTTTGACAGTAACGGATAATGAAGGACTCACAGATTCTGTGGGGGGGCAGGTACAGGTATCTACCACCAATCAACCCCCAACAGCGGGTTTCAGCATGAACGCTCAGGGTAAGACCGCCATTGAGGACCAGATCCTTAATCTCACAATTGCTCAGGGGCAGACCGTAGATGTCTCTTTTTCGGCTGC
>JBHHUM010000011.1:0-45322 GCA_046861645.1 Fidelibacterota bacterium | reverse complement strand
AAGGAGGACTGCTTATCGTCAAACGCTAAAGGTTTTGTCTCAACATAGATTCCCTTAGGAGTCAAGAACGGAGCCTTAGATGACGAAAAGTATTATTAAACAAAGTACCGGATGTGATACAGCGCATGCGGTTTTTTTCTGTTCTTTAGTAGTATCTGTTATAGTTAAATCCAAATCATGATCAGAGCAAACATCAGAAGGAATTTACGTTTTTGGATCGTAGTTGCCTGTTTACTGGCAGGTGATTGCCTGGCCGGTTGGCTGGCCTTTTATGTGACCCTTCACCCTCATTTATTAGCAGCAGGTTATACCAGTAAAGACACACTATTGGTTCTTACTATAGTTCAGAGCGCAGTGGTGTTATTGCTATTTCTATACGGACGTTACCGGGTGGATCCTACCGTTTCCCGGTTTGTTGAAGTCCAGACGGTTTTCAAGGTGACGCTATTATTAGCCCTGGTTTTTGTTCTTATGAAGGAATTTACAGGGCTCCCCATCATAGTGGAGAGTGCCGAAGTTCTCCGCTCCTGGATTACCTTCGCAGTCTTTCTCAGCGTCAATCGAATTGTTGTCAGACAGACCCAGAAAATTCTCCTCCATAGGGGGATTGGTGGTAAAAATACATTAGTGGTAGGTATCAATGAACGGGCTCGACATATGGCTAAAGAACTAAAAGATGTTCATCTTGGTTACCATGTGGTAGGGTTCATCACACCGGCATCTGCTGATGTGGAAGTGTCTCATGTTGATGGACTTCCCGTACTTTCAACCGTAGCCAATATACAAGAGGTCATTGCTGAACAAAGAATCAGCGAAGTGGTTATTGCTCTTGATAAACCTAATCACGATCGCTTACTAGATATCATAACTTATGCGAATGGTTCCCCAGTATCTCTGAAAATATCACCCGATATGTATGAGGTTGTAAGTGGTCTGGCAAAAACAGAACAGATTGCGGGACTGCCCTTAATTCACATCAATCCTGACATCATGACCAGACCTCAGCGACTTTTGAAACGCCTGGTTGATCTGATTATATCCTTCATCGTACTAGTGCCGCTCTTTCCCTTCTGGCTCATTTTGGGATTAGCTATCAAAGTGGATTCCCGGGGTCGGGTTCTTTATCGGCAAGAGCGTGTCGGTATGAATGGTAGGAGGTTTGTGGCTTATAAATTTCGTTCCATGGTAAAAGATGCTGAAACTCATACAGGACCCGTTTGGGCTGATGTGGATGATCCCAGGATTACCAAGGTAGGTCGATTTATGCGCCGTTTCCGACTGGATGAGGTGCCCCAGTTCGTTAATGTCATCTTAGGTCAGATGAGTATCGTGGGTCCCCGGCCGGAACGTCCCTACTTTGTTCAGCAACTCAGTGAAGAATTCCCCTTTTACTACCGTCGCCATAAGATAAGACCCGGTATTACTGGCTGGGCACAGATCAAGCACCCTTACGATTCTGATTTGGAAGATGTACGTGAGAAATTGAAATATGATTTCTTTTATATTGAAAATGCCGGACTCTCTCTCGATTTGAAAATCATGGTTAGCACCATAGCAGTAATGCTCTCTGGTAAGGGACGTTAAACAATCCACTATTAAAGATCCGAAAACTTTTCGAGGATGATATTACTTACAATTGATTATAGATTGTGACGTATCTTATCGAATGAATAATTTCAATTTAATACACAAGATAAACTATTTTAATGAACTCGTGAAAAGAGTACTTGAGCATAAATAGAGAATTTAAATATCATCACTAAGTATGAAGTATTGGAAATCGATTTGAAAAGCGCTTCTTACAGTATATTTTCTGTTTAACTTATATTTAGTGATAATAAGAGATGCACAAAATCCTGCAATACATTACTCCAATTTTGGTGCTGATATTCCTTGGTGGAATGAGCAGTATTGAGAGTCAAAATTTGATCCGGTCGGATGCCCCTACCCTTTATCTGGCTGAGTTAAAGACCATAACCTCTGGTAAAGTCATGGGATATTTAAGCAACCGTTGGGATCACACTTGGCGTACTGAGTCCGGGTTTGGCGGTAGTACACTCAATTCAACCGCATGGGGGGAAAAGCGATTGCGGAAGAGTCGTCTAAAATTTTTTCCTGCTCTGGAAGGAAAGGGATCCCTGAATGGCGATGATGTAAATCGGAGTGGTACGGTCCTGGACTTGGCGCCAATCGTAACCATCGTAGCTCGTTATCACTTGCCACCGACTGGAAAGTATAGTATTCTACTCTGGTCTCGGTTTGAGAAGCACTCTGTTGTAACAGAAAGAAGCAGTTATCCCTTTGGTTATGATTTCAGTCCCCGTCAGGAACCGGGTCGGACCTCTTTTCAAAGTCGAGATTTTACCTGGGCCGAGTACGACATTGGCGATGGCGGGGTTGTGTTGTTCTACCCGGGAGGTACTATAACCACGGCCAAGTCCAATCCCATTTGGGGGCCAGGTTATACCGGACAATTGCTCTTTTCGAAAAAAGCCCCCAGTTTTACTCATATTAGTTTCCAGCACAACTTCTCTGAACAGTGGCAGTTCTCGGCTTTTCATGGATGGTTGAATTCTGGTCTGGATGATTCCAGTTACATTGCTTATTATGGTCCTTACGGTGGTTTGCCAAAGGTCAGGAAGTATATAGCCGCACACCGTTTTGACGTCTGGTTAAAACAGAATTTTCGGGTAGGATTTGGGGAGTCAGTTATTTACGGGAGTCGGGGTGTTGAACCAGCCTATCTAATTCCATTTATTTTTACCTGGTCGTCACAACATGATTTAGGGGATTCCGACAACCTCCAGATGTTCCTGGACTTTGACTGGATCGTAAAGCAGATCGCCAGGATTTATGGAGCATTCTATTTTGATGAGTGGGATTTCGTAGACACCTTTACAGATAGCAGTCGCAACTGGACTGCTTGGCAAACGGGGGTTACTCTTAGATTACCTGTTATAAAAACATGGCTCCCATTGTTCAGGTTTGAATATACCCGACTGTCCCCTTATGTCTATGTACACCGCAGTCAGGTGAACAGTCGGGATCATCATGGTCACTGGCTGGGTTACTGGTCAGGGCCGAATTCAGACTGCTTCTTTACTGGCATCGATATCATGCCCAGAGAGAATTGGTGGTTGCAATTGTTTTATCAGGTAGCTCGTCGTGGAGAAGTAAATGAAGAGACTATAGCTACCCAGTATAACCATAAAAAAGTGAAATTTCTTTACAAGACCTACCCAGGGGATGTAGAAAGACGGCAGGTGCTGGGACTCAAAGCCTCTGGGGTCCTTAACAGTTGGTTGCGGATGGAATTTGTCCTTTCTAATGATGACTGGATTCAGCATCATGATCAGAATAGCAACGATCGAGTATCTGATCAGAAAGTGGATATTATTGTAAAGCTGATAATCGGTTTGTAACTTTATTATTATCATCTTTATTTAGTGATTTATAACAGCTGAAGGGGGAAATAGGATGGCAATTTCTCGTCTCAGGGTTTAACTTCCCAGCTGAAATCAACAGATCATAAGGAGACGTTTTATACTAATGTTACCACTGCAGCTTATTCGAGAAAGTCCTGAACTGGTAGCTCAAGGAGTGGCCAACAAGGGTGAAGAAATTAATATTGATAATATTCTAACCCTGGACCGCAAAGTTCGACAGGTCATACAGGAAGTAGAAGCCATGAAGGCAGAAAAGAACCGGGCCAGTGAGAGGATCAGTCAACTGAAACGGACTGGGGTTGATGTGAGTAACTTAATTAAAGAGATGCAAATCCTGGTCCATCGTATTAAAACATTGGATAAAAAATTAGCTGTGATGAAGTCGGATCTTAATGGTAAGCTGTTGTGGGTTCCTAATATTCCACACCCTTCAGTTCCTGTGGGAGAGGATGAGCGAACTAATGAATTAATCCGAACTTGGGGTGAAATGCCGGAATTTGACTTTGAGCCTCGTAATCATCTGGAAATTGCAGTTGATTTGCAACTACTTGATATGGAGAGAGGAGCGGTCATATCTGGATCAGGATTTCCCCTCTATACCGGGCAGGGGGCGGTTCTGGAAAGGGCGCTCATAAACTTCATGTTGGACCATCACCTGCAGAGGGGTTATAGAGAGGTGAGGACTCCTTTTATTACCCTTCGGAAGGCAGCTGAGACGACGGGGCAATTACCCAAACTGGAAGAGGATATGTACGTTATAGAGCACGATGATCTGTTCTTAATCCCCACGGCTGAAGTACCCGTAACCAACATCCACCGGGGTGAGATTTTAACCTCTAAAGCACTTCCCATTTATTATGTTGCGTATTCACCCTGCTTTAGGAGAGAGGCGGGTTCTTACGGAAGAGAAACCCGGGGGCTGCTGAGGGTTCATCAATTTAACAAAGTAGAACTGGTTAAATTTGTACCGCCGGACACTTCCTATGAGGAATTGGAATCACTTACGTCAGACGCTGAATCAATTTTGCAAGCTCTGGGTTTACATTACCGGGTAGTGGCCCTTAGCACTGGGGATTTGAGTTTTGCAGCGGCCAAGTGTTACGATCTGGAAGTATGGGCTCCGGGTGAAAAACGGTGGCTGGAAGTTTCCAGTTGCAGCAATTATGAGGACTTCCAGGCACGACGAGCCAATATCCGTTATCGCCGGAAAGACGGGAAAACTGAGTTTGTTCATACCCTGAATGGTTCTGCCTTGGCCACTCCCCGTCTAATGATTGCCTTACTGGAATCTTATCAACAGGATGATGGTACTGTCTGGTTACCTGAACCGTTGCAACCTTATCTACATACATCTGTCTTGAAATAATTGAGTCTACAACCGATGATCCGTACCGCTTTTGTGTTGATTAATCACCTCATTTGGACGACAGTCTTAGGCTTGATAATAATTATAATGTCTCCCTTTGATCGTAAAGGGTTTATCGGGGGGAAAATAATTCGTTTATGGTCGTGGATCATACTGAAGGTCAGTGGGGTTCGGTACCGGATTTCAGGACTCAGTAAGTTGGATCGGGACAAACACTACTTTTTTGCAGCCAATCACGAGAGTGCTTATGATATCCCGCTCTGTTTTGCCGGGCTGCCATTTCATGTAGTATCCCTGGCCAAGATTGAACTTAAAAAAGTCCCGTTTTTAGGATGGGCTATGCGATGTGCCAAGCATCTATTTATTGATCGTTATCGAATTCGGAAAGCTGTGGTCAGTATCCGTGAAGCCGAGGAGTCACTCCGCAAAATTCCCCGTTCGGTGCTGATTTTCCCTGAAGGAGAGAGAAGTATTACAGAAAAAATGCTTCCTTTCAAGCGCGGAGCGCTGCGGTTGGCGATAAGAATGGGTATGCCAGTAGTACCCATGGCTATTTGTGGTACTCAGCGGATCAACAAGATGGGCTCCTTTCTTGTTCGCAGTGGTAAAGTGGAGTTACGGATTGATCAACCCATCGATACGGTTCAGTGGCAAGGAAAAGATTCACAGAAATTTACCAAGCTGGTGGAAGAGAAGGTAGCCTCCATGCGGAAGGCGTGGCAAGCTGAAATGAAAAAAGCTTTCGGGAAAACTTCACCATGAACTATTCCCCTTCTAACTTTTCCCATCATTTCATTCGGGAACCTGCCAAAGGTATATGGCGTGAGGAACTTCTGATCCAATGGTGGTACCACCTCAAACCAGGATGCCTCCTGGAAACAACATCGGGTGAAATTTACCATCTGCTGGATCCTGGCCAAAGGAACAGACATGATGGTCCGGATGTATGTGGTGCAAAACTATTCTCTACTCAGGGTCTGCTCCGTGGGGATGTGGAATTCCACAGACAGGAGCGGGAGTGGGCTTATCATGGTCATCATCTGGATAGCCACTATAACAAGGTGATTCTCCATGTGGCTTTAAAGAAGAGTACCACTCCAGCTGTAAATTGTGAGGGGAGGGTGGTGCCGTTATTGCTGGTTCCCTCGGAAGTGCTAGTGAGAACACCATTACCTTCCTGCCGGTTAGCTGGTACCCTAGGTACCGAAGAATTGATAACGAAATTGGCGCCTTTAGCACTCCTTCGGTGGCAGGGGAAGGTGAATGCTTTGAGGACAGCGGTAAGACGGTATAAAGGAGTTCAACAAGCGTTTTATGAAGCGTCTTTTTGGGCTCTGGGGTTAAAGGGGAATGAAAAGAATTTCCTGCGCTTAAGCCAACGCTTGCCGTTAAGAAAATTGACTGATCTTAAGGTTGAAAAGGAGATATGGAATTATCTTTTGCAGAGTAGTGGTTTGAGAACACCCCACAGCTGGAACGGGATGACTTTTACCTGGAGACGGGGGGGCATCCGACCTGCTGCCCAACCTGAAACCAGGATGAGGTTTGGAGCTACCCTGGCAGCGGAACTACTGAACGGGTGGTCACCCTGGTTGCAGCCAAAAGCTTTAACAATTACTGATCTTCACCAGACGTTCGGCTCAAAGTTACCCGGTCAGAGCTGGTGCTGTGAATGGTTGGGTAACGTGGTGTATCCCTTGCAAACCATCTGGCAGGAAAAGAGTAGTAGGTGTGGCAATGATTTTCTGGAGCAGTGGTGGAAGTTGAAGAACGGTCAATCTTACGGGATACTGAATCGTAAGTTTTCAAAGTATTTAGATCCCCAGTCACTGAAATGCTTTGGAATACAGCAGGGTTTACTGGCTCTTCAGTCCCGCTACTGTCGAGAAGGACTTTGTGTCCTTTGTCCCCTGAGAGAGTCATAATGGCCCTCTTATCACGAGATAAAATGCAGGAAATTTGTCAGTCCCTAAGGGGGGAAAACAAGTCCGTGGTTTTTACCAACGGTTGTTTTGATTTATTACATCGTGGTCATGTAGAACTTTTCCAGCAAGCTCGAAAATTGGGTGATTGTCTGGTGGTGGGTTTGAATTCCGATCATTCTGTAGAGAGACTGAAAGGGGTTGGTCGCCCTTTACAGTCTGCGGAAAACAGGGCCTTGATTCTTGATGCTTTGACAGCTGTAGATTATGTAACGATTTTTGATGAAGAAACTCCCCTGGATTTGATCATGGCCCTGAAACCGGATACCCTGGTGAAAGGGGCCGACTACGATCAAGAGGATATCGTGGGGAGTGAGGAAGTACATTCTTGGGGAGGCAAAGTGGTACGTATTCCTCTGGTAAAAGGGGAAGCAACAAGGGACATCATCCGTCGGGCGGCGGCCTTGGGTCAGGTGAAGAAATGATTGGGTACAGACATGTGTATGGAGTGCACTGATAAAGTATGACTTTTGGAGAAGCTAACCTGATTA
The DNA here is from genome assembly GCA_046861645.1 of Fidelibacterota bacterium. Lineage (GTDB taxonomy): Bacteria > Fidelibacterota > Marinisomatia > Marinisomatales > UBA2128 > UBA2128. Next base: position 38,037 of record JBHHUM010000011.1, on the reverse strand, counting down.
ATCCTCAGGGATAATTCGGATAAATAAGGTTGAAAAGATGAGTAGGAATCTTATTTACATATGCGTATGAGTAGTTTTATTTTGCCTGTTGTACTTTAAATTTTGGAACTTGATATTCATTAGTGGCGCCATCATCTGAGAATAGATAGGGTTATTTCCAATTAATTACCTTTACTCCTAAGTATATATTCAATAAAATATTAGTATTGAAAAAGGAGGGGAAGAATGAAAAGAATATTGTTGCTCACTGTAACTTTGATATTATTGGCATTTTGCAATGGAAATACTTTATCCAATCGAATTTATTCTGATTTAAGTGTAAATGATCTTCAGACGGACTCTTACGAAACCATGGAAGCGCTTGGATCCCAAGTTTTTAAGTTCATCCAAACTAATAATCTCGATAAGATATTGACATTGGTACCTAATGCTGATGAGTGGAAAGCTGAAATAATGAAAAGCGCTCTACCAGAATCAAAAAAGATTATGACTGTCTCTAAGAATGTTAACTATTGGATAACAGAGAGCATTGCGTCTTTAAATGAAACCTATAGCAATTTTAAACAATCTTCTGATAGTGATGGAATTGATTGGTCTAATTATAGTATTGACTATTTAGATTATAGACATACTAATAAGTACAACATGCAACAGGCTGATATTTACTTATATGTAAGTTTTGACGAAGAACAATATAAAATTTCACTTAATGACTGTATTAAAACCGGTCAATCTTGGCATATAGGTAACGAAATCTCATGGAAGAGATTGAAATAGTACAGCACTATTGTATTTATTGCCCTTATCATTGTGGTTTTACCAGAGCCTTGTGAATATACTGCCTGGATGACAATAATTAATTCTATTTACACTTCAGATACTTTATCAGAATGCTTCATTATGGAGATACAAGAAATTAATTTCCATTATAGCAATTTATTAGCCCTGTTGAAGTGGTTGTGATCTCTTGAGAGAAAACTTCTTGATGAAAGAAATACCTAAAAGTAATTTCGCTCTCTTCTTGATTATGAATAAACTTCTTTTAAGGCAAACAGGGATCATTACGGGACTCTTATATGGGTTGCTGATAGGAGCTCCGGAGAGTCCTGATTCTATAACAACAGATAGCGTTCATTTCGATCTCTTAACTGAAATGGTCGATTCGACGGGTATTCCCATTGAAGATCTTTCTTCCCTCCCACAGATTGAACCAGACAAAGGGTTCGCTTTTATTTTAACTGATGCAAAGGAGATGTTCGCCGAAGCGCTTATTGCTGATCATCATGAAGACACCCTGGAGGTTGTATTCTTAATCGATAAGATTGTAGCCTTATTGAATGAGGCCGAACAATTAGGAGAAATGTCTGCCGATGATCAGGAAGAGTATGATCGCTTTGAAACGACTCTGCTCTACTCTTATGAAAACTATTTTCATACCATAACTCAGGTGGAAACGCCCATAGCCATTGCCAGTTTGAGGGAAGAGCTGGCTGAATACCTGGAACCCCTGGAGTTTGAAATAAACGGTAGTAAATTTCAGGTGATTGATGACCGGGAGGGTCATATTCCTTTGGTATTGAACAAAAGGGTCGAACAGGCCATTAAATTTTTTCAAACTAAAGGTCGACGAAATTTTGGGATTTGGCTCTCACGCTATCCAGAGTACAGTGATTTGATTATAGGTATTCTAAGAGCCAACGAACTCCCTGAAGAGCTGATTTTCCTGGCGATGATTGAAAGCGGAATGAATCCCAAAGCATACTCTCGAGCCCATGCTGCTGGCATGTGGCAGTTTATCAGTTCTACAGCCAAGTTATACGGTCTGGAAAGGACTTGGTGGATCGATGAACGTCGGGATCCCGTCAAAGCAACCGAGGCAGCTGCAGCTTATTTAAAAGACCTGTATTTGGAATTTGATAACTGGTATCTCGCGCTGGCGGCTTATAATGCGGGCTCGGCGCGGGTCAACCGAGCCATTAAGCTCCACCAAACTACAGAGTTTTGGCGTTTACATTCTCTCCCCAGTGAAACCCGTAATTTTGTTCCTACCTTTTTAGCGGCAGCAATTATCACCAGTGATCCGGAGCGGTACGGATTCCGTTCCTCGCCCAGGAAAGGCATTTCTTTAGAGGAAGTAGTTCTGGAGAAAAGTGCTGATTTGTCAGTATTGGCACAATGTGCTAACATTTCCGTAGAAACCCTGAAAAAAATCAACCCAGAACTCAGGCAATTTGCTACACCACCTGATCGATCCTATACCCTTAAACTTCCCATGGGAAAGAAGGAGACTTTCACCACGGCCTTTAATGCTTTACCGGAGAGTAGCCGCTTTTCACCTCAGTATCTACAGCACCGGGTACGACGCGGAGAGAGTCTCTCCACCATAGCCTCTAAATACCGGGTTTCCATGCACGATATTGCCGCAGTTAATAAAATCAGGAACTATAACAGGATTCGTGAGGGGACTAAATTAATAATTCCTGTTCCATCTACTACTGCCAGCGGTCCTGTGGCGTCAGCTTCGGCACAAAAGCCACAGAAGACGGTGACCTATAAAGTAAAAAAGGGTGATACGCTAGGGCATATCGCTCAGCAATATGGAACGACAGCCCGTACGATTCGCCGGTGGAATGGGATTCGCTATGGGGCTTATATCTATCCCAGCCAGAAACTAACCATCCCAGTGGAAATGTCTTCGGAAGTAGCCTCTTTAGATCAAGATGGGTATATCAAGGAAATATATGTGGTGCGTCGCGGGGACACCCTGAGCCAGATAGCTGATCGTTATCGGGTACCCATATACAAAATTGAACGGTGGAACAATCTCAGCCGGAGCAACTTTATCCATCCTGGACAAAAGCTGGCAATCTACATCAAGGAGGGGTAACTTTACCTGTTTCAAAAGGTTGATCATTTAGAATATGACAAAAGCAGACATAATTAATCGTGTGGCAGCAGCTACTGGACTGACTAAGGTGGAGACCGAAGCGGTTCTGGATGGAGTCATGACTACTATCATAGAATCCCTGAAGGGGAACGAGCGTGTGGAACTGCGAGGGTTTGGTACTTTTGGTGTGAAACATCGTGACCCCCGAAAAGCCCGTAATCCCGGTACCGGAGAAACTGTTTACCTCCCGGAAAGGTATGTACCTACTTTTAAACCGTCCAGTGTCATGCGTAAAGTTGTGAATGACGCACTAATGAAGTAAGGATATAGATGCCCAGCGGAAAAAAACGTAAAAGACGCAAGATCAAGACTCATAAACGTAAAAAGCAACTGCGTCTCAACCGTCATAAGAAAAAGAAGTAGGTACTCTTTACTTACAGGGCATGAAAGCCTCCCGCTGTGGCATCCTCTTTCTCCTTGCGGGACTACTTACTGTTCCCCATTCTCCATTACTCGGTTGGGGTTATAAAGCACACCAGTTTATCAACCGCCAAGCCGTGAAGCTGCTTTCCGGCTCCTTGGGGGAGTACTACTCGCACCATATCAATTATATTTCTGAACACGCTATCGACCCGGACCTTTGGCGTCAGGAAGGAGATGATCCTGAGGAGGGGCATGGTCATTATATTGACGCCGATCTGTATGATGATTTTCCTTTTACTGGAATCCCTCGCGATAGGACAGTAGCAGAAGCCATGTATGGCTCAGAAAAGCTCCTCTCATGGGGTACAGCACCCTGGAGGATTGCGCACTATGTTGAACTCTTAACCCATCAATTCAAATCTGGTCAGTGGGACAAGATACCTCTTACTACAGCGGCGTTGGGTCACTATGTTGCTGATATCCACATGCCCTTGCATGTAGTGGAAAATTACAATGGACAACTTACCGGTAATACTGGTGTGCATAAACGGTGGGAGGTGGATATGATAGAACGTTATATCCTGAGTACTGTTCAGCCACAGGGAGATCCTGTTTACATTGCTGATCCCGTAGAGATGGCATTTACAATAGTAATAGAATCCTATCCTCTCCATTTCAAATTGCTGCAGGCCGACTCCCTGGCTCGTGCTGACTTGGGGGAAAAGCAGCAAATGCTGATTAATGATCGTGAGGCCACTTTAGAGGGTACTTCTTACATTGAGATTTTATATAATGAAACAGGCAGTATTGCTCGCCAAAGGATGGAAGATGCTGCTCTGCGGGTAGCGTCTTACTGGCTTACTGCCTGGCAAGCTGCCGGAAGTCCACCACTGCCTTTACAGTTTGAAGGTCAGTAAGCTTGGCTGTTGAGGAAACTATGAGTTTTAGGTCATCGGGTTCAGGACCTGAAGTTTTAACTGTTTCCCAGATTACCGCTCAAGTAAAAAGTATACTTGATAGTTCCTTTCCATCGATCTGGGTAGAAGGAGAGATTTCTAATTTCATTCACCACTCTTCTGGTCATATGTACTTTACATTAAAGGATGATAGGGCAGAGTTGAAGGCAGTCATGTTCCGGGGGGACAATATCCATCTGAAGTTTCTACCAGAGAATGGCGTCAAGGTTCTGGTACATGGAAACCTCACGGTGTATGAAGCTCGGGGGGTTTACCAGATTATTATTAAGGAGATGGAGACAGCTGGGTTGGGAGCATTATATTTAGCCTTTGAAGCGCTGAAGAAAAAACTGGCCCAGGAGGGACTCTTTGCCGAAGAGCGCAAGCAGCCGTTGCCGCCTTATCCTGCGGTAGTAGGTGTGATAACCTCCGGTACAGGTGCTGCCCTGCAGGACATTCGCAATGTTCTCACCCGTCGAGCACCTCACGTGGATATCGTAGTACGATCCACATTAGTACAGGGAGCGGAGGCAGCAGCTGATATCGTGCAAGCTATATCTGATTTTATAGAATGGGGAGGTGCAGAAGTTCTCATTATAGGTAGGGGGGGAGGATCCCTGGAGGACCTGTGGTGTTTTAACGAAGAAGTCGTAGCTCGAGCCATGGTTGACTGCTCTCTTCCCGTAATTTCGGCAGTGGGACATGAAACGGATTTTACCATCGCAGATTTTGTAGCAGATTACCGGGCTCCAACTCCTTCGGCGGCAGCGGAGATCGTATCTCCTCCCCGGGAAGAATTAATATCCTATTTAAGTGAGACTGAACGGCGCTGGATTGAATCCATAAACTGGCGTTTACAGACCGCCTGGCAAAAGCTAGACGGGTTAACAGACCGTTATGGTTTTCAGCAACCACAGAATCTTGTAGATGAAAAGTCATTGCGGCTGGGTGAGGTTGAGAAGCGGATCAATCAGCAGATTGAGTTTATCCTGAGCTTGAGACAATCAAAATATCAGGGATTGACTGATCGACTCCTCTCTGCCAGTCCGAAGAGCATCCTGAAACGAGGTTATTCCATTGTACATACTCTTCCCGAACGACAGATTGTGTCCAGCGTGGAAAAACTTGATGTGGGAGAAGAATTTGGCGTGATCCTGTCTGATGGAGAAGTGACCGCTGTTCCACAGGAGATCCGTGAGAAGGTTTGAGTGGTAATGAGTGAGTGATGACCAAGAGCCAAGAACCAAGTCGAAATGAATTGGAGACCCCGTACACAACGTGTCGGGGAGCCAGGAGCCAATTAGCCAATGACAAAACAGTATCAAGAGAAAAGTTGCTACCGTTCGGAAAAGCTATCCTAAATTTTCATAGAGAGGATTGGAAATGGGAGAAAAGAAATTAAAATTTGAAGAAGCAGTAGCCCGGTTGGAAAAGATAGTCCAGCAGTTAGAGGCTGAAACGGTCTCTCTGGAAGAGAGCCTGAAGCTGTTCGAGGAAGGGATGAACCTCACTAAACTGTGCCGGGAAGAGCTCACCGCAGCCGAGGCGACCATCAAGAAGCTGAGCCGCAATGCTGAAGGCGAGTTGGAGGCAATTGAGGATCTGACATGAAGATCGGCATCTGGGCCAATACCGCCAAAGAAGCATTCTGGGACATGTTGCCGAATCTAATGGCATGGCTGCAGGAGAAGGAGCAATCGGTTTTTCTTACCACACGAATCCACAACCTGCTGAAAGGAAAAGAGGACTACGACTACAGCGTAATTCAGTCTGCTGAGATGTTCCGGGAGCTCGACCTGTTACTGGCTATGGGTGGCGATGGTACAATCCTCTCTGCAGCACGAGCGGTGGAGGACCGGGGAACCCCGATTCTTGGTGTGCATCTGGGCGGACTCGGTTTCCTGGCGGAGGGAGGGCAGGAAAACCTCAATCATAGGTTAGAGTCTATCATGTCCGGTGACTATATCATTTTCCCACGGATGGTGCTGGAAGTGAGTATTAACGGCGGTATTACTTACCACGCCCTGAACGATCTGGTAGTAGACCGGGGTGAGAGCTTCCGCCTGCTGAAATGTTCCCTCTCCCTGAATGGTAACCTCATCACCAACTATTCCGCCGACGGTCTTATCCTGGCGACACCGACTGGCTCCACGGCTTACAACCTGTCAGCAGGAGGACCCATTGTTGCCCCGTGGCTCTCACTGGTGACGGTGACGCCTATCTGTCCGCATTCGTTTTCGTCCCGCCCTATCGTGCTGCCGGCAGATCAGGAGCTGACCATCACCTTTCCCCATGCGGAAGCAGATTTCCGCCTCACTGTGGATGGACAGGCGGAGGCGAAATTGTCAAAAGGGACGGTGTTAATAGTCAGACGAACGGACTACGATATACAGATGGTCACCTTTGAGGACCGGGACTACTTCCACACACTGCGAACGAAGTTGGGGTGGGGGGAGGAGTGATAGTATCTAACCTGTCGTATCCCCAGCTGGCGTTTAGACAAGTAACATGAGTAAGATGCTAGGTCCAAACCATCGAGATCAACTATAAAAGCTCCTTATAGGCTAATAATCAATTCGTTTGGCTAACAAGAATGTCGATAGTCGTTGCATAAAAATAATATCCACCCGTGAGTATAATGTATATCCGTTCTGTTTGTACTGATTCAATGAATAGACTTTTAGGTACTACATCACTGCCTGTAAACTCTTCATAGAAATAAGCGAAGTTCATTCGTTCCCGATAGGCAGACACCTTTACATAAATGGCACTCGAATACATTTCAGAATACAGATTGACCTGATATTGTGTATCAGCTATTGCATTAAAATAGTATAAGATTGTCTCACCAATATCTATAGGAATACTCACGGGATTATCGAACATTATTTCTTGAGCTTCTTCATAGAGTAGGTGAGAAATCAAAATTCTAAAGATACCCTCAATATTTGAAGTTTGTGCTTCAACTTTTATATATACTTTTTCGTTTGCTTCGGCTACAATTGTCTTTGGACTCGACAAATGAGGTACTACAATTTCACGTTCAAAGTATACAGTTGTACTATCTTCCCTATAACATGAAACTTCAGCAATGAAGCCTGGACTCCAATCAATGTGATCCCAAATAATTTTATATATTTCACCTTCACTGGCAGAAAAATACAACCACATAGTTTCACCCTGATTAAGATAACGTACATTTAAATTACCTATATCTAATATTGGCTCATTTTGAAATGTTTCAGTTTGAACTTCAACAATATTACTACCCCCTAATCTTCCATAATCATTCATTTGATATACACGGTAATAGTACTTAGAAAAATGTGGGATAGAATCCGTAAAAGTTGTGTCACTTCTTAATGTTGAAACGTGTATTAATTCTCCGGTTGTTTCATCAAGACCTGAAGTAGTGTGTCGAAATAATTTATATTCTCTAAAATCCTCAGCGTCGGAGCTTGACCACTCTAAAATGATCATATTGGATGTTAGTGTTTGTTTAATCTCAGTGTTCGAAATAGTTAATGGAGAAGGTAAAAGTATTGGATCAAGAAGTAGATCAGTATTAACAGATATGGTATAATTTCTCTCTACAAAACTTGAGTCATAGTCTTTTGTAACGTAAAGTTCATGTTCCCCTTTTGATACTTTATCGATTATGAAACTTCCATCCTCTAGCGTTGTTCTCGTCCAGTTATAATCATTATCAATGGTAACTTTGGCATTTGATATCGGACCATGAATTCCTTCTATAATACCTTCAACAGAATAAAGCTCTCCATTAGATCCTATATTATTATTGCAGCTTAATAATAAAAACATACAAGAAAAACCCCCCATCTTTACACGCATAGTCATCACCTTTATTTAATTAAATGTTGTTATTTAAGGTCCTGTGAAATTTCTTTAGAATATTTATTAAAAAAGTTAGAGACGAATTCTTATTTTTTAGTTGTAAGAGCCTAACGGCCCCAATATATGAATACTTATGACTTATATTACCCTTACCACTCTGTCTGAATGTGTCAGCGTATGTAGGGAAAAATGATTCACTTTTTGTCATGTATATTAACATTGATATTGTTAATGTAGTGTATTATTTGGTTTCAGAAACAAAGCTACAGAATTAAGAGATAAACGCCAAACTGAATTTGTTCATGAAATTATTCGATATTTTTCTCCTTTATCCCGCTTTAGCAATATTGGAGCGATACCCGGAGATATTTATGTCTCATTGTCTGAACCTTGATTTTAAGGATTAGGAGGATGAACATGATTAAAGAAAATCGAGATAATCAGGTTAATCATGTAAATCAAGGTTCAGACAGTTACCCATGTTCATCCTTTTTCAAATAATCTCCACCGCTGGTCCGTAGGACTGACAGCTAACGTATTAACAACTGATAAAAAATGAACTTGCCAGTTGTGGTGGAGAACTTGCGAAAAGCTAAAGCGTCACGCTTAGTATTAGAAAGTAAGCCCCGTGAACAGGGTTGTTCTCAAAACAGGACGCTTCAGGGTCCTTTTGTCATTCAGCGTGGTCATTTATGGCCTCGCTTTTTTGCGCCAGATTGCGCCGTGCCGCTTCTACCTCAAGGGTCACCGGTGTATAGCTGAATATCTCTCTCAGAAAGCGGTGATCCCTATCTGCCTCTCGCGCTATGTCCTGAGGAAACAGGTTGAGCAGTTTCACACTGCCTGCCAGGTGGCGTAAAAATGGATTGAACGGGAGCGTAACTAAGGAAGCTATCTGCAGCGGAAGGAGGGGGATTTTCCGGAACGTAATCTCTTTCTTCCACACCGCTGAAATTCTTCTAGCAGCCTCCGGGAAGGAGAGTGCCTCCGGTCCCGGCATACGGATGCGGCGCCCGGAGAGATCATCCCTGAGCACCGACTGTGCGGCGATTTCACCCACATCCTGGGCGCTGACTGTGGGGAGGGCAGGAGGACCTCCACCCGGGACCATCATCCTGTCTCCCCTGATCATGGCAAAGAATATCTTCATGGACGGCGGCGCTCCTAAAACTGTCCAGTTGAACTGTGACTGAGACAGGGCAGTCTCCACCTCTTGCTTGATGCGGGGAATGGTCTGAAATAGGCGGGGAAGCTGTGAAACTATATCCTCCACAATATCATAGGCGGAAATGTACACTACCCGGGAGATACCTCTACTCTGTGCTTCCTCTAAGAGCATCAGGATTGAATCTCGTTCAATGAGTTCCAGCTTGCGGATGAGCTGCCAGCTCATGGCGGAGACGGAAATAACAATTGCCCTGATGTTATCCAAGGCAGGAAAAAGCGACTCCCGGGAAGTAATGTCACCCTGGATGATCTCGGGACGGTTGCCTAACAGTATTCGAGCCTTTTCGGGGGTCCGGCTCAGGACACGGACGGGTTTGTTCTTTGCCAACAGACTGGCAACGATGTATCGACCGAAATGCCCCGTACCGCCGAGGACTAGAGTGGGTCTATCATCAATGCGCTTCAAAACAGGGGACCGGTCCAAGGATGGGAACTACTCCCGGGGAGCGATGGAGCACCACCCTACGGTTCTTCTGCGTAATAGAGAATCCCGGGTACCGTACCTGATTCCGCGATCTCCCGGGACGATCAGCGATTGTCTTCACCGTGGTGATCATCGAACTCCCGCCTCGTCTGCCGCCAGTACAAGCACCAGCAGCTGCTGCAGGCGCCATTGGGTCCGAAGAGTTTCTCCCAATCGTCCCATCGGTCGGGAGTGAGGGGGTGGACAGACAAGTTTTCCATGACCTTAGTTACTCGAAGAGCTGTCTATGTCGCCGCATCATACAGTCGTTCATAATGACTAACAGGCCAGCCTTTTCTGCTTGTTTAGCGGCTGGTTCATTTATGACTCCATCTTGAAGCCAGAGGGCTTTAGCACCAATCTCGATGGCAGCAGTGGCAATAGGTCCCACATGTTCCGGCCGGCGAAAAACATCCACAATATCCACTGGCTCAGGGATATCCTGTAGAGTAGCATAGCTTTTCTCGTCAAGGAGTTTATCGTGCCCAGGATTTACAGGAATGATGTGGTATCCCTGTTGCTGCAAGTACTTGGCCACATAGTGGCTGGGTCGTTCCGGTTTGGGAGAGAGCCCCACCACGGCAATGGTCTTCATTTGGTATATTTGTAAAATAGATTCAGGTTCGTTCATATTGCTTTCCTCCGTAACAAATTCTTCATAATATAGCCAGCTATGCTTGGATTTTCCTTTAATCTTCTAATGGCATAAGCGTACCACTCTTTACCAAAGGGAACATATATACGAACCTTATGTCCAGCTGCTTGTAGCTCCTCCAAACGTCCTTTCATAGGAACACCAAAAAGCGCCTGAAATTCATATCTGTCCCGGGGGATGTTCCGGTTAAGAATCCACGTCTCCAGAGTATCAAGCAGGTAGATATCATGGGTAGCAATGGCGGCATACCCTTGACCTTCTAAAATTATCTTTACCAAATTGATAAAATTTTCACGGATTTGCTCCTTATCTTGATAAGCGATGCTTTCCGGTTCGTGGTAAATACCTTTACAGATGCGGATATTAGGACTACGATGGTGAAATTTTTCCAGATCGTGAATACTTCTGAAAAGGTAAGATTGCAGGACGAAGCCTACCTGGTCGTATTGTTCCCGGCAGTGGCTATATAATTCCAGGGTACGATCGGTGAATGGAGAGTTCTCCATATCGATGCGTAAGAAATTCTTATATTGTTGGGCTATGCTCACGATTCGTAACAAGTTCTCAGCAGCTATCGTATCATTAAATCCTAAGCCGAGGTGAGTCAGTTTTAGAGAGATGTTACAGTCTAAAGATTCTGCGGCAATGCGCTGGTAAAGTTCCATATAAGTTGTGGTTACGCTCTCGATTTCTTCTGGTGAGGAGGTATGCTCTCCGAGAATATCCAAGGTAGCAGAGAATCCTGAGGAGTTCAGGTTACGGATGACTTCCAGGGCTTCATCTTCACTTTCTCCGGCCACATAACGCATGGCAAATATCCTCGTTAGGGGGCGAGGGAGGAGCGGGAGCAAGGTGGTTAGGGTTGTATTTAAAAGTGCCATTTCATGAATTTTAAATTTACCTGATGGGGTTGGGAACGACAATCGCTTTTAGTTCCTTTACAGTGAAATAGTAGTAAGCAAGATAAGATGATTTCACCATAAAACGGGAGGAAATGCTCTGAAATTGGCTTGCAAAGGGCAGGTGTGGTCGGTAAATTTTCAACCGTTTTACACTAACCAACAACAACAAATGTATCAGAATTTCGGCACAGCCTTTGTATTTGTACTCCTCGGGATCGTTATGGTAGCGATCCCCCTTGTGTTACAACGCATCCTCTCTCCACAAAACCGATCACGTGATAAACTGACCACATATGAATGTGGTGAAGACCCTGAAGGTAGCGCCTGGGTTCAGTTCAACATACGATTCTACGTGATAGCGCTCATATTTATTATCTTCGATGTGGAAGTTGTCTTTCTTTTTCCCTGGGCTGTGGTCTATAAGGAATTGGGTCTTTTTGCTTTCGTGGAGATGATGATCTTTCTTGCCATCCTTGCTGTAGGATTGGTTTATGTCTGGCGCAAAGGCGATTTGGATTGGGTGAAAATTTCTGTTCCTTATGGTCGAGGCCGGTACCGCAAACTTAATGTAACCAGGGAGCCGGCAGATTCCACCATGAGGGGAACTATTGCCTGAGTGATCCCTGAAATAATATGGATTTTACAGAACAGGTAAACTATATAAACGAACACTTTCGAGAGGGTTTTATCGATACTGGAGAAGAGGCTCCAGCAGATCACATCCTCGTGGCTCCTGCTGACTGGAAAAATTTTGCTGAGTTTCTTCGCAATGATGAAAACCTCTTTTTCGATGCATTGATGTGCATAACCGGTGTGGATTTTGGAGAAGAAAGTGATCTGGGTGTAATCTATAATCTGCACTCCATGCAACATAATCACAAAATAGAGATTCGTATTATTCTTCCCCGGGAGAATCCAGTAGTTCCTTCTGTAGAGCAGTTCTGGAAAATTGCTGACTGGTTTGAACGGGAGACTTTTGATATGTACGGAATTGAATTCGAGGGTCATCACAATCTCTGCCGTATCCTTTTACCTGATGACTGGGAGGGATATCCTCTTCGAAAGGACTACGAGTTTCCCTCATCTTATCATGGGATAGAAATTCCCAAGATGAAAGAGGGCTGGGAGTGACCAAAGTTCTCGATATGGAGCTTGGCAGTGTACATGCTGAGGAAATGGTTCTCAACTTTGGACCGCAACATCCCAGCACCCATGGTGTACTCCGGTTGAAGGTAAGGACAGATGGTGAAATCGTCACTCATGTCACTCCTGTCATAGGGTATCTTCACCGATGTTTTGAGAAGCATTGTGAAAATGTGACTTACGAACAGGTAATCCCCTATACCGATCGATGCGACTATATCGCCGCCATGAATAACAACTTGGGGTATGCTGTAGCAGTGGAACGGCTCATGGATATTAAAGTACCTGAAAAAGTGGAATACATCAGAGTGATTGTTGCTGAATTAAATCGGATTGCCAGTCACCAACTTGCCATAGGTACTTTTGGACTGGATGTAGGCGCATTTACCCCTTTTCTTTATTGTTTTCGGGATCGGGAAAGGATACTAGACCTTTTTGAAATGTTATGTGGCGCACGACTCCTCTACAACTATATATGGGTAGGGGGAGTATCTCACGATCTACCAGTGGGTTGGGTGGAAAAAGTGTATGAATTTCTTGACTATTTTGAGCCTCAGATTGAAGAGTACAATAACATCCTTACCTTCAATAAGATATTCATTGAACGTACGGCTGATGTAGGTGTTCTCCCGCCGGATGTTGCGATTAGTTATGGAGTTACTGGGCCCAATTTACGGGGGTCGGGAGTGAAATGGGACTTGCGGAAAGACGACCCTTATGCTATCTATGATCGCTTTGAATTCGATATTCCCATTGGTACCGGTGCAATGGGAACTGTTGGCGATTGTTGGGATCGATATTACGTCCGCGTTCGGGAAATCGAAGAGAGTGCTAAGATTGTACGTCAGGCTCTCGATCAGCTCCCCAGAGATGGTGACGTATATGAAGCCCTGCCCAAGAAAATTCGTCCTCCCAAGGGACAAATTTATGCCCGTACAGAGACACCTCGGGGTGAATTGGGATACTATATTGTCAGTGATGGAAAGCCCATCCCTTTCCGGCTGAAGATGCGTTCACCTGCATTTACGGCGCTGAGTTGTATTAATGAAATTGCTCAGGGGTGGATGATTTCCGACGTCCTAGCCATTTTAGGAAGCCTCGATATTGTGTTAGGGGAGATCGACCGCTGATGATTGATTTCTTTCTAGACCAATTTTCTGGAATTTCCTGGTTGGCAACCATGTCCCGGGGAACACAATTCATCCTGGCGGTTCTACTGGTGGGATTGCCTCTGTTCCTCTTTTTGGCAGTTAATGCTATCGTGGCTGTATACGCCGAACGGAAAGTTTCAGCATTTATGCAGGATCGGCTGGGTCCTATGGGTCAGGGTGTGGGTTTACATGCCGGTAAGTGGGGTTTATTACAAACGGTAGCAGATGCTCTAAAACTTATCATCAAACAGGATGTTATCCCGGCACTGGCCGATAGAAAATTATTTGTGCTGGCTCCTTTTATTATTTTCATAGCTGCCTTTGTGGCCATCTCTGCTATCCCGTTTAATCAATTTATATTGGCGGCTGACTTCAACATCGGGGTCTTTTTCATTCTTGCCGTGAGCTCCATAGGTGTTATAGGAATCATTTTGGCTGGCTACGGATCCAATAATAAATGGTCTCTTTATGGAGCCATGCGTTCTGCTGCCCAAATTATCAGCTATGAAATCCCTGCTGCTCTTTCTATTCTAACTGTTATCATGTTAGCTGGATCGCTCCAAATGCAGGAAATCATTAAAGCTCAAGGAGGAACTATCTGGGGAATTCTACCCAACTGGTTCATTTTTAATAATCCCTTTTCGCTCTTGGCTTTCTTTCTCTTTTTTATCTCCGGTGTGGCGGAAACGAACCGTACACCGTTCGACCTTCCTGAGGCAGAATCAGAGTTAGTTGCAGGGTTTCATACCGAGTATTCCGGTATGCGTTGGGCCTTTTTCTTTTTAAGCGAGTATGCCAACGTATTTATCGTTTCTGGTGTAACCACGGTGGCTTTTTTAGGTGGCTGGCAGAGTCCTATCCCTGGTTATTTAGGTGGTCCCATCTGGGGATTGATCTGGTTCTTTGGTAAAGTCATTTTTCTGATATTACTGATGATGTGGTTCCGCTGGACCTTCCCGCGGCTGAGAACAGATCAACTTATGCGAGTCTGTTGGAAATTCTTTCTCCCCCTTTCACTTCTGAATCTTTTTGGTGTTGGCTTGTGGGACATGCTGGTGAATTAGGATAGGAACATGAGCAGATACTTTACGAACATTTGGCTTTCCCTAACAACCTTGATTACAGGGATGAGGGTAACACTTGGACACCTTTTGCGCATTCGTAAAGGTTTTGTTACTCTCCAATATCCGGTGGAAAGATGGCCTCGTCCAGAGCGGCATATCGGTTTCAATGAAGACAGTTACAACGTTATTCGCTCCCGTCTTACTGTGGATATGGATGATTGTATTGGGTGTCGGAAATGTGAACGCGCCTGTCCTGTGCAGTGTATAAAAATTGATACTGAAAAAGTGGGAAAGGGGGAAGATATTCCTGGAGCGAATCATCGGGGTGTTACGTCTCACGGTACTCAGAAAAGACTTTTAGTTACCCGGTTCGATATAGACATGACAGAATGCTGTTACTGCAACCTCTGCACTTACCCCTGTCCGGAGGAGTGTATTTTTATGACCGGGGGTCCTCATTCCAGTAAACATGGCATGGATTATGAGTTTTCTGAATATGACCGTAATAATTTGATTTTCAAATTTTCCAAAGTACCGGCTGATATTGTAACCTCTTATGCTGAAGAGAAACTGCGTAAAGAATCAGCTGCAACTGAAACAAGAGAGGAGACGGAATCGTGAGTCTCTCTGAACTGGCTTTCTTCTTAGTTGTTGCGCTAACCATAGGATCAGCTCTTTATGTAGTAACATCCCAGCGATTGGTGTACTCTGCGATTGCTCTTTTTTTCACTCTCATGGGTATAGCTGGCTTGTATGTATTTTTATTGGCTGATTTCATTGCAGGCACACAAATCGTTATTTATGTAGGGGGGATCCTGGTCTTAATTGTCTTTGGTATTATGTTGACCCATAGAATCTCTGACATACGACTTTCTCATACCAGCATGCAGAAAACCGTAGGAGGGTTTGTGGTTTTGTTGATCTTTGTCGGACTTTACAGAATGATTACTACGTCACCATGGTATTTGGAAACGACTTTAGCTCCAAACAGCACTGTGGAAGGAATCGGTAAACTTTTGTTGATTGATTATCTACTACCGTTTGAAGTGGCTTCAGTTTTATTACTAGCTGCCTTAGTGGGAGCCGCCATGTTATCGCGAAAGAGTGAATCATGAACGATTTACATACTTATTTGACGATTGGTGCTATCTTGTTCAGTCTGGGGCTGTATGGAGTTATCACCCGCCGGAATGGTGTTGCCGTACTTATGGGAGTGGAATTAATCCTGAACTCAGCAAATGTGAATTTCGTAGCTTTTGCCTGTTTCGGGAGCATGAATCTTTCTGGTCATATATTTGCCATGTTTGTCATTATCATGGCTGCTGCTGAAGCTGCTGTAGCACTAGCAATCATTATTAATCTTTATAACAAGTTTGGCACAGTGAATGTAGATGAAGCCAGGAGCTTGAAACGATGATGACTTTTGCTCCTTATTTCCTGATCCTACCAATGTTGGCTTTTATCATCCAGATATTTTTTGGACGTAAACTGCCCCGGAAAGGGGATTGGGTTTCTATTACAGCTGTAGGGATAACACTTTGTCTCGCAATAGCCATGTTCGTAATGATGCTTTTTCTGAATGACTCAGAAGGAGTGGAGGAAACAATCTGGGAGTGGTTTAACCTGGGTAAATTGAGTGTAAAAATTGGTTTTCTAATTGATAATGTCACGGTGATTATGCTACTGGTTGTGGCCCTTATTTCAGGTCTGGTGCATCTTTACTCCGTTGGGTATATGAAGGATGATCCCCGATATTCCCGCTACTTTGGTTACCTGTCACTATTCACTTTTTCCATGAACGGGATAGTTCTGGCGAACAATTTGCTTTCCATATACATGTTCTGGGAACTAGTGGGTCTTAGCTCGTATCTGCTCATAGGATTCTGGTTTGAGAAGGATACTGCTGCCAATGCTAGTAAAAAAGCTTTTCTGGTAAATAGAGTCGGAGATATTGGCATGTTTATTGGGATCATGCTATTTTTTACAGCCACGGGATCATTTGTTTTCACTGACATTTTTAACGAGGTGACTGCTGGTGCTCTACCCCTTCCAGTATTAACCCTAGCAGGAATCTGTCTTTTTGCCGGAGCCGTGGGGAAGTCAGCTCAGTTTCCACTCCATGTCTGGCTCCCTGATGCTATGGAAGGTCCTACCCCCGTCAGTGCCCTGATCCATGCGGCCACAATGGTGGCTGCCGGTGTTTATTTCTCCTTCCGGATGTTCCCCCTCTTCACACCCATGACGCTGACCATTATCGCTTATGTGGGTGGTTTTACCGCACTTTTTGCCGCTGTCATTGCCGTTACTCAGAATGATATCAAGAGGGTTCTGGCCTATTCCACAGTAAGCCAGTTAGGTTACATGATTATGGCCATTGGAACGGGTGCTTATGTGGCCGGATTCTTTCATCTTACAACCCATGCTGCCTTTAAGGCTGCTCTCTTCCTCTGCAGTGGTAGCGTGATTCACGCCATGCACCATGCTTATCATGAATTAGGCGATCATCATTCCGATCCCCAGGATATGCGTAACATGGGCGGGATGAAGAGTCAAATGAAGATAACGTTTATAACCATGTTAATCGCCACCGTTGCCCTTTCGGGAGTACCTTTTACATCAGGTTTTCTCTCTAAAGATGCGGTATTGGCCGGTTCACTCGCTTATGCTATTCACTACCCCCAGCATTTCCTTTTACCGGTTTTCGGCTTCGGTGCTGCCCTATTGACCGCTTTCTATATGTTCAGGCTCATCTTTATGACCTTCTACGGCAAACCGGCCCGCCAGGAAGTTCTGGATAATATCCATGAATCACCAGTTACCATGACTGCGCCACTATTAATTCTGGCCACGCTTTCCGTCTTCATTTTTTACACTCTCCCGTTTATTAATCCATTTTCTGATCAGGGTTGGTTTACCCATGCAGTGGTGGCACAAAACTCAGTAGTACCCCAAAATTTGAATTTATCAGCCCATGAGATTGCCGAGGGGATTCATCATGCCCATCTACCAGCAATGATTATTTCTCTTCTTGTAGCCTTTAGTGGAATTGGGTTGGCTATAATGATTTATCTAAGAAAAAAATGGTCCGCAGAAAAGCTTGCCCAACAACTCGCTCTTCCCTATAAGTTGTCGTTTAACAAATTCTTCGTGGACGAGATCTATGGTCGATTCATCGTCAAGCCCTCCATCAATCTGTCTAAAGTAGTGGGCTTTATCGATTGGGATCTCTACGATAAATATTTTATCAACGGTTTTGGTCGAGTGACGGAGCGACTTTCCCGGTGGGTGGGAATCGATTTGGACTACGATGTATTAGATCAACAGATAGTCGATGGGGTAGGAAAAACCACTCGTTTTTTTGGAGGAGCTCTCAAATTTATCCAAACTGGGAAAATTCAAAATTATCTCGTCTGGGTACTGGGAGGAATCATCATCATCTTTATCATTCAAGCCATGTAGGAAAGAGAGGAATTGCAGGATATGGATTGGAATATTTTGAGTTGGTTGGTCTGGTTACCTGTTATAGGCATAGGTTCGATCATACTTGTTCCCCGCGATAAGAAGGAGGTCATTAAATGGATCGCTGCCAGTGCTACAGGAATTCAGCTTGCTATTGCGATTATTTTGTGGGCGTTGTTTGATAACTTTCATATCGGTTTTCAGTTTCAGGAAAAATTGAGCTGGATTGCTTCATTTAATATACAGTATTACCTGGGTGTGGATGGATTGAGTCTACCCATGGTGTTGCTGACGGCCCTACTTTCTTTTCTGGGAGTTTTTGTAAGCTGGAAGATTGACAAGGCACCCAAGGGATACTTTGCTTTGTTCCTGTTGTTAGATGCAGGTATGATGGGTGTATTCCTCTCGCTTGACTTCTTTTTATTCTATGTATTCTGGGAGGTGATGCTACTACCTATGTATTTCCTCATTGGTATGTGGGGAGGGCCACAACGGGAATACGCAGCCATAAAGTTCTTTTTATATACCTTAGCGGGTTCAGTGCTTATGTTGGTGGCTATTCTGGCTCTTTACTTCACTTGTGGGCACACTTTTGATATGACGGTTTTGATGGTTCAGGCAAACGAAGGTTTAGGTGCAATCAGTTGGTGGGGTTTTAACGCCTTGAAGGTGGTATGGATATTACTTTTTATTGCTTTTGCGATTAAAGTTCCTGTTTTTCCATTCCATACCTGGCTGCCCCTGGCTCATGTGGAAGCGCCTACAGCTATTTCAGTAATTCTGGCGGGTGTGTTATTGAAAATGGGAACCTATGGTATACTCCGCATCAGCTATCCAATGTTGCCGGATGGAGCTGTCTGGTTTGCCGGGGCATTGGCTATATTAGCCCTTATCAATATTATCTGGGGAGCATTATGCGCTTTGGCGCAGACTGATATGAAGAAAATGGTGGCCTACTCTAGCGTAAATCATATGGGTTACGTGTTGTTAGGGATGGCTGCAGTTATAGCTGCTGGAGCCAAACATGGTGGTAACGTAATGGCTGCAGAAGCAGGTATGAACGGGGCGGTTCTCCAGATGTTTAATCATGGTACAATCACAGCCATGCTCTTTATCCTGGTGGGAGTTATATACGATCGCGCGCACCATCGCAATATTGATGGTTTCGGGGGTCTGGGTGTGCGCATGCCTCTTTATACGGGTGTGGTGGCCTTGGCGTTTTTTGCCGGTTTGGGACTTCCCGGTCTCTCTGGTTTTATCAGTGAAGCCATGTGTTTCATCGGTGCCTTCCCGGTATTTAAAACAATCGTGATTATTGCTACACTGGGTATTCTTTTGAACGCCTCCTATTTCCTGTGGGCATTTCAACGTATGTTTCTTGGTAAACTAAATGAGAAATATGCTGATCTACCTGAGATTAACAAACGGGAGCTGTTCACCCTGGTGCCCTTAGCTGTTCTGGTGATCTTATTAGGTATTTATCCAGCACCAGTGTTGAATGTCATGAAAGTGACCATGGGGAACTTGATCCAGTTGGTGCAGCAGAGTCAACTTCTTGCAGTATTTTAAAGTAAAGTATGGATAACCTGCAGAGCTTAAAGCTTTTCATTCCCGAACTCATTATCGTGGGAACGGTATTGTTGGGGATTATTACCGATCTCTTTTATCGAAGAGAGCAATCATACCGGGTTGCATATTGGATCATGGGAGGATTAACCGTTGCGGCATTGGCCTTACTCCTCACTCCGGCAAGTGAAGCTATCACTCTTTTTCTGGGGACGATTGTACTGGATCCATTTGCCCGGATGTTTAAGTTCCTTTTCCTGTTAGCGACAGTTGTAGTGATTCTAATGTCTTTGAAAACTGATGAGTTAAAAGTTGTAAGGACAGGGGAATACTATCTGCTCATAGCTGCTTTGACATTGGGAATGTTTCTGATGGC
Source organism: Fidelibacterota bacterium (assembly GCA_046861645.1). GTDB lineage: Bacteria > Fidelibacterota > Marinisomatia > Marinisomatales > UBA2128 > UBA2128. Next base: position 17,910 of record JBHHUM010000011.1, on the reverse strand, counting down.
GTCCAGTGTAGATTTAATCATGATCTACCTTTCTATTGAAGTAGTGAGCATCGTTTCATTCATCCTGGCAGGTTATCTGAAAACCCGGGTAAGATCTACTGAAGCATCCTTAAAGTATGTGATTTATGGAGCTTTTTCGTCCGGAATTATGCTCTATGGATTCTCACTACTCTTTGGATTAACGGGAACCACAAAACTTTTTGAGATCAGGGAAGGTATGGCTACCCTGCAAGGAGGGGGGACTTTAACCTTAACGGTGGCCACGATAATGATTATGGCTGGTTTTGGTTATAAAATATCTGTGGTCCCTTTCCACTTCTGGACACCTGACGTCTATGAAGGTGCTCCCACACCCATTACGGCTTATCTTTCCGTGGGTCCTAAAGCAGCGGGTTTTGCTTTACTCATTCGTGTTTTCAATATAGTTTTCAGTGGTACTGATGCTCTGCTGGCTTCTTTCTGGCAGGTACTGGAGGGTCTTCCCTGGCAGGAAGTAATGGCTATATTAGCTGCGATTACAATGACACTAGGGAATGTGATTGCCATTCAACAATCGAACGTAAAGCGACTCTTGGCTTATTCCAGTATTGCCCATGCAGGATACATTTTAATGGGTATACCAGTACTGTCTTTAGGAGGCATTTATGCCTCAATGTTTTACGTAGTCGTCTACCTTTTTATGCAATTAGGGGCGTTTTTTGTCGTGATTACCATACAAAATAAATATAATACTGAAGAGATTGATGAGTATGGGGGACTGGGTTTCAAGGCACCTTACCTTGGAGTAACGATGGCCATATTTCTCTTTTCCCTGACTGGGTTACCACCAACGGCTGGTTTCATCGGAAAGTTCTATCTCTTCTCAGCAGTGATTGAGGCCAGGATGTACTGGTTGGCTATTGTAGCTGCTTTAAACAGTGTCATCTCACTTTACTATTACATGCGTATAGTAAAGATGATGTATCTGCAGGGTGAACGTGAAGCGGAGCTCTATTTACCGCCGCGATTTCAAACAACTCTATTGGCAATTTTGGCAGTTCCAACGGTAGTTTTTGGAATCTATTGGGCACCTATTGCGGATTGGATCCGCAATTCCTTGGTCTTCTTCCTGCCATAAGTGTAAATTCGTCAGCCCCGACGAGAGATTCTTACCGTAATTAGCGGTGAGGGCTGGTTATCGCAGCAGTAATAAGGAAGATGATACTGGAAAACTATACACCTCTTCTTTTAGTCTTTCTTTTAGCAGCTGGTTTTGCCTTTTTGCTGCTGATACTCTCTCATTTACTCGGACCCCAGACTAAATCTGCTGTAAAATTATCTTCCTATGAATCCGGTGTTGATCCCTTGGCACCAGCCAGGGTACGAATTTCAGTAAAATACTTTCTGATTGCTCTCCTTTTTGTCATTTTCGATATCGAAATTGTATTTTTATTCCCCTGGGCGGTCATTTTTAAGGATTTCGTGAAATCAGGTTCCTTCATATTTCTGGAAATGCTCTTATTCATGTTGATAATCCTGTTCGGTTTCGTATTTGTCTGGAAAAAAGGGGCTTTAGAATGGGAATAGAACATGAAATAAAATCAAATTTGCTTACTACTACGGTCGAGGCAGCGGTTAACTGGGCTCGAAAAAATTCTCTATGGCCCATGCCCTTTGGAACAGCTTGCTGTGGAATTGAATTAATGGCTGTTTTAGCTTCCCGGTCAGATATGGCCCGCTTTGGTGCTGAGGCAATTCGTTTTTCCCCCCGTCAATCGGACTTGCTTATTGTTGCCGGTCGCATAACGATTAAAATGATGCCGGTTCTTCAGCGTATCTATGAACAAATGCCAGAACCGAAATGGGTAATTTCCATGGGCGCTTGCGCCTCCAGTGGGGGAGTGTTTGATACGTATAGTGTTATCCAGGGAGTGGATCAATTTCTTCCGGTGGATGTATATGTACCGGGGTGTCCACCCCGACCTGAGGGACTCCTTGATGGTCTGATAAAGATTCAGAAGTTGGTGGAGAACGAGAAGTTCTCTGATTATTCTTCTAAAGGTGTAAATCAATGACTCGCCCGGAAATTCTTTCCATTTTACAGGATCGCTATGGGGAGTTCATTATTGAAATAACTGAAGAGACAGACTTGACTATTCATATACAAGGACATGATATCATCAATATTCTCTCTTTTCTCAAGGAAACAGGATTCAACTTCTTGACTGACCTGACCGCCGTGGATAATCTGAACCTGGGTGGTTATGAAAGGTTTGTCGTTGTATATCATCTATTATCACATGAACATGAGCAGCGTCTGGTCGTCAAAGCATACATCCCTGAGAAGAAACCTGTTATTCCATCAGTAGTTTCACTCTGGAAGACGGCTGATTGGCAGGAACGGGAAGTATTTGATCTTTTCGGAATAGAATTTAGTGGACACCCTAATCTCATCAGGATTATGAATCCCGATGAGTTTAAAGGTCACCCCCTGCGGAAGGATTTTCCTCGTCAGGGTAAAGGTGAACGCCGCAACTTTCCAGTTGTGGAAGGACTCAAGAAAGGCAACCATTCGTGAGCTCATTTACTCCTCCTCAATCTCAGGAATATGAGAAATTAGTTCTCAACTTCGGACCTTCTCACCCAGCCACCCACGGTACGTTGCGGATCATAATGGAGTTAGAGGGTGAAACCGTACTCAAGGTGACGCCAGAGATTGGATACCTTCATTCAGGTTTTGAAAAATTGGGTGAACACCTGGATTATAATCAGTATGTGACTATTACTGACCGGATGAACTATCTCTCCCCGCTGTGTAATAACGTGGCTTATGTCCTGTCTGCTGAGAAACTCATGGGTATCGAAGTTTCCTTGCGGGCACAATACATTCGTGTGTTAATGTGCGAGTTGAGTCGTATAGCTGATCATCTTTTGTGCGTGGGTATGCAGGCTGTGGACATAGGGGCTTTTACAGTTTTCCTCTATGGGTTTCGCCTGAGGGAGAATATTTACGACCTCTTTGAGGCAGCCACTGGTACCCGTCTGACCACCAGCTATACCCGAGTAGGAGGATTAATGCGGGATCTTCCGGACAGTTTTGAAACTAGTGTAAGGGAAGTTCTGGAAGAAGTGGGTAAAGTAACCGATGAAATCGAGACACTTTTGAACCGTAACAGGATCTGGCAGAAACGGACCAAGGGAGTGGGAGTTATTAGTAAGGAGGATGCCATCACGTATGGCATAACTGGACCGGCAGCACGGGCTGCGGGAATAGATTGGGATATCCGGGTCAGGGAACCTTATTTAAGTTATGAAGATTTTGACTTCGATGTAGTGATTGGGGTTAGTGGTGATGTATTTGACCGATACTTGGTGCGAATGGAAGAGATACGCCAGAGTGTGAAGATATGCCGGCAGGTCTTAGCAAAGCTTCCAGAGGGAGCGATTAATATCGATTCTGATTCCAAGTTTGTATTACCTCCCAAGGATGATGTATATAACTCCATAGAGGGATTAATTTACCACTTTGAACAAATCATGCCTAACCGTGGCATGGTTCCTCCCAAGGGAGAAGCCTATGTCCCCACGGAATCACCTAATGGTGAGTTAGGATACTATATCGTTAGTGATGGGTCTCATACTCCGTATCGAGTTCGAACGAGACCCCCCTCACTGATCAACTATTCGATCTTCCCCAAGATTATGGTGGGTGGAATGATTTCTGATGCCGTGGCTATTTTAGGTAGCCTAAACATTATTGCTGGGGAACTGGATCGGTAAATGAATATGTTAGGATCGATTTGTAGTCACAGGGATAATAAGATCATCCAGTTCTGATGAGTGAAAAGTCTCAATTCGTTTTCAGCCATCCCGGGAAGGTAGAAAATATACTCTCACAATATCCGGATAAACAGTCAGCAGTCTTACCATTGTTACATCTTGCCCAACAGCAGGAAGGTTACATTTCCACTGCTATTGTGAAGGAAATTGCCCGGATCGTAGCGGTAGCACCCGCTGAAATTGCTGATACGGTATCCTTTTATACCATGTTCTACAGCAAACCACAGGGCAAGTACATTCTACAGGTTTGCCAAACACTCTCATGTAGTTTGAACGGAGCTGACGAGCTGGTAGATCACATTTGTCAAAAGTATAGGCTTACTCCCGGGGAGACTACCCCTGAGGGGAGGTTTACGCTGCTTAAAGTCGAGTGTTTGGGATCCTGTGGGACAGCCCCGGTCGTACAGATAAATAACGATTATCATGAAGGACTTACCGTAGAGTCACTTGATAAACTATTGGATGCTCTGGAATGAAGAATTTTAAACCAGTTCTAACTGAACATATCTATGCGGAGAATTGCCACTCCCTGGAATTTTACCGCTCAGTAGGGGGTTACACCGCTTTAGAGAAAGTCGTGAAGTTACTGTCACCTGAAGAAGTTGTCGAAGAGGTAAAGGCTTCCAATTTACGCGGTCGGGGTGGTGCTGGATTTCCAACCGGTGTCAAGTGGGGTTTCATTCCCAGAGATATAGACAAGCCGAAATATCTTATTTGCAATGCTGATGAAAGTGAACCGGGGACTTTTAAGGATAGGTTACTGATTAACAAGACCCCTCACCAGATGCTGGAAGGAATGATTATTGCTGCATATGCCATCCAAGCTCATCTAGCGTTTGTTTATATCCGTGGCGAGTTTTACAGAGAGTATGAGGTGCTACAAAAAGCAGTGGCTGAGAGCAGAACTGCCGGGTTCTTAGGGGAGGATATTCTCGGTACTGATTATCATTTGGAAGTGGTTATTCACCGGGGCGCAGGAGCTTATATCTGCGGGGAAGAGACCGGTTTACTGGAATCTCTGGAAGGTAAACGGGGCTGGCCACGAATTAAACCCCCTTTTCCGGCTATCGCTGGGTATCTGCAAGCCCCCACCATTGTAAACAATGTGGAGACATTAGCCAATTTACCACATATCATCAACCGGGGAGGGGATTGGTTCCGGGCAATTGGACCTGAAAAAGGACCTGGCCCCAAACTTTTTTGCATTTCTGGCCGGGTCAATAAACCGGGAGTTTACGAGGAACCCATGGGGATTGCTCTGGAAGAATTGATTTACGACCGGGCGGGTGGTATCACTGCAAATCGGAAGCTGAAGGCGGTTTTCCCTGGAGGTTCTTCGTCACCCCTTCTTACAACTGAAGAGGTTGCCGGTTTGCATATGGACTTTGAGGAACTGGCTGCTGCCGGTACTATGCTCGGCTCAGCGGGAATCATAGTTTTGGATGAATCAGTGGATATGGTTCGTGCGTGTTTGAATATTGCCCGGTTCTATGCCCACGAGTCTTGCGGTCAGTGCACTCCCTGCCGGGAGGGAACTTCCTGGCTGGTGAAGATACTCTCTCGACTTTACCAGGGGAATGGTACACTCAAGGATATTGAAATGCTCCTGGAAATCACCGACAACATTGGCGGACTGATCGATTTTTCCCAGGGGAGCTACGGTAAGACTATCTGTCCTTTCGGGGAAGCAGTAGCATGGCCGGTGAGAAGTTTTGTGGAAAAATTTAGAACGGAATTTGTTTCCTGTGTCCAGACCACTGGAGTTACGGTCTAATGCCTCTGCTTAAAATTGATGAACTGGAAATTGAGGTGACCCCTGGCACCAGTGTGCTGACTGCTGCTCTGGCTAATGGTATTGAGATACCTCATTACTGTTACCATCCTGCTCTGGAGGTAGTGGGGAGTTGTCGGATGTGTGTGGTAGAAGTGGCGGGGATGGCTAAGCTGCAGGTGGCGTGTAATACCCGGATTGGTAATATGCCGTTGGAGAGGAAAGTGGACGGCAAATATGATATGATTGTTACTACACAGTCTGAAACTGTGCGGAAAGCCCGGCAGGACACATTGGAGTTCCTTCTGCTGAATCACCCTCTGGATTGTCCTGTCTGCGATCAGGCAGGTGAGTGTGATCTACAGGATTATTCCTTCCGCTACGGCCGGGCTCACAGTCGGTTTAAAGAAGATAAGCGGGTTCGAGCTGCTGAGGATTTAGGAGCGGATGTAGTAATCAATCAGAATCGTTGTATTATGTGTACTCGCTGCGTCCGTTTTACCCGGGAAATATCTGGTACCAGTGAATTGTTTGTTCAACAACGGGGTTATAACGCCAAGATATCAGTGATGGAGGACAAACCCCTGGACAACCTCCTTGCGGGTAACGTCACCGATATTTGCCCGGTAGGTGCCCTGTTGAGCAAAGATTATATCCATCGCAACCGCATCTGGAATCTCGATCGACAGCCTTCAGTCTGCCAGCAGTGTAGTGTGGGTTGTAACGTGGATATATTTCATCAGAACGGGGAAGTATTTCGCATCTCGGCCCGTGAGAATCTCCGGGTGAATGGTCACTTTATCTGTGATATCGGTCGTTATAGTTACCACGGTTACAAGCAGCTTGAGCGGGTAACTTCACCTATGATCCGAGAGGGAGATGATTGGCGGGAAATAAGTTGGGCGGGGGCGTTTAAGGAAATATTTGAGAAGTTAGGACGTAAGAAAAGTGACAAAAGTAATCTCATCGCTGGTATCACTTCACCTTTCCACACCAGCGAAACGCAATTCATGTTTGCCCGTCTGATGCACGATGTGTTGGAAGAACGAGGTATAGTGGGAACATTACCTCTTGAGGAAGAGGATGAAATTCGATTCCCGGGTGGTTTCCGTATCAGTGGAGACCGCTCTCCTAATCGGGGTGGAATGGAAGCAGTAAATCCTGAATTGTCAGAGGATGTTATCGGTGATATCAAAAGGCAAAAGATCAGGTTAATGTATGTTCTTGATAATAGTGATCATTGGGTGGAATCGGCAGAATGGCAGGAGATACTGCTCCATCTCGATTTTTTAGTAGTACAGACATTTGCCATGACGTCTTTGGCAAAGCGAGCTCATCTCCTGCTTCCTGGGGCTGCCCCGTTGGAGAGAGAAGGGACCTTAATTAATGACAGAGGACATATCCAGTGGTTGCGACCCGCTCTGCCCCTGCAGGGTATCAGCCGTCAGGATTGGGCAATTATTATGGAAGTGATGAATGTATTGGGGAAGCGAGTACTTAATTATAGTCATGTCAGTGAAGTGTTGTCAGAAATGGGAGAGCGGATTTCTAATTACAAGGACATTACCTTCTTTAGACTGGGAACTGCAGGGTTAAACATCGATATTCAGGAAAGAGCAGATTAAATGGATGGTTTGGCCATTATAGTGATGATTGTTAAGGTTCTCTTTGTCTTCAGTGGGGTAATGCTAGCGGTCATGATCATGACTTTGGCTGAGCGGCGAGTGTCTGCTTTCATGCAGGACCGTCTGGGCCCCAACCGTGTTGGTCCCCAAGGAATTCTACAGCCCATTGCTGATGGAATAAAATTTCTTATGAAAGAGGACATCATTCCCTCAGCGGCGGTTAAACCGATCTATATCCTGGCTCCGGCCATGCTGATTGTTCCGGCCCTCATGACTTTTGCCGTCATCCCCTTTGGCCAGACTATTTCCCTGTTCGGAAGAGAGATTCCACTACAGGTGGCTAATGTGAATATTGGTATTCTCTATATTTTTGCCTTGACCAGTGTCGGGGTGTATGGCTTGGTTTTAGCAGGTTGGTCCTCTAATAGCAAATATCCACTTTTAGGAGGATTACGTTCCTCAGCTCAGCTTATCAGTTATGAGTTAGCCATGGGTCTGGCGGCTATTAGTATCATTATGATGGCTGGTTCACTGGAATTGAATGATATAGTAGTGGCTCAACAAGGAGAACTCTTCTCATGGAACATCTGTCGGCAGCCGCTGGCCTTTCTGATTTTTCTGGTAGCGGTATATGCCGAGACCAACCGGCTCCCTTTTGATTTGACCGAAGCTGAACAGGAGTTAGTAGGGGGTTATCATACGGAATATAGCAGCATGAAATTCAGCATGTTCTTTATGGCTGAGTACGCCAATATGGTAACCGCAGCAGCACTGACGGTGACGCTCTTTTTTGGAGGTTGGGATCTACCGCTGATTAATGAGGCTGCTCTGGGAATCTGGGGGGGTATTCTTTCTTTACTGGCTTTTGTAATAAAGACTGGGTTCTTCCTTTTTCTCTATATCTGGGTGCGGTGGACGTTCCCCCGCTTTCGTTATGATCAGCTTATGTGGTTAGGATGGAAGGTACTGTTACCCCTGGCATTACTGAATATCATCATCACTGGTGGGATTCTAATGTTGACAATCTGATATGGCCACGATCGTCAAAACATACAAGCCCACTTTTTGGGATCGTCTATATCTCCCCGCCCTTTTGAAAGGGTTAATGGTAACTTTCCGTCATATCTTCAAGAAAAAGGTGACCCTCCAATATCCAGATAATAAGCATGTACCGCCAGATGGATATCGTGGTCTTCATCGTTTGAATAAATATGATGATGGTCGCATTCGTTGTGTGGCGTGTGAGATGTGTGCGGCTGCCTGTCCTTCTCATTGTATTCATATTGTGCCGGATGCTTCACCCTGGGAAGAAGGGAAGGAACGATACCCAGTGCAGTTTAATATCGATCTCCTGAGATGCATCTTTTGTGGTTTCTGCGAAATGGCCTGTCCAGAAAAGGCTATTGAATTAACTGAAATCTACGATTTTGCAGATTATACCAGAGAGGCCTTCTGGATAGATAAAGATGGACTTTTGGAAGTATACGAAATGACAAAGGACCGTAATTATTACGCTGGGGAGAATGGAAGCAGGGGAATACAAGAGCTTGGAAAAAGGGAGAAATAGATGAAGAGTGATGAAAGGAAACTTGTTTGGAGTCATGAAGATTTGGATATACATAAGTTAGCTTTCGATGCTGTCATGGATATATTCAGACTAACAAAAAAATTCTTAACTGAAGAAAAGTTTTCTCTCTCTGACCAAATGCGAAAGTCATCTCGGTCCGTTTACTCAAACGTTGCCAAGGCTTGAAGAAGATAATAAGAGGGGGCTTTCGTTAACAAATTGAATGAAGCTGAGGCTGAAACCGCTGAGATGCAGACTTGGTTAGAGTTTTTCGAAAATGGCGATTATCTTGGAGAAAGGACAAAAGCAAATCACTATAAAAAGTATGATAACATAATAGGAAAACTTGTGAATATGATAGACAAACCAAAACCATGGATACTGGAGGGTAGCAGATGAAACTCATTTTAACCCCAGCACCCCAACACCATAACTCCTCTACATTCCATCCTCTTACACCTCAGCAGGAGTTTTGAATGCTGTCTAGCACCCTCTTTTACCTTGCCGCTGCTGTGACGTTAGCTTCAGCCCTGGCAGTAGTACTGAATCGCAATGCGGTTTTTAGTGCAATTCTGTTAGTGTTAACTTTCTTTTCATTAGCAGTGATGTACCTGCTTTTGGAAGCTTATTTTCTGGCGGTTTTGGAAATATTGGTATATGCCGGCGCTATTATGGTCCTGTTCCTGTTCGTAATCATGTTATTAAATACAGCCAGGGAAGAAGCATTCCCCAAGCTGATACGATTACAACGGTCAGCTTCACTAATCCTGATAGTGCTTTTTATTGGTGGATTACTCTTGTTAATGGTAGGCAGTAATACTGCACTTCATCAAGCCCCAGGAATATTCACAGCAGGGTCGGCGAGGGCTCTTGGTACGGCTCTGTTCTCTACCTACCTGCTTCCATTCGAAGTAGCATCCCTGCTACTGTTGGTAGCTCTGATTGGTACTGTCTATTTGGCTAAAAGGAGAACATAATGGTCGTTCCCCTTGAACATGTGATTATCCTGAGTGGGTCCCTCTTTACTATAGGGGTAGTGGGTGTTCTTTTCCGGCGGAACGCTTTGGTGATTTTCATGTCCATTGAGTTGATGTTGAACGCTGTCAATCTGGCTCTGGTAGGTTTCTCCCGGTATTACAATAGTGTAGATGGACAGGTATTTGTTTTTCTGGTGATGACCTTAGCTGCAGCAGAAGTGGCGGTGGGACTGGCTATTATTGTGGTCCTGTTCAGGAATAAGCAGACTATTTATGTGGATGAAATCAACCTGATGAAGGGATAGGATGGACAACACGATCTGGCTCATACCGTTTCTCCCTCTAGTTGGCTTCTTGCTGAACGGGTTGCTGGGTAAGAAATTGAGTGAATTTTTCTCTGGTGTAATTGCCTCAACAATGGTGGGCATCAGTTTCTGTTTAGGGCTGCTGAGTCTGGACGTTTACCTGGAAAATCATGAATCGCTTACCCAAACCCTGTTTATCTGGCTACCCCTCGGATCCTATCAAGTTCCTATCGCCTATACTCTGGATGCCCTGGCACTGGTAATGGTATTGATCGTTACAGGAGTAGGTTTCCTCATTCATCTCTACTCCATGGGTTACATGAAAGGTGACCCAGGGATACAGCGCTATTTTGCTTATCTTAATCTATTCATATTCATGATGCTCAATCTTGTAATGGCTGATAACCTGCTTCTACTTTTTCTAGGCTGGGAGGGAGTTGGTCTTTGCTCATATTTGCTTATTGGATTCTGGTTTGAGGATCCTGTTAAGGCGACAGCGGGGAAGAAGGCTTTTATTGTTAACCGGATCGGTGATTTTGGGTTTCTCTTAGGAATGATACTTATTCTTGTAAACCTGGATTCCCTGGCATTCAGTGATATTCTTCAAGTTGACCAGATAAGAGCACTGGATACAGGATTAGTGACCACTATAACCCTGCTTCTTTTTCTTGGAGCAGTAGGAAAATCAGCTCAAATACCTCTCTATGTCTGGCTCCCAGATGCCATGGCTGGACCTACTCCTGTGAGTGCTCTTATTCACGCGGCAACTATGGTTACAGCTGGAGTTTACCTCCTGGCCCGGTGCAGTGTACTTTTTATTGCCTCGACTACAGCCCTATCCCTGGTGGCTGTGATTGGCATAATGACAGCCTTTTTTGCCGCTACAATGGCTATTTTTGAAAATGATATCAAAAAAGTACTGGCCTACTCCACTATTAGTCAATTAGGCTACATGTTTGCGGCTGCTGGTGTAGGTGCTTTTGGTGCGGCCATCTTTCACCTGATGACTCACGCTTTCTTCAAAGGACTTCTCTTTCTGGGAGCCGGGAGTGTTATCCATGGAATGGGAGGTGAGCAAGACATGCGCCGGATGGGGAACTTAAAAAGCAAGATGCCCCAGACATATTGGACTATGCTGATTGGAGTGGCGGCGATATCGGGATTGCCTCTCCTCTCTGGTTTTTTCTCCAAGGATGAGATCCTGTGGTACACTTACAGCTCTTCGAAAGGTGGCGATTTCATCTTTTTAACGGGACTGCTTACGGCCATCCTGACCGCATTCTATATGTTCCGGTTACTCTTCCAGACCTTCCATGGTGGACAACGCTGGTCGAAAGAGGTCTCTCCCCATGAATCCCCAACTGTTATGACTGTACCTTTAATGGTATTAGCTGGATTCTCGGTGGTCGGTGGTTGGATAGGTATTCCGGAGGTATTAAGTGGAAATAACCACTTTCACCATTTCCTTTCTGGAACGATAGAGGATGTCAACGGTCACTTTTCCCAAGATTTAGTTTTATCAGAAGTGTCTGCTATGATACTTTCTATCCTGGGAGCATTGGTGGGACTTTATTATGCTTTCCGACGATATAGCGCTGGTCAATTAGACGAGATACCTAAAGGTTGGCGGCGATTTGTAGCTCGCAAATATTATGTGGACGAACTTTACGAAGTCACCATTGTGCAACCTGCCCGCAAAGGGAGTGAAGCTATCTGGAAGGGATTTGATATCCGTGTTATCGATGGTATAGTAAATGGTCTGGGTTCGGTGACATCAAAAGTCTCCAGCTTATTCAGCAGAATACAAACTGGAGTGATACAAAACTATGCCGCCATCATTTTCCTTGGTGTAATTCTGATGGTCTTTTATGTCTTCCTGATATGAACTGGTTGAGTGAACATATTCTTTCGGTTCTGATTCTATTACCTCTAACCGGAGCGGGATTACTGCTACTTATGCACAAAGCTGGAGCTGACTCGACCAGGTGGGGAGTACTGTTCATTTCCGGGGTAGAATTCATTATATCGCTATTTCTATTTATTAATTTCAAAGCAACGGCTGACTTTCAATTTGTTGAGCAGGTATCGTGGATACCCGCTTGGGGCATCACCTATTTTGTAGGAATTGACGGCATCTCACTCTTCCTGATTCTACTGACCTCGTTGCTGGTACCTGTGGCGGTGCTGGCGTCTTGGCAGTCTGTGCAAAAAGGGGTGATGGGGTTTATGATCTCTCTGTTAATAATGGAGAGTGCCATGATAGGAGTTTTTAGCGCCCTCGATCTTTTCTTTTTTTATATATTCTGGGAAGCGATGTTGATTCCCATGTATTTCCTCATTGGTGTCTGGGGATCAGGTAAACGTATTTATGCCGCACTTAAATTCGTACTATTTACCATGTTAGGCTCTCTGTTAATGCTGGTTGGGATCATTTATCTCTATAGTCAGACTTTGGCGCAGCTGGGGGCATCTTCCTTGGCTTACGAAGACATCAGCCGTCTGATTCTCTCGTCGGGAACTCAGTATTGGCTCTTCCTGGCCTTTGCCCTCAGCTTCGCCATTAAAATCCCCCTGTTTCCGTTACATACCTGGTTACCTGATGCGCACACTGAAGCCCCCACTGCTGGCTCCATCCTTCTGGCTGGAGTCTTACTGAAAATGGGAGGCTACGGTTTCCTCCGCTTCTGCCTGCCCCTTTTCCCCCTGGGTATGAAGGAATTCATACCGCTGGTAATTGCTCTGGCAGTGATAGGAATCATTTACGGAGCTCTCATGGCAATGGTACAACCTGATCTGAAGAGATTAGTAGCGTTTTCCAGTGTCAGTCACCTGGGGTTTGTCGTGCTGGGTATCTTTGCTCTTACTTCCCGGAGTCTGTCGGGAAGTATCATTCAGATGGTCAACCACGGTCTGGCTACAGGCGCCCTTTTCCTCTTGGTAGGGATACTCTATGATCGAAGGCACACGCGGATAATAACAGATTTCGGTGGTCTGGCACGGTCTATCCCGCACTATTCTACCTGCTTTGTGATTGTGGTGTTGGCTTCGTTGGGACTACCTGGATTGAACAGCTTTGTAGGTGAATTTCTAATCCTGTCTGGTTCCTATAAATCCCATCCCACAGCAGTGGTCGTTGCGGCTCTAGGCATCATCTTGGCAGCGGTCTATCTGCTCTGGATGGTAGAACGAGTTTTCTTTGGTCCTGTGGGTGGTGAAAATGTGAAATTAATGGATCTAGTTCCCCGGGAGTGGATAGCTATCGGACCCATAGTAGCCTTGCTGTTCGGGTTGGGTGTTTATCCTCAGCCGTTTTTAGAGAAGATTGACCCGTCCGTGAACAAATTGCTGAAGGATTATCAAACCGCAACTGTAGAGAGAGAAATCGTTCCACTGGTATACTTTGAAGGAGAATCTGAGGAGGAACTGGAGTGAAAAAGCCGATTCTACTGCTGCTGATTTTTTGCACAATTCCCGCACTCAGTTGGGGGGGAGATACTCTTCATGATAATCAGATTCTTCAGCAAGAGACCCTCGTGGAGAGTTCTGATGTGCACCATTCCCCTCTACCGGGTGATGAGTTAGGATTACCATGGGCTTTTCCCTTTGCGGGGATTCTCTTCTCCATAGCCATTTTCCCTTTGATTGCACCACAATTCTGGCATCATAACTTTGGAAAGGTATCGGCTTTCTGGGCCCTGGTGTTACTAATTCCCATGATATTCGAGTTTAATCTTCAGGTTGTCACCTATGAACTTTTCCATGCGATGTTTTTGGAATATTTCCCGTTTATCATATTGCTGCTAGCACTTTTTACCATTTCAGGAGGGATCCGTCTGATCGGAACCCTGGTAGGAACTCCTATCCTGAATACCGGACTTATCCTGGTAGGTACTATCCTCGCCAGTTGGATGGGTACTACTGGAGCTGCCATGTTGATCGTCCGACCGCTGCTGAGAGCTAATATGCAACGGAAACATAAAGTTCACGTCATCGTGTTTTTTATTTTTTTAGTGGCCAATATCGGTGGCTCACTGACGCCCTTGGGCGATCCGCCCCTCTTTCTAGGTTTTCTGAAAGGAGTGGATTTTTTCTGGACCACCAGTGCCATGTTCATTCCTATGATATTCGTTGTCACCCTGTTACTTATCATTTTCTACACCTTGGATTCCTATTACTTTAAGAAGGAGGTGTTACCTGATGCAGAGGTCCCTCGTGATGAGAAAAAGTTAGGTCTGGAGGGGTCATTTAATTTTTTTCTTTTAGTTGGCGTTATTGGTGCAGTGTTGCTAAGCGGTTTTTGGCGGCCTGGTGCATTGATTCCTCTTTATCACTTTGTGCAGAACGGTCACGCCTTCGAATTACACATGGAATTGCAAAATGTAGTTCGGGATCTGTTACTGTTACTGTTGGCTCTGGTAAGCTGGAAGGTGACACCACGAAGGGTTCGGGAGGAGAACGATTTTTCCTGGTTTCCCATACAGGAAGTGGCGAAGTTGTTTGCGGGAATATTTATTACCATCATTCCGGCCATTGCCATCCTGCGGGCTGGTGAACAGGGTGTCTTGAAAAGCGTCATCCAATCGGTTTCATCTGGTGGCAATCCCATCAACTATATGTACTTCTGGGCTACAGGAATTCTATCCAGCTTTCTTGATAATGCCCCGACCTATCTGGTATTCTTTAACACTGCTGGTGGTAATGCCCTGGAATTGATGACTACTCACCATAACACGTTGCTGGCAATCTCTACGGGAGCGGTGTTCATGGGAGCCAACACTTATATCGGGAACGCTCCCAACTTCATGGTAAAATCTATCGCCGAACAGAGCGGCGTTAAAATGCCTAGCTTTTTTGGTTACATGATAAGGTACTCGATTCCCATTCTGATTCCCATTTTTGTTGTAGTTTCATTGCTTTTCTTCACTTGAGATTATGGATCTAAGTCAATATTTCACCTCTGTAGACCTGGCAGGTAGCGCCCCAGTGATAATTCTGGTAGTAACTGCCCTCCTGGTTTTGACACTGGAAATGGCCCAGCTGAGTCGACCAGGGATAATGTTGCTCGTAGCGGCAATTGGTATCGTTCTGGCTGGGGGCGCTCTGTTACAGACTGGAGGTGAAGAACGTGTCCTATTTGGCGGGATGCTGCGGCTGAACCGCTTTTCCATCTTCCTCGACTTTCTCTATCTGGCTGTGGGATTGTCGACGCTGATTCTATCTCAGGGATACCTGGAGAAAAAGGAGAGTGAGTCCCGGGGAGAATATCCGGCTCTCATACTTTTCGCCGTTATCGGGATGATGCTCATGACGCAGGCCAACGATTTGGTGATTGTCTTCCTTGGACTGGAACTTCTTTCTCTGTCACTCTATGTACTGGTGGGCTTCCTGCGGCACAATCTCTACAGCAACGAGTCCGGGTTGAAGTACCTCCTGCTGGGCGCTTTCGCCACCGGATTCTTCCTCTTTGGAGCGGCTTTGACCTACGGAGCTACAGGGACAACGAACTTTGATAGAATTGCCTCGGCTATCACTTCCGGAACTATTCTTTCAGATGTTTTCCTCTCGCTCGGGATCGGCTTGTTGCTCATCGGTTTTGCCTTTAAGGTAGCTCTGGCGCCGTTCCACATGTGGTCGCCGGATGTATATCAGGGAGCACCCACAACGGTGACAGCATTTCTCTGTACGGCGCCCAAAGCGGCCGGTTTCGGAGCCCTGTTAAAGGTCTTTACAACGGCTTTCCCTGAGGTTCATGGCGAATGGCAGATTCTACTCTGGATCTTGGCCGCACTGACCATGACTGTTGGTAACATCTCTGCGCTGGTGCAGTCTAATGTAAAGCGGATGCTCGCCTTCTCCAGTATCTCCCATGCTGGTTATCTGGCTATGGGTGTGCTGGTGTTGGACAGTGCCAGTCGGGGTGCCATACTCTTCTATCTGGTGGTCTATTCTGCCATGAACCTGGGCGCCTTTGCCATCATTGCTGTAGCAGAGAGGGAGGAACACGGTGTAGCATTTGAGGACTATCGGGGACTTGCCTCCCGGCACCCATGGCTCTCAGCCGCTATGGCTCTCTTCATGATCTCGCTGGCAGGTTTTCCGCCTACGGCTGGGTTTGCCGCCAAGTATGGACTCTTTTCCGCTGTAGTGGCGAAAGGATACATCTGGCTGGTAATCATTGCTGTCTTAAACACTCTTGTGTCAGTCTACTACTATCTCCGGTTGGTAGTGAACATGTACATGCGAGAGGAAGTAGAAGTCTTCCGTCCGGTTGCCGGTATTTTAACTGTGGGACTAATTGTACTTCTGGTTGCGGTGGTACTCCTGTTAGGGATTGTACCTGGATTTCTTCTCGATATTACGGTAAAGACTGTAGCCTAATTGGGTTTAGAAATTATACTTTGCATCAGTGCAATTATGACTTATTATTAGTACCGGAATATCAATGATAGTCTACACAGAGAACCTGAATAACAATAATAATGCCAATCCAAAGGATCCTTCGGATAATTTGGGCGTGGGGGAACCTGTGTAGAACCATAACACAGCTATTATAAAAGCCCCCACTGGTGAAAGTCATGGGGGCTTTTTTTATGGGTAAACATGAAGAGGAGACAAAAATAGAATGTGCGGAATATTTGCCTATCTCGGAGGAAATCTGTCGTGGAAAGAGCTTAGAGACCATGCGTATAAAATCAAATACAGAGGACCGGAAAACACTCATATTATAGAACTGAATAATAACTCCATTTTTACGTTTCATAGGCTCGCTATCATGGGAGTTTCCGAAACAGGAGACCAGCCCATGCAGCATCCTCAAGATCCATCATTGACACTGATTTGTAATGGTGAGATCTACAATTATTTGGAACTGGCTGAAAAATACGGTTTCACCCTGGAGACGGGTTCTGACTGTGAAATAATTCTTTTTCTATACAAGAAATTCGGTATTGAACAGACGGTGAGAGAATTAGACGGCGTATTTATGTTTGTCCTCTATGATGATACGTCGAAAACCTTTTACGTTGGCCGCGACCCCATGGGTGTTCGTCCCGGGTTCATAGGTAAAAAGGGAGTGGAAATCTTTATTGCCTCTGAAGCCAAACCCATGGTTGGGATTTGTGATTCAATACAACCTTTTCCGCCGGGATGCTGGTGGAGTTCCCGTGAGCGGAATTTTTTCCATCGTTATTTTCATTACAGTAATAATGAAACCGCTATTGGGACAGAGGATGAAATCTGCGATCGTATTTGTGAATTATTATCTCATGCCGTAGAAAAAAGGATGATGGCAGAACGGGAAATTGGTTGTCTTTTATCCGGTGGGCTGGACTCCAGCCTGATTACAGCGTTGGTTGCCCAGCACAACAATGGAAATATGCTCAAAACCTTTTCCATCGGAATTCCCGGCAGCATTGACCTGGAATATGCTCAGAGTGCAGCAGATCATTTGGGGACAATCCATCATCAGATTGAGATGTCTGAAGAGGACTTTTTGGAAGCAATAAAAACGGTGATCTATAATATTGAATCCTACGATACAACAACCGTTCGGGCCAGTGTGGGGAACTATCTTGTCTCCAGGTTTATCAGAGAAAATTCCGACTGTAAGGTGGTTTTCAACGGTGACGGCAGTGATGAGGTCTGCTGTGGATATGTCTATCTCAAGAATGCTACCTCACCGGATGCACTGCAGAAGGAGAGTGAACGGCTGGTGAAGGAACTATATTTGTTTGACGTTCTTCGTTCTGATCGCAGTATCAGCTCCAACGGACTGGAGGCCCGCACACCGTTCCTGGACAAAACATTCGTTAGATACTATCTCTCCATCCCGGCAGAATTAAAAATG
>JBHHUM010000140.1:0-3565 GCA_046861645.1 Fidelibacterota bacterium | reverse complement strand
CCTGCGGTTACGAGTTTGGAGCAGAACCCACGATCATGGGTGAGCCAGCGCAGGAGTAAAGCCTGCGGTTACGAGTTTGGAGTAGAACCCACGATCATGGGTGAGCCAGCGCAGGCATAAAACCTGCGGTTACATGTGAGTAGTAGTAGAACCTGCGGTTACGATGAAGGAGTTAAAAATATGAAACAGTATTTATTGGGTTTGGTTTTGTTGTTTTCATTCGGATGGGGACAAATGACTGGCCGTGAGATAATGGAAAAAACTGATACTCTACCGGAACCGAACGATGCTATTTCTACTGTTACAATGTCGCTTATCAAGAGCAAAAAGGGAAAAACTCGTAAGCGGATGCGGCAGATAAAAAGATATCAGGATTTCTTCCAAAAAGGAGATTTCAGATCAAAATCTCTTATTCGGTTTCTAAAACCTGCTGATGTTAAAGGTACCAGTTTACTGATATGGGAATATCAGAGTGATAAGGACGATGATCAGTGGCTCTATCTTCCAGCTATGCAGAAGGTAAAGCGTATTGTCGCCCGTGAAAAGTCCACAGAATTCATGGGCAGTGACTTCACTTATGAAGATATGGGCAGCCGGGATATTGATGAAGATACTTACAAATTAATAGGTGAAGATGAAATATTCGGGGAGGACTGCTACCTGGTGGGAGCTCTACCCGTGCAGAAGGAATCTACCTATTCCCGGAGGGTAGTCTGGGTGAGTAAAAAAACCTGGATTGTCAGAAAAGTAGAATATTTTAATAAAAAAGGTGAACTGTTAAAAATTCTTACCATTCCTAAACTCCATAAAGAGGGTAATTACTGGACAGTGGATAAGATGATAATGGAAAACGTAAAGAAGGCGCACAAAACTATTTTGGAGATAAACGACGTCAAATATGATAGTGGTATTGACGGATGGCGTTTTACGGAACGGGGCCTTAAAAGGATGAAGTGATTCTGTGCGAGAAGTCATGAAAATAAGATTGAGGAGTGTGATTTTACTTTTAGTGTCAAGCATTGCTTTGCAGGCCCAGGTGGAGTTCTCGGGTTATTACCAGAACTGGGTTGCAGTACGGACGTCAGAGGAGTATGACATCATGCTCATTCGTAATCGGTTGCGTTTAGATGGGAATTTGTATGGTGAAGCTATTGGGGGGTATTTTTCCCTGGATATCAGGGATGATGCTGTCGTGGGTGAAACAGATTTTGAGATTACGTTAAGGGAAGCTTATATAGATCTTCTATTTTCACAAATGGAATTCCGCCTCGGGAAACAGCAGGTCGTGTGGGGTAAGGCTGATGGCTTGTTCATTAACGACATAGTATGTCCACTGGATATGCGCATGTTCCTGCTGCAGGATTTTGATAACATCCGCATGGGCCTCCCCATGGCAAAAGTAAACCTCTACCTTGAAAACTGGACTTTGGAGGGGTTGTGGATTCCTGAGTTTGAGCCGTGGCAGTTTGCTGAGTCGGGGAGTGATTGGGAGTTTACCCTGGACATTCCTCCGGACACTATCTGGATCCCTATAGGATGGGAAATGTGGATTCCTAATGTAATACACTTAAATAATGAATTGCTACCCAACAGAAAAATAAAAAATTCTGAAATTGGTCTCAAACTTTCTACTTACCTTTTTGATACTGATCTCAGCTTACTATATCTAAATGGTTACAATGACTTCCCTTTTGGACAGATAGATAGTACCATCACTACTATTGATCCTACATTACAGGTCCCTACCAGTTTGGATACTTATATAACACCAACCTATTATCGTTCTCCTATGTATGGTCTGAATTTTTCCCGACCGTTATTTGCTACTATACTTCGCGGGGAATTAGGATATTATCTGGATCGTCGTTATACAGATGAAAGCTTGCAAACTTTAACCAGTAATTTCTTTCAAGGTATGTTAGGACTGGATTTAACAGGACCTTGGGGCTCTTTTATTTCCTTCCAAGTAATTCATACTCAGATCATGGATTTTAAAAGAGAGATGGTAGATGATGAATCTGAGGAAATGGCAACTGTTATGATTTCGGGTTCATTCCTGAGGGAAATGGTCATTGCTAATATTCTGGGATTGGTGGACGTTAACAATAATAGTGGATTGGGTCGGTTGGATATAAGCTATGAAATGTCAGAAGGATTGAGAATCAGCTTAGGTGGATTTCTTCTCTGGGGTAATGACGATTCCCTATTTGGACAATTTGATACTAATGATAATGTCTACCTGAAAGTCAAATACAGTTTTTGACTGTTCCACAGCAAAGTCCCTGTGGATTTAGTCGTGTCTGATTGTTGTTATATTCGAATTCCTTTTTCTGCTGATATGTGCAGTAGTCTTGAGATAGTTATAAGGATCATCGTTTAATTATGGCAAAACTTTATCAATAGACCTTGATTAAGACTCGCTCAATATGTAGTTTCGCATCGTGTTTTTCGAAATATATTCATTTCGTCGATTGGAAACACCTGTACGACTGATTGGTGGAAAGGAATAATCAGAGGGGAGCCTCAGAAGGGGCTTTTTTTATTTTTTGAAGAAAGAGATACAAATTCAGGGATTGGATTCAGTTGAAATTGCTGGAGTTGCTGATGCTCATTTGAAGATATTAGAGCAATCTTTTCCCTGTCAGATACTTCTTCGGGGAGATACTATTTATCTTGAAGGGGATGAGCAATCTGTGGTTCAAGTGGAAGAAGTTGTCTCAGAGATGATGAACACCTTTTCCCGTAAGAATTCATTAACTGAGCGTGATGTTCGATCCCTGGTGACATTGATAGCAAGTGGTAATCATGTTCGCTCTGAGGAATCAGAGCAAGTGGTACTGTATACCCAATCGGGTAAAATAATACCTAAGTCAGATGGTCAGAAAAAGTTAGTGGAGATCTGTCAGAATAATGACATTTCTTTAGTTATAGGCCCTGCTGGCACAGGGAAGACTTATCTGGCTGTGGCTTTGGCTGTGGCGGCTTTTAAGGGCAGGCAAGTGAAACGGATTATTCTTTCCCGACCAGCTGTAGAAGCGGGAGAGCGACTTGGGTTTTTACCTGGCGACCTGCGTGAAAAGATTGATCCCTACCTGACTCCCCTTTACGATGCCCTCCATGATATGCTTGCTGCAGCTACTCTTAAAGCCCACCTCACCAAAAGAGTTATCGAGGTTGTCCCACTGGCGTATATGCGGGGTAGAACTTTGAATAATGCCTTTATTATTCTGGATGAAGCGCAAAACTGCTCCACGATGCAGATGAAGATGTTCCTGACCCGTTTGGGGCCTAATTCAAAGACGATAATCACCGGTGATGTGACCCAGATGGACCTTCCCAACCGGGAGGAATCGGGACTGTTGCAGGCTGAAAAACTTCTTAAAGGGATAGATGGGATTGGTTTTGTCTATATGACAGAAAAGGACGTAGTACGGCACAGGTTGGTGAAGGAAATCATCAAAGCTTATAGTGCAAACGGAGGAAATGACGGTGGTTAGTCATGGCCAACAGGTGATGATCGCCGGAAGTAAACGTACCCCAATTGGTGCTTTCCAGGGATCGTTAG
>JBHHUM010000139.1:0-3671 GCA_046861645.1 Fidelibacterota bacterium | reverse complement strand
TTGTGAAGATCAATCGTAACACGGTTCACTTGACATACCTCATTTCAGCGTACTTGGTTGTCATCCCAAGGCGCTCATAAAGTCGCTTGGCTGGGTTGTCGTATTCGACATGCAGCTTAACATCGCCGTCGGCCAGTTCAAAAGAGCGATTTATGATTAGAGCCCCAATTCCTTTGCCACGGGTAGATGGATCAACTGCTACCATAAGGAGGAGGTTCTCCGGGACGTATCCCTTCATGCCAGTGCGCAACATTAGAAGAGCGCCCACAACCTTTCGGTCCATTTCCGCTATGAGAACAAAGCCCGGCTCTCGGTTGCTTGGCTCCAATGCATCTAATACACCCTGTCTGACTACAGGCAGTGGGTCTTCGTACGGCTTAAGACTTTCATAGAGAAACTGTGCCAGATCTTCCAGGCTAGTCCATTCAGGAAAGTCATCCAATTGTCGTAACTCATGTAAAGTTACTTCTGATTTCTTACTGCTTGCAGCATCCTGTGGAGAGGAAAAAGTTCTTCCATCAGTTTGGGCCACAGGTTTGCTAGATGCCATATCATCAAACGAATCATTCAAAACATCATACTCCTATTCTTACATATAACCACCGGACTTACAAAATGCAGGTCACGAGGTATTGGTCTTTCAGATTCTTAAGAATCCGTTTCAGTTCCTGTTCGCTAGAATCGTTGGCGTAGCGAACTCCGTATCTCAACTGCCCACCTTTCGTGCGTTCTTGCCAGGCCGGATCAGTAACAGTGGCCTCAACGTCGGTCATGACATTCGATCCATAGTTGACTTCCATCAGAATGGCAGTGCCTGTTTCGCCGACATACACAATCGCAAACAGACCGGGAGCACTTTTCAGGTCAGTTACCGATTCAAACGGTCTACTGAACTCATGATTACTTATTTTCAAAGTCAGGATTCCTCTTCGTTCCTTTTCTCCCAATATGGTGTTCTCCCATAGTGGAGAAGACTTCACTTTCCATTGTCCTAGTCAGCGGAGAAGATTGATCGTACTCAGGGCTGCGCTCTATGACATCCGCAGGTATATCTACAAGGAGCATAGAGCTGTTCTCCGTCTCTTGCCTAATCCAGAGGGTGGACAGTATTAACTTCCGCCCCGGGAGTAATCTCCCTTTGTCCACAACTAAGTATCGTATCTGCCAGCAATCATCATCAACAATCAGGTCAGTGACACGCCCAACTGTTTCTCCATGTGCATGTACTTGGCAGTCAATTATGTCTCTACAACTTTGAGGTGCAGCATCAGCGCCGTCTTGCTGTTTCTCAGCAGTGCCAGACGACTTGATGTAGTAACTTCTGACCATAGGCATCGGGAAAGCGGGTAGAGGCATAGGTCTTGCAATTGCCCAGCCTTGCTCTTGCTCCAGACATACTTCGAGTTCAGTGACATTTGGACTACGGCTCCAATCGGTAGAGTCATCTGGTGATTCTGACAGAGATACTGTTAAAACTCTATCTTTCGTATGTGGTAATCCAAGTGCCTGCCGTGAAATGAGAATAGTTCGATCCTGTAGTCCTTTGCTTACCTGGACAACAATGTGACTAACATGCCAGATTATCCTGTCGATCACAAATCCCCAGATTTTTCCCACAGTGTTACCCCCCTCTCTTACTGTAAAGTTTCTCATTTGCTGGACGCTATGAAGCAACACTGCCTCCATACTTTCCAGCTACCAATAAGAGCGGAGCACATGTAGAGTATACTAACATCTCTTTACTATCTTTCTTTGAAGGGCTGTCCATAATAGTTGTACAGCCTCCCTTCAATGTCGCGATTTACAGGCACTTTGGGGTCATACTCAGGTGAACCTACCAATTCACGTTTGCTCAGATTAAGCGATATTGATGACTGGTTTTCATGAACTCCCGAGACCCAGTCGCTTGAGACAAGGGTCTGATGACTGACACTTTCTAACGCAAGTTCCACGACTAGGTATCGAATATGCCAGTTTTCATCATTCAAAATGAGATCTCTTAGGAAACCGGCTGGCCCATCTAATGCGTGAGCTCGATAAGCAACCATCGAGCTCCACCTAATTGGTTGGGGAGCAGTAGAGTTACCTACAGGGACTCCTACCGAAAGAAGATCGTTCTTCAGTTCCCGTTGAAAGTTGCCGTGGTCATCCGTTCGTGGGCTCTCTTTCAAACTTTTCCTGGTCAGACTTACAGGAAGCATGTCTGTTGCTCCAACTGGACGCTGTATAGAAATGCTGGGTATTCGTACTTCGTATGAACGCCACCATGAGCCTACAGAAGTAACAAGCTCGCTGATGTGCCACTCCACACAATTGACGGTATAATCCAAAGCAGTACCAGCGGCACCATCCGTAGCGATAATCCGGTTACCAATCAATGAGTTCAGACTCCGTAACATCCTTACTTGGAGCCCCCTTCCTTCGTGCCACCAGAATTCTTCCGTTGAGTGTCTTGTTCATATTGGGAGCGTATTTCCTGTTCAATGGAACTACGTTCAGCTTGATCAAAACTTGGAGTGTACAGCACTGCAAAACACAACTTTCCGGTAGCAGCGAATTTATCCCATCTCGCCCTACTCTTGTGGTTCTCAATACATTCACCTACATTGTTGGATTCGCCCACATCAATCAAAGTGCCTTTATCATTCTTAGCCACTATGACAGCAAAGACACCCGGGTCATTCATTAAGTCTTTGGTAGTCGTGAAGGGACCATCAAAGACATGTTCACCAATTTTTATAGACATTTCTTTTCTAATTCCTCCTTCTTATATGCATCAGTTTCCACACGGAACGTCCATTTCAGCTCTGATTTTGTTCACCAGGGAAACACGCTTTTCCTTGTCCTCAAGGTTCTGATACCGTGTCAAAAAAACATGCCCAACGGGTTTAGATAGCTGCCTCCACACTTTTCTTGGGTGTTTTTTGACAGACTCACGAGTATTTTCCCCAGAGTCGATATCTATCAAGACAGGAGACATTTCCCAGACAGTAATCACAGCAAAAACACCAAGGAATTGTTTAAGATCTCCGGCATTCATTATAGGACCCTCGAACTCATATCCAGCTAATGTCATAGACATAATCAGCCAGTCACTCCCTTTCTTCCACTGGTTTTGGCTCAGAAGCATCGGACACAGTTGCATTGTTGTTGCCAGCATCCTTTGCAGCAATCATATCAGGCTGATCGGTTTCGAGAATCGGAGCTGCTTCAAGTTGCTCGGCTTCCATTAGGTCTACTATTCTTTTGAGGGAAAGTGCTATTGTAGCTTGCTCAAGTTCGGGTAATTTTCTCAATGCGTTGACAAGGTTATCCTGAAGTGGGGATGGCGCTGTTTTCGCGAGTTCTAGCCCCTGTGCTGATGCGGTGACATTAACAATACGCCTGTCTTTTGCATCTCTTCCTCTTGTAACTAGTCCTCGTATTTCCAGCCTGTCCAGTATCCCTACTATGGTGCTGGGGCTCAAAAATACTCTTTTGGAGATAGCTGTGGAATTTAAGGGGCCCTCTTCAACAATGCAGAGTAGGCAAACCAACTGAGGAGCAGTAAGTTGATATGACGACTTCAACTTGCGTGAGTAAATGTCGATTGCGCGGATAATTCGTCGCAATGAGCGCAAGACCTGTAACTCATACCTGGTCTCAGGCACTGGTGGCAATTGAGCTGGAGA
>JBHHUM010000049.1:0-15556 GCA_046861645.1 Fidelibacterota bacterium | reverse complement strand
ATTCTTGACACCCTCCGGGTGGAGACGCTCGACTTGGAACGTATCGTCTCAGTGGAAGGTGAAGATTCCTTGGAATCGCCGGACTCGAAGCAAGGGATGATCCTCCTGACCGGTCATTTCGGGAACTGGGAGATCTTCCCGATCTGGTTCAGCCGCAAAGGTTACAGTTTCACGCCGGTAATCCGTCGGCAGAAGAACAAGGGGGCTAACCGTTTCTTTGTGGAGTGGCGATCGAAGATGGCTTTGCCGCCTCTCTACGCCGGGTCATCGACCCACGAGATGATGAAAGTTGTTGCCAGGGGTGGTATCTTGGGACTGGCGGCTGATCAGGATGCCCGGAAAAGCGGCGTTTTCGTGGATTTCTTAGGCCGGCCGGCTTCAGCTTTCCGGGGACCTGCCGTATTCCACCTTAAAACCGGGGCGCCGCTGATTACTGCCTTCTGCCGGATGGACAGACATTCCCATTATCACATTACATTCGAGCGAATATTAGTCACTTCCGATGACACAGTGGAAACCATTACACAGAAAATTGCGTCTAAGCTGGAAGAGATGATTTGGGAGCACCCGGAACAGTACTTCTGGTTTCACAGGAGATGGAAGACACAGCCTCTGAGTAATGTAGAAGGGGTATGGGGGAGAAAGGGAGAAGTAAGAAGATTGAAGTGAGTGGTAGAGACAAAAGCAGAGGCGAAGGCCAAGACGAAGAGAAAAAAATTGAAAATCAAAAAAGGTGAGTATCGTCAAAATAGATAACCCTGCAAGTCTGAAGCAGGCTGCCGATGTTATACGCTCAGGAGGAGTGCTCATTTATCCCACTGACACACTGTATGGATTTGGTGTTGACGCCCGGAATGATGCTGCCGTGGCACAGCTCGTCACTATTAAAGGTCGTTCAGGACCTTGGAGCATTGTTGTGGGAGATTGGGAAATGTTAAAAGTGTATGCCAAAATTCCAAAGTTGCATGCTACCGAGATTAATAAGTATCTACCCGGGCCAGTGACACTCATCCTACCTGCTTGTGAATCCGATATTTCTCCGCACATCCTGGGCACACAGAAGTCCATTGGAACCCGTATTCCCGACCACCCGTTCCCTACCGCTCTGACACAGAAACTTGGATTCCCCATCACCTCCACCAGTGTAAACCGGACAGGAAAACCTCCACTAAACAGTCCTGAAGAGATAGCAAAGGAATTTGACGGCGAATTCGATTTGTTAATCGCCGCTGGTATCCCTACTTCTTCCAAGGGATCCACGCTCATTGATTTGACAGGAGATATGGTTCATATTTTAAGAGGAAAGACCGATGTCTAAGGTACTTACCATGTTAAGTCTGGGAATGATCACCTCAATATCAGCGGGTGATATTCCTTTCAGCATAGGAGAAACACTGGAATATGATCTAAAGGTCAATATTATCAAAGCAGGCAGTGCCATGTTAAAAGTTATTGGTGAAGAGGAAATTAACGGTAATCCTACCTACCACATTCGCTATACGGCAAAAAGTAACCGCTTTGTGGATCCCCTTTTTTACGTAAGAGACCGGGTGAACAGTTGGTTGGATAAGGAAGGACTTTTCACACGTCAACTGAAAAAAAATATTCACGAGGGAAGTTATCGCTATAAGCTAAAAGCCTACGTTAACTATAAAGATTCTACTGTTACGTCTGGAAATGAAGTTTTACCGATCAACTCTGTAATACGTGATCCCTTTTCCCTGTTTTACTACCTGCGCTCAATTCAATTGAAAGTCGGGCAGCAGCTCTCTTTTGTCACCTACGACAATAACCAGTTTGTCGATTTTCAAATCATTGTTCATAGAAAAGAGAATGTTCGCGTACCGGCGGGTCGCTTTCAATGTCTGGTGATTGAACCGTATCGAAAAGGTAAAACTCTATTTAAGCAGAAAGGCGATATGCGCATCTGGCTAACAGATGACGAACGAAGACTGCCTGTTAAAATTGAAACCAAATCAACTTTCGGCTCCATGACTATGTTGTTAAAAAAAATCAGCCCTTAATTGAGGATTCGGGCGATATCGTTATAAATCACTGACAGAATTAACAATAACAGAAAGGCCATTCCAATTTGTTGAATCCGAATCCGGACTTTTACCGAGAATTTCCGTCGTACCAACCCCTCTAAGAGGACCAATAACAGATGCCCGCCATCTAACCCCGGAATTGGCAGGATATTAACAAAAGCTAAATTAATACTGATAAATGCTGTGAAAAGCAGCAGAGACAGAAATCCTGCACGGGCAGACTTTCCCGCCATCTGAGCAATTAAAATGGGTCCTCCCAAATCACTGAAGGGAGCATTACCAGTTACCAGGGCGCAGACTGAATTATATATTTTACTGACATTCTTTCCGGTTATTGATAATCCCATTGAAATAGCCTCTATAAGTCCTATTTCTTTCTCCACGGTTACCGGAGCAATCCCGATAAAGCCCAACTCCATGACCTGACAATCACAGACATCCTTTACCCCGATGGGAACTACACTTGCAGTGAAAAGGGTTTCATTCCGAAGCCACGAAATTAACAAGGTATCTCTGGGACTGGCATGGATCAACGACGTCATCTGTTCCCAGGTATGAATATCCTCAGAGCCAATACTGACTATTTTGTCCCCGGCTTGAATACCAATGTTGTCTGCGGGAAGACCTTCCGAAAGGGTACCTACGATGGGCTCTTCATCAACGGGGGTCATCACTCCTTCACCCCAACTGACAGCAGCATAAATGAGCACCGCCAGGATTAAATTCATCATCACCCCTGCTGACATGACCCATCCCTGTTGTAACCGGTTCTTGGAAGATAATTCATCAGGTGCTCCGGTGATTTCATCTTCCAGACTCTCATCAATGGTCCCTGCCATTTTCACATAACCTCCTAAGGGCACCAAAGCGATGGAATACTCAGTTTCAGTAGCTTTCCGCGGAATCCTACTTAAAGTCTTCTTGAGAACAGGGCCCCACTCCCACTTGCCCACCTCATTCTTGCGATAGAAAAAAAGCTGGAATATCCAACCTTCTTCAGTGGGCGTGAAAGTCGCTAATCTAGGAGGGTATCCCAGAGAAAAACGCTCTACTCGTACACCCACAGACCGAGCCGCAAAAAAGTGTCCTAACTCATGAACAAAAACAAGAATACCTAAAACAAAAATAATAGCTAAAATTGTTATCATATCACCGCCACTTCGTTGATTTTATTGGATATAAATTCTTGTCCCCATTCTTCTAACTTCCGAAGATAATCCAAATCTGGATGATTAGTCCAATTGTGCTCGGCAACAGCTTCCTCATTAAGAGCAGGAATGTCTGTAAACGAAATCTTTCCGGCCAAAAATGCAGAAACACTATTATCATTAGCCACATTCAGAGCCGCCGGGGCTGATCCTCCCCTCTCCAACACCTCGAAAGCCAAGCGAATACATGGAAATTTTACGAGGTCAGGTTCCTCAAATGTCAAAGAAGTAATATCCGTGAAGTAGGTCTCCTCCCAGGTTAAGTCCATCCTTTGCGGGTAGGTGAGGGCATACTGGATGGGGAGCTTCATGTCCGGCAAGCCTAACTGCGCCTTAACGGAACCATCCCTGAATTCCACCATACTGTGAATGATGGATTGGGGATGTACCACAATGTCGATTTGACGTTGTTCTACGGCAAAGAGCCAGTGTGCTTCGATGACTTCCAATCCCTTATTCATCATAGTAGCTGAATCAATGGTTATTTTATTACCCATCTTCCAATTCGGATGATGTAACGCTTCTTCGACGGTGATTTCTGAAAACTCTTCCAGGGGCTTTGTTCGGAACGGCCCACCAGAACCTGTTAGAATGATCTTCTTAATATTGGCCTGATCTTCGCCTTGCAAACATTGCCAGATGGCACTGTGTTCACTATCAACAGGATAAATTGTAGCTCCTGTTTTCTTCTTGATCATGTCGATCAGTTCACCGGCCATGACAAGACTTTCCTTATTACTCAAAGCCACATCTACTCCAGATTCCAAGGCTCGAACAGTTGGCTCCATGCCGGCACTTCCCACCAATCCATTCAAAACGATATCTACATCATCCCGAGAGGCAAGTTCCAGTAAACCTTCCCTTCCGGATAAAACCTCTATACCACTGCCGGAAAGAGATTCCCTGACTTCTCCAGCAGCGGCGGGACTCACCAGAGCGACTGCAGCCGGTTTGTATTTTCTAGCCTGTTCTATAAGAACCGCACTATTACGGGCAGCACTAAGACAACAGACCTCAAATTCGTCTCCCAGGTGTTCTACTACCGTAAGGGCATTTTGCCCAATGGAACCGGTGGAACCGAGAATTGAAACCCGCTTTGACATTACAGAATCTTGTATAAACCCAGGGTCAGAGAGAAACATTTAGGACTTAGACGTAATTCCAATCCTGCTTCTATGTTAGAAGCAATCATAGTATCACCACGCAAGGTAAACATGCCCACTGCTCCTTCCATTCGTTTAGGAAATGAATCTTCATCCACACCTGAGATGTGAAGTCCACTATTGTATAAAACGATTCCAGTTCCCAGGGTCAATCTTAGATTATGGTAATTTATCCTGCGACCCGTGCTCATTACAATGCTTTTGAAAAATAGATCCTCAGGTCCCTCCAGTCTGCTGCGAAGAAAAGAAAATGCCCACCTGCCTCTCGCTCTATCTCCACCTGATTGATAAGCAAAACCGTAGCTACTGGAAAACACTAAATCGTTCGCTGAACTGAAACCGGAGAATGTCCCGTGTAGCCTCAAATTACGTGCGACCCAGAAGTTCCCTTCCAGAACGGGAAAGATACCACCTTTGCCTCTGATAAACCCCATATTCCCTTTTCCAGATGAAATGGCACTTGATAATTGCAACCCCATCACCATCCGACCTTCTTCACTACTAACTGATGTACGTATTGAAGTTGTTTGCACGGCTAAAAGTTTGAAAAATCGATCAGCCTTTTCATCAAAACCATCACCAATCCAGGGATTTAGATCATAATCGGGAACCTGAGCTCCGAGAGACGAAACAAACAGAAATGTTAATTGGCCCAGGAAGATAAACTTAGATAATGCCGCGTTCACTGTTTTCCACAAAACTTAGAACGTTACTGATCTCTACTGATTCAGGTATCGTCCTACGGATCTCTTCCAAAGCCTGAGAGGTATTCAGTGAGGACCTGTACAGAAGACGAAAAGCTTCTTTCAGGTTACGGATAAGTTGGTTAGAAAAACCTACCCGCTTAAGACCCACTACGTTGACTCCACTAAAAGTGAGTGGTTCTCGTGCAGCAATGATATAAGGTGGGACATCTTTCACCACCCGATAGCCTCCCCCAATTAAAGCAAAAGACCCAATTTTTGAAAATTGGTGTACGACGACATGCCCACCTAAGAAGGAATGATCAAGGATATCCACATGGCCACCCAGTTGGACGCCATTGACCAGAATAGTTTCCTCTCCAATAAAGCAGTCGTGGGCCACATGTGCATAAGCCATCAGGTAACAACCATCACTGATAACTGTCTTACCTCGAGTGGCACTGCCCCGATGGATAGTAACATACTCTCGAATGATAACATTAGAACCAATTTCTACGA
The DNA here is from genome assembly GCA_046861645.1 of Fidelibacterota bacterium. Lineage (GTDB taxonomy): Bacteria > Fidelibacterota > Marinisomatia > Marinisomatales > UBA2128 > UBA2128. The sequence goes on along the minus strand of JBHHUM010000049.1, from coordinate 9,935 downwards.
CAGAATCTTCCCCCTGGAATTTCAAATCCTGAGGAATTTCTCCTATAACGACTCCTGGAAAAACCGTACAATTCTCCCCCAGGGTGGTCCCAGAGCGAAGGGTAACATGATTGCTGATCCGACAACCCTCACCCACCGTAACCCTATCATCAATGATAGAATATGGCCCAACTTCCACCTCTTTACCAAGGGAAGCAGATGTAGCAACAATTGCTGTAGGGTGAATCCGTTGAGAAATGTTCAAACCTCCCGCGGTACTATGGAAGCGGTGTAAGCTATCTCCGTTACCACTTCACCATCAACATACGCTACTCCAGTGATCTTACAGGTATTCAGTCGGTACTTCACCAGATTAAGCTCCATTCTAAGTTGGTCACCAGGAATAACCGGTTTCCGAAAACGGGCTCTTTCAATGGAGGCAAAAAACATATTCTTCGATAGAGGATCGTCTACGGTATTGAGGATCAAAAAGCCTCCCGCCTGAGCCATAGCTTCTACGATAAGAACACCCGGCATAACTGGTCTATTGGGGAAATGCCCCTGGAAGTAGGGCTCATTGGCAGTGACATTCTTAATGGCGATGACGGTTTTACCTGGTTCGATCTCCACAATTCTGTCTAATAGTAAAATCGGATATCGATGAGCCATAATATCCATGATCTGGTTAATTCCGTAGGATACCTTTTCTTTCACGCTATTGCCTCCTTTTTCTGCGGGTATTCCTGCCTCAATTTCTTCACAAACTCAACATTCAGGGCATGACTCATCTTTTGAGCTGTGATCTCCCCCCGTATCGGGCTTCCCAAAAGCATCAAGTCTCCTACAAGATCGAGCACTTTATGCCGAACTGGTTCATCAGGGAATCTCAGTCCACCAAGGTTCAAAATACCATTACTTCCGATTAAATTTTCTTCATCTTCACCGAACATCTCCGCCAGTTCATTGCGTTGCTGGTCATTGATTGATCTATCTACAAAAATTACCGCATTCTCAAGGCTGCCCCCTTGTGCAAGTCCGGCTCTCCTCAATTCCTTTAATTCACTGAGAAAACCGAAAGTACGGGCAGGTGCAATCTCCTCAGAAAAATCTTCAATTCGTTCTAATAATACTGTCTGGGGAGCGAGAATACCTTCGTTATACTCAAGGCTTCCGTTGATACGAAACTCCCGATACGGTTTGATTTCAATTCTATTGCCATGATCAGTATCCTCTACCACTACTTGCCGGTCAACTTCTAACAGCTCTCTGTCTGCAGCCTGTACGGTGACACCAGCCTCAAGTATAAGCTTCACAAAGGGGAGGGCACTTCCATCCATTATAGGCGGTTCTTCTGCAGTAAGTTCTATGGTAACATTATCAATTTGAAGACCTGCCAAAGCAGCCAATACATGCTCTATTGTCCGGACTATTACTCCCTTCCGGGATAGGGTGGTACCACGTGCAGTATCCACGACATGCGCGACATCAGCCGGAATAGCTGATTCATTCTTTAAATCAGTTCGAACAAAATTCACCCCGCTGTTTTCCAAAGCAGGGCGAAAAGTGAGTTTGCACTTCAGACCCGTATGAAGCCCAACACCAGAACAGCTTATGGAGGAAGCAATAGTCTGCTGTTTGATATTCATTCTTTTCTTTTTGCTTTCTCCACTTCCCGTTCCAACTCTCGTATTCTCTTCATTAATTCTGGGAGACGGTGCAAGTAGGCATCAATTTTATTTTGCTCTCGGGCTTCTCGTGCAGGCATCCCCGAATAGATTTTCCCCCCGGGAACAGATTTTGTGATCCCTCCTCGGGAGGCAATTTGAGCTCGATCACCAATCACGACATGATCCACCGCACCGGACTGACCTCCGAATGCTACATAATCTCCGATAACTGTGCTGCCGGCTATCGCCACATGGGCGGTAATCAAACATCCTTTACCGATGCGTACGTTGTGAGCAATATGAACCAGATTATCGAGTTTCGTGCCCTTGCCAATGACGGTATCACTTATCGTCCCCCGATCAATGGTACAATTAGCACCGATCTCAACTTCGTCACCTATTAAGACACGTCCAAGCTGTGGAACCCTGAGATGAACATCCTTTTCAGTGACATAACCAAATCCATAAGAACCAATGACTGATCCACTTTGAACTATAACTTTACAACCTAATTGACACTCACGACCTACTATCACCCCGTTATCAATCTGTGAACCAGCACCGATTACTGCTTTCTCTTCCACAACTACATGGGCTCCCAAGATGACATTAGAACCTATCACACTATCTGGCGAAATGACGGAAAATGGTCCAATAGAAACGCTATCACCAATCTTAGCCGAGGGGTCTATGACAGCAGTTGGATGCACCCCGCCCTCATAAGGAACTGGAGGTGCAAAATGTGCCAAAAGTTTAACAAAGGCCAGATGGGGATTATCCACTCTTAACAAATTAGTATTTCCCATGGTTTCTTCTTGATCTACTACCACTGCGGAAGCATCGGTTGACTCGAGATAAGAATGATATTTTTTGTGTAAAAGAAAGGTGATGGAACCTTGCTTTGCGGCCTGGATTTCAGCTACCCCGGTAATTTCTACATCAGGATCACCTACTACCTCACCATTTACTAGAGAGGCCAGTTCACGGAGAGTTGACAAGAATCAATTCCCGTCAGATTTCGCTTGCTCACCACGACGAAGCTCGTATAGAACATCTTCTGTCACGTCAAAGACCTGTTCAGCATGAAGTAGTGCCGCAGCGTCAAAAATAAGGTCATAACCCTTTTCATCAGCTACTTTTCGTACAGCGATTTGAAATCGTTCGAGAAGCGGCCCCTCGGCTTCGGTCTGCTTTCTACTGAATTCATCCGTTTGATTAATTTGGTATTCCTGTACTCGCTTCTGAAGTTCGACAATTTCTGCCTCCTTCTCTCGACGCCATTGAGGTGAACTCATCAGTTGCTGCGCTTCAAATACATTCTGTAAACTGTCCAGTCGGGACGTCATGGCCTGAAACTCAAATTGAGCTTTTCTGAGTTCGAGCTCAAGTTGTTGAGCCACTTCTCCATACTCTTCCCACTCTCCCAATACCCGTTGGACTTGCACATAGGCAATCTTTTGTGCCGTCAGGGTCATAGGTAAAACTATTATACCCAAAAATATAAGGGTTCTTTTCACTATTTTCACATCTTCCTCCTATTTACTTGATAACTTGGGGGGCGAAATGATTCTTTCCTTAACAGTTAATTTACGAATGTCCGACCCTAAAAGGGCATTCCAAACAGTACGTGGAAACGCCACCCTTCAGGTGATTCAGATGTGGCACGTACATCGTCGAAACCATAACCCATGTCAAATCCCAACATACCAACCATAGGCATGAACATTCGGATCCCCACTCCTGCCGACCGTTTCAGGTCAAAAATATCTGTCTCTGCAAAATCTTCCCAGACATTTCCCATCTCAGCAAATAGTAGACCATATACGGTAGGATTATCTGAAAACCGCATGCGAAACTCAGCAGAATATTTCATCATTACCTGTCCACCTATCGGCCTACCGTTATAAGGTCCAACAGTATTATCAACGTAACCACGTAACATTGTGCCGTAGGGAATTCCAGAACCACCCATTATGAAGCGATCGTCCACTGGAATAATAGATCGCTCGACTCCTTTTGTAGGTATTTCCTTAATAGCTCCAAACTGTAATGAGCTTGCCAGGACAAATTTCCAGAATGCCGGAGCATACCAATCAAAGCGAAATACGTGTTTATGAAAATTTTCATGGACATTAAACAGAGGTGTCTGCAAGGGTCCACCAGAAATCGTTGAGGACCAATTAAAAACCGATCCCACCGATGGAAACTCGGGGTGATTTCGACTATCACGGCTAATCACCTGTCCAATGCTAAGACCGTTAGTTTCTCTGAAGCCACTAACGTAATTCTGGAGGTCTTCTTCCGAACCTCTGTACGATTTCCGAGTTCCTTGCAGAACCCAGGTGGACCGGAAATAATTATCCGGCCATTTGAGCCGCTTGCCGAAACGTATCGAACCACCAATAACCTCGCGATCAAGGGGTAAACCATAGTAGGAACTATTTCTCCCCCGGAGATAATAAAAGGTCGAAAATCCTATCAGAACAGGGGTATCATTAACCATGGGATCCACAAAACTAAATGAAAACTGGCGATAGCGGGCAGCCTGTCCCTGTCCATAATAATAACTGTTTACATTCTGTGCCCCCTGTTGGAAGCGGAAAGCGAGCTGCTGGCCTTTCCCTAGAAAATTATTGAACTCAACCGACCCACCACCTGTAATGCCGTATTCCCCTGCAAAACCGATCGAGGCTGTAGCCTGGTCAGACACCTTTTCTTCCACAGTAATTCGCAAATCGATCTCATCCTCATCCACGGGAACAACATCCGGGACTACATCAGCAAAATAATTGAGGATCATGATCTCTCGGGCGCTGCGCATGAGTAGTTCACGGTTGAAAATGTCACCCGGCATAATCTTCAATTCACGCCTGATTACATTTTCCCTTGTTTTAGTGTTACCGGCAATATCTATTTTGCGAACAGAAACCTGATTGTTTTCGGTAATGCTGAAGGTAATGTCCAGAGAATCTCTACCTATGGGAGCTATTTCCGGTACTATCTGACTGTAAATGTAACCATCGTCCATATAGGCTCCCTGGACACGATCGAAAACAGCAAGATTAAATTCCTCCTGGTTATATAAATCACCGGGTTGGATATTAAGTCGTGAAAAGAGCTGTTCCTCACTGAAAATGGTGTTTCCTGTCCATGAGAAATTCCGAAAATAATACTGATTACCCTCTTCGACATTAATCTCTATGACATAACCTCGCTCATCTTCAGAGTAATAGACAGTATCGGAACTAATACTGAAATCTCGGTAACCATTGTTCATATAAAAATCCGTGAGTAAACCTTTGTCTTCGTCGTATTTCTTTGCATCAAAATTCGAACGCCAGAACAGGTACCACTTTTGAATTTTAGTCTCTTTTAATTGCTTCCTGAGTTTTCTGTCAGAAAACGCTTCATTTCCTGAAAACCTGATGTCTCGAGTTTTTACTTTATCTTTGGGATCGATTGTAATAAGGAGATTTTTACGACCCTCGGTCTCACCATCTCTCAACTCCGCAGTTACTTCAGCTAAAAGAAAGCCATCTTCGGCATACATCTCCTTTATTTTCTGTTCAATTTCAGTTAAAAGATGAGGAGGAATTCTCATCCCACTATAGAGGTTCAAATCCTCTTTGATTTCCTTCTGTTTTTTCTTTCCACCAACAAATTCTATTTCCTCTAATTCTGGATTTTCTACGACCTCTATTACAATATAGATGCCCTCTTCGGTTTCCTCATCGAGGGTAATCTGAACATCAGCAAAAGCATCTGAGTCCCACAATTTCCTCACTGCTGTACCAAAATCACCAGGAAGGATTTCCTTGCCAATAACCAAACCTGACGTTCGTTGAATATAGATATCCGAAACATACCGATTACCCAATACCTCTACACCCAATAGCGTAATTCTATCGGCAGCTTGTCCTTCCAAAACAGTAAACAAAAGCCAGACAACTCCTGCGAACCTAAAATTTCTGATCACTCGGTTACCTCCTTCATCTATTCACTAACCTTTCCAAACCGCCTTTCTCGGTTCTGATAATCAATAATAGCTTCGTAAAGTTCACACTTTCGGAAAGCTGGCCAGAAGACAGGAGTAAAATAAATCTCAGTATAGGCAAGTTGCCATAACAGGAAATTGCTTATTCTATATTCACCGCTGGTTCGAATAATCATATCCGGATCAGGAATCCCCGCAGTATAGAGGTATTTTGGAAAAGAAATTTCATTCAACTGGTCTACAGTAAAGTCCCCTTTTTCTATATCTCTGCAAATAGCGAGGACAGCATCAAGAAGTTCGGTTCTGGCGCCATAGTTCAGGGCTAGAACAAGATTAAGTCCTGTATTATTACGAAGCAGTTCTATCCCTTCCTGCAATGCTTTCCTGGGGGCTTCAGGAAGATCTGCTATCCGCCCGATGACCTGTAGCCGCACATTATTTTTCATAAGATTATCAACTTCCCTGCGAATCGTTTCTACCAGCAATTTCATTAAAGCGGAAACTTCTGATTTCGGCCTGGCCCAATTTTCTTTGGAGAAAGTATAAAGCGTCAGATATTCAACACCCAGTTCACCGCAGACCCGGGTAATCTCTCGGACTGAATTTATCCCTTCCCGATGACCAGCTAATCTGGGAAGCGATTTCGATTTAGCCCATCTGCCATTACCATCCATAATAATGGCAATGTGACGGGGAATGTTCCCGTTAACCTCGATTACTTCTCGCAGTTCTTCTTCCTTCATATTTGCACCAGCTCAGCTTGCCAAATTAAGTGCCGAATTCACGATTGTCAAGTTTCCCTTTACCCCACAACCAATTCTATCATTTCTCGTACAATTCCCCTATATGATGATCGAATCCCTCAATGTGCTCTGGAATGTGAACCAACCCGTAATACTCAGCGCCACATCGATAGCAAACCACCACGTCTGGAAAACGATGATAGAGTATCCAATCGATTATGATCAGAATCGGCAGGCTTAAACCGTAGGTGAAAGGAACCAGAACAGCGCCAATAATTACGATACTACACCCTAAAACCTGGTTGAAATCCTTACGTTTATAAAACTGCCTGCTATGACAAAATGGACATCCCTTTAACTTCTCAGTAAAACCAACATCAATTGTTGTCTCGTCACCACAGTGAGGACATTTTACTACATTTTCCGCTTCTCTGATTAAGTGATAATAGTGACCACACTGGCTACATTCCTTCCCAACTGAAATAGACATTTTACAAGGGCAACTCTACCTGCACCAGATAATACTTGTAAAACAAATCCGCCATAACCACAGCAATAACGATAACATACAGCAGACCTGTAGCAGATTGTGTCGACTGAATGGCTATGGTCTTAAGGGTTAATATCCCAAGTACCAGAGGCAAAAGAGTCCCAAAGAAAAGAGCAAAAAAAAGGAAAAACCCATCAAATGTCCGCATAAATTGTGACATAGACAGGGGCATACCATTATAGAGGACTTTCCCCATAAAAATAAACCCCGTATCCCAGAGAATCCTTACTATTACAACCAACAGTAGAAACTTAACCGATGACTTTAACAGACTGATAGGCAGGGAAACTACATTGAGATACCAATGCCCTAATATCATGGCAAATAGAGCGCTGCAGAGAATGAGTCCTCCCAGCAAAGAAACCCCAAACAGTTCAATATCACCTGAAATCATATCGTTCAACACTCTATAAAAAGCCAGGATACCTAATAGTGAAGGAATGGTAATCACCCACTTGTGAATCCTCTGTCGATGCCAATAAAATATAGTTACTGCTAACAGGGAGATTAACCAGACTAATGTTCCAATACGAACATTCATACTGATCGAGTTGACCATCGACCAGACAAATATGACCCCTACCCCACTTATGATACTGCTCAAACCGAGAATAAAGCGATGAAACCCCTGATTCAATGGTTGCATGTTAACCGACCAGAATAACAGGGGAAACATGGCACCAAATAAATTAAAGGTAAGTATTGAAATGGTTGTCAGGAGCATTTACAAAAAAGTAAGATCAGCCAGATAATACATCTTCCACTTTAGCCACCATATGTTTAAAAACTTTACCAGCAGGTGAATCAGGATTTTTAAGCACCAGTGGAACACCTTCATCACACGATACCATCAGTTCGAGGGAAATTGGAATTTCACCAAGTAAAGGGACATCCAAACGACTGCTTTCCGCCAATCCCCCCCCACGTTTAAAGAGATCTACCTCCAAGCTAAACTGTCCATCAGCAGCTGTTTTTACAGTTGAAGAACCGTTCTTTCCAGGAATTGAAAGGGAAACATTTCCCATTGGCTGACCAGCAACATCACGTACCACTCCGTTAAGCACATATCCGGACATATTCTCTACGACTCCCAATACCGGTGTATTAACCTTACCAAACATATCCGCCCCTTTGCGTACATCAGATACAGCTAAATCCTGAGGAGTAGTAACGATGATAGCCCCTGCGAGTTGTAGGCGTTGAGTCAGGGTAAGTTGAATATCACCGGTCCCTGGGGGCAAGTCCATTATCAGGTAATCCAGTTCACCCCACTCCACATCTGTGAAGAATTGTTCTGTCATTCTGGCTACCATGGGACCCCGCCAGATTACAGGGGTTTCGTTACCACTGAGAAAACCAAATGACATCAGTTTAATTCCATGTTTTTGCAAAGGGACTAATTTCCGTTGTTCAGTCATATTAGGGCGTTCGTTCAAACCCATCAAAATCGGAAGACTGGGCCCATAGATATCCAGATCAAGCAGCCCCACGCGGTTGCCGGCAAGTGCCAGACCCACAGCAAGATTAACTGCCACAGTGGATTTACCTACTCCTCCCTTCCCACTGGCTACAGCTATGGTATATTTGATATCCGGCAGGGCAATGGTCGGAGGAGGACTCCCCGCAGGCATCTGCCGTTGAGTACTTGAAGTCCCACCCCTCATTGACACTTCTACGGAAGCAAATCCACCTTTCTCAAGCAGCACTTTTTCCACTCCGGACTTGATCGCCGATCTTGTCTCTTCGCTGGGAGAGGTAATCTGGAGATCTATTTCCACTTTATCTCCCAGAGTGCGAATATCCTTAATAATCCCAAAGGAAACAATATCGCGACTGAAACCGGGATATTTCACTTCTTTCAATAAATCTTTTATTTCTTCACTGGTCATAAATATTTATCCATCCAAACATAAAGAGCGGTTGCTCATCAGAACAACCGCTCGATATCCTAATGTTGCCTGCTACTTAGCGGGATTGTCCGTAGTAGGTATAGTTCTTGTCAATAAATGAATCCCACTCTTCTGGAACTTCACTTTCCTCAAAGATGGCTTCAACCGGGCACTCTGGTTCACATGCTCCACAATCAATACATTCTTCTGGATCAATATAGAGCTGCTTCCCTTCCAGATTATCTTCATCGTACCCTTTCTCATCCCATTCATCCTTGGTGGGATGAATACAGTCCACAGGACAGACATCAACACAGGCCGTATCACAGACACCCACACAAGGTTCACAGATAATATAGGTCATCTTTTCCTCCTATTGACTTTTTGATCCGATTAAAGAGCTTACCTTAATAAAAGTTCCAGTGAATTTAATCCCACATTCAGCAAATACGAAACGTTTTCCCTGCCCCATTTCTCAGAAAAAACCAATTTCAATTTGATATCTAACGAAGGGGATTCAAATTCCGCTCAATGTCTAATATTAAAACAGGACTCCAAACCATCAACAAGCCTATCTTTCTCTTGTGGTTGGGTCACATCATCTCTCACGCAGGTGACGCTATCTACCAGATTTCTTTACCTTGGTTGATCCTGGAGCTCACCGGTTCCAAAACCTCCACGTCACTGGTGGCTGTCAGTGCCTATCTTCCCGCCGTACTGTTCAGCCTGGCGGCTGGAGTAGTAGGCGACAAGTTTGACCGGAGGAGGGTTATGATTTTTTCAGACATCTCCCGTATGATATTTGTTGGATCCTTAGTAGCCTACCTAATGACAGGTGGTACAGAGCCCATTGTCATTGGTCTTATCGCATTCACAGTCTCCACTTTCGGAACGCTCTTTTACCCAGCCCGTGATGCCCTCATCCCCAGCTTGGTGAAACCTGAAAACCTCACCTCTGCCAACGCTTTTATCTCCACATCAGGACAACTTGCTCATCTTTCCGGTCCGGTATTGGCAGGAGCACTTTTCGCCTGGGTGGGTCTTACCCACCTTTTTACCATCGATGCTGTCAGCTTCTCCGTCAGTATGATTTGCATCGCTATGATTTCTAAA
>JBHHUM010000138.1:0-3946 GCA_046861645.1 Fidelibacterota bacterium | reverse complement strand
ACTTTAAAACTTGAACAGCTTGACGTAGACGACTCTTTTATAGACTTCGTTGGTACTGCGAACGGGACAACAGGATCGGTCTTAACGGGAAAAACTGCCCACGGCGGAACTATTAACTTTGCGAAGTGTGAAATAAATGGTGTAGTTTATTATTTACAACTGAGTACCGCTCCTGTATAATAGGAGATAATAACTTTACTGAAAGGAGGGTGGTATCATGGGATTATTAGCAGATTACGCAAGGGAACCTTTGGATACTGATATTGTCAACGCATATCACAGGGTTTCAAGAATTGAGAACCATTACGCTACAAGCGGAACGGTTACTCTGGTTAAATCTACAATCTTTGTGTCAGTGTATAAAGACAGGGCAGCCAGAGATGCAAACGGTGAGGGAATATTAGTCATGCTTGGAATAGACGATCCAGGCAACGTCAATGACCAGCCAGCGGCATACGCTAAACTGGCAACGTATTTAGGCGTTCCAAACGTGGAGGTTTAATTGAAAGTAATTGAGATTGTGGAAGCATACTCAGCATTAAAAAAACTGAGTACCTACGAGGGTTTGAGTTCAACTGCCGGGTATCGCATACTGAAAAATATAGGCATCCTACAGAGTACGGTGGATGCTTATGAGGCTAAACGAAACGAGTGGCTGGAAGCGAATTGCGAGAAAAGTGGAAACGGGTATAACTTGTCACCTGACGATCAGGTAAAGCTGGTGGCCTTTATGTCCCCACTCGAACAGGAGGATGAAGAACTCCCCTCAACCATTCGTAAATTGAAGATTGGGGAAAGTGAGAGTGATTTCCCTAATGGAATACCACCTGCTTTGTTTCTACCTTTAATGGGTTGGTGTATTATCGACAGTGAGGATGCGAAATGTTCATCGGAAACACCTCCAAAATAATTGATGCCCTGGAAGGTATTAAAACAGATATTTCGGAACTGAAACAGGATGTCCATGTAGTCAAGGATTATGTTGGCATCCTGGATTCGAGAGGGACAAAGGCTGGATCGGCGGCAAGGAAAGAGCTTTATAATTCGTTACAAAGTGTTAAAACAAACGTAGCCGAACAGAAAGTTACCCTAACAGATACTGTAAAGAAAACAAACAAGATAGGGAACTTCCTGTTCGGCACAGGATTTTTAGGGGTTATCACCGGGGGCGTTCTGGCTTTTATGCAGTACATCAAGTGAACTATTTACACATATTCGGCATTTCCCTTCACTGTTTAAATGAGCCTTTAAGACGAGAAAACCACAGCCCATGCATCTGGCGATCCTGACCTTTTCTTCCCCATCGTCAGAAACCTCCACTCTATCCGGAAAAATAATCGCAACGTCGTCATTATACTTATCCATTTTGTACTCCCTGGTTATTGTTAGAGGATAGCTTCCACAACCACAAGGCCCTCCCGACGAGAGGTACGCCCCGCATTTCTTACAGTAAGATCCATAATTCATATAAAGAAACCTCCGAATACTCTGACAGCTAACCACATCACACAGGCGAGGAGTGGATGCGTTCCGTCATGTACGCAGCACAGGAAAAACTCTTTATCAATCTCCCTTCGATAACTTCTGGGGACAACACCTTCCCTCATGGCTTGATACATTATATCATGAACCATTGACGCCACCCTCGTACTTTTGAAATCAAAGAACATAGTGTTGCCATCCCAGGAGTATCCTTTTTCACCACGAGCCATATATCTGTTCAATGTGTAGTATTTAGACTCATGACTCTTTAATTTTAATCTTACCAGTCTTGAAGACAAGAACAAGTGATTGTATGGTTTGTCCAAAGTAAATTTATACTTAGACTTAATCATTTCTTACCTTTCTCACTGAATGTTTTTTTCATTGACCTTGAAGCAAACCACCATGACACAGCAGAAGTAGTGAGAAAAATCTTTGCGTTTAACGCAATATCTCCTGTGGAGATTATAACAGCATATACGAGATAGCCTGTTATCACCGGACGAGTGGCCGCTCTGAGAGCATCAACAGCGACAAGGAGAAAGAGGGATATGACAGCCATTATGTTTGCAAACATGTTGTACTCACCCAACCGCTCCAGTGCCGCTGCCGCACCTTTAGAGTATGTAGCTTTATCTGACTCGTAGCTCGCCTTTAAAAGTTCATTCTGGTTGATGTTGAGTTGTGTATCGAGATCCTTCGAGTGGATTTTATCTGCATGTTCAAGCTCTAGAGCCATCGTAAGTCTGTCCTGTTCTGCTTCAACCTTAACCATCTCCAGGTCTAGTTTTTTCTGTTCTATCTTCGCCTTGTGTTTCTTCGCCTCAGCGTAGATTGAAACTCCAGACGATACTATCCCGGCTAAACCTCCGGTGAAAATTGATGCAACTCCCGATATAATATCCATTACTGTTTACCTCCTTTGTTTTTTTGTTTTATTAAAACCTCTCTCAGTTCTTTTAGCGAACCAAGCAGACTGTTTAAACTTTCCGAAAGTTTCTTCCCTGCATCTTCGTTTGGTTTTATATCCTTCCTTTTATTGAATTGATGACACCAACCATCCGGTTGCATCTTCATAACTACTTTGAAACAATAATCATCTTTATAATGACTGCAATTACGACATTCAATTTCCATTATATTATCCTCAGTTTAAAATCCTTGTGGTTAAGGAAATTATTAAACTTCCTGAGAGCGATTCTCGATGCTCCAATCCCCTCTCCTTTTTTAAAGGTAAACCTGCGAGTGCCGAGTAGTAAACAGCCATGCGTGTGATTTTTTAGATTTCCGGCATGGATGAGGACACGACTTCGGTTCTTCACCTTCGTGATCTCATAAGTCCACCCAAACCTCGGTGATTTCTGCCACCTGCATTTATAATCCCCTTTCGGAATACAAGATACATTTGGCTTGTTATCCCGCCATGGGAGTTCGAGAGTGACGAGGGGTTTATTGTTCCCGTAGAACAGCAGCCCGAAAGTACCGTCCTTACTTTCACTTGTTCTTACCAGATAAACTTTTTTCATGCCAACACCTCCTTACCCCATTGACTGGATATTGCTTTTGCTACCCCCGGAAATGTTTTACTCCTGAATTTGCTCATCTCACTTTTTGGCAGCTTCCATGACTCAGCAAACCAGGGGGACATTGTTCTTCCACTTTTAAACCTAACTCTTTTTGGAGGATCGACTACGTTTGTGGGTTTTAAAGGTTCTAGATTTTTTAACCAGAAGCACGTTTTCTTCTCAACAGGATCTCCAAAATGGTATGGATGCACAATACAATCTGGTTTTCTCCACTCCGTACTCATTATTCCGACTGGATTCTCAATAGCAATTTTTTCGCACTTGGCATTTGCTATCAACATAAAAAACCGGATTGCTTCTTTCCTGTTTTTATGCCTCTGTATGGCTTTATCTCCATATTTCTCAATATTAAACCACCGATTTCCAGTCACGGTTAAATAAGTACAAGGAGGAAAAGCGATTATCATATCCCAATCTTCTTTAAGAAGAGGTTCAACATCTCCTTGCAAATGCCATTCGGGATGCCCTCCCGAGCATGGAATAATATCACAAGAATACGCTTCGATTCCTAACGATCTCATTTCTTTTGTCACCGCCTGAGATTCTTCACAGGCAATTAAAACTTTTTTCATAAAAATACCTCTCTATATTATAACACATTTAAAGTGTGAAGTCAACAGTTTTTGGTTTTCCTCTCCCACCATTTTGACAATGGACAACTGTCCCGTTGTATTTGAGAGTTGGGGACATGCCGCCAATGCTGGTAACGTAGTAAGTGACTCCTTTGAGGCATAGAGTGGTGATTTGGACTCTGGTAGGCGGTTTTGAGTAGACGTTTCTAATGGATAGAAATACTAAACCGATAGACAGTAAAGTTAGAAGTATAGCTCCTACGATAAAATTTTTCATTTTTCTCTCCTATAAAATTTTAGTGCTTC